>JACQWK010000421.1 GCA_016209525.1 Verrucomicrobiota bacterium
GATGGGGAGAGGGTGGCCGAAGGCCGGGTGAGGGGTGTGTGAAAACTTCTGAACTCATTAATAATCTACCAATCCGACCACGATCAATGCCATGAATCCTCACCACACTCCCCCTCATTCAAACAAACGCGTCGTTCTCAACCGGCTGTGGCTCTTGGCGACGCTCTTCGGAGCGATGAGTCTCATCGCCATAAACGCGGCTGAGCCTCGTCCTCAGCTTCAAGTCGGCGTTGCCGCGCGCGATGTCACACCCAACCTCCCCATCTGGCTTGCCGGTTACGCCGCGCGCAAAAAACCCGCCGACAAAATCGATCACCCGCTGCTCGCCCAAGCCATGGCCTTCAAGGACGCTTCCGGCGAGCGTTTCGTCTTCGTTTCACTCGACAACTGCGAGGTGAGCCATGCCTTCGTCGAACCCGTCACCCGTGAGCTTCAGGAAAAACACGGCTTGGCGCGCGGCCAAGTGATGATCGTTTCCAGCCACACTCATTCGGCTCCAGTCTTGGCGGACACACTGGAGACCATGTATCACTTCTCGGACGAGGACCGCCAGCGTGTTCGAAATTACAGCCGGGCGTTGCGCGGCAAACTCGTGGAGGTCGTGGGCGCCGCGCTGGCCGACTTGAAGCCAGCGCAACTGGAGCACGGCCTGGGCCGGGCCTCCTTCGCGATGAACCGCCGCGTTTATCGCGACGACGGCATCGCCTTCGGCGAGAATCCCGACGGACCCGTGGAGTGGGACGTGAACGTTTTGAAAGTCAAGGGAACGAACAACACCGTGCGCGCGGTTCTGTTCGGTTATGCCTGCCATGGCACCAGCATTGCCGGGGATGATTTCTACATCATTTCTGGCGACTACATGGCCTACGCCCGCGAACAAATCGAAGCGCTGCATCCCGGCGCCTTAGCCATGTATGTCACGGGCATGGGGGCCGATTCGAATCCCTCTCCGCGCGGGACGTTGTTGGACGCCAAGCGCCACGGCGTCGAACTGGCCGGAGCCGTTTTGGGTGTGCTGAATCGGCCGATGCGGCCTGTGGGCGGAAAATTGAAACTAGCCTACGAGGAGCTCGATCTGCCCTTCGAAGATTCACCGGAGCGCGCGCAACTCGAGAAGGACGCCCAGAGCAAAGACGTGTATGTGAAAACTCGCGCCGAGGCGTACCTCAAGCGCCTTGAAGCCGGCGAGAAGTTCCCGGCCGGCATCAAACTTCCCCTCGCTGCCGTTCGGATTGGAAATGATCTGACGTTTGTGGCGATGGGCGGGGAAGTCGTGGTGGACTATGACATCCGCTTCAAACGCCTCTTCGCGGCCGACTATCCGTGGATGATTGGCTACGCTTACGAAGTGCCGTGCTACATCCCATCCGTGCGAATTCTCAAGGAGGGCGGTTATGAAGCGCAGTCCTCCCTCATCTACTATGGTTTCTACGGGCCGTTCCGGACACGGATCGAAAGTCTTCTGCTCAACAAGATGACTGAATTGGTCGGCAAAACGCGGAATCCGTGACACAGATCAAGGGGCCGGAACGACAACCAAAGCAACGGCGAAAAACGGGGATGGGCCCGGACGTTTCCCGCAGTGGCTCTATCGGCCCCAGAAGGCAACTTCCCCCCAATCAGCCTGTTTCCAAGAGCTGTTCCTGGGCCCGCCCGCAGCCCCGGCCGCGTGGGCAGCCGAAGTCAGCCTCGCGACGGGCCTGACTGTGCACCTGGCGAACTGCGCCACCCCAAAGTTCCTGAGCCAGTTGCTCCAGAGACTGCGCCCGCTGTGCTGAGTCTTTCTCCGGCCACTCGGATTTTCCTGGCCCTGGCTCCGGTCGATGGGCGCAAGAGTTTCAACGGCCTGAGCCGCCATTGAAGACAGGCGGCGGACTTTCCGCCGACGTCCGAAAGAGAACAGGCCGATACCAATGCTGACTGCAGCCAGAACGCCCACCAGGATGAGCCATTTGACATGCGGATCCTCGAACATCGTAAATTCCACGGCAGCCACCGACCAAGCTCACCGACAGCCGCCCGGCGGTGAACGTCGGCAGACAATCCGACGATCGAAAATCAGGGCGCATTCTTTCTTAAATACGCTCTGCACAACGATTTGATTCTGCAATGGAACGTAACGAATGATATGCTCGGAAAACGTGGCTGAACCCGCTCCGCAAAAAACAACCGTATGCTTTCCTCAAAATCGGACTCCGCCTCCTTTGCCGCGATGGACCGTGGATCGAACGCAAACTCGTAGCGATCAAAAAGCAGCGCCAACTCCGCTACTTCATCTCGGGTAATAATCCCTTCGGGAAGCTCGTGCTCTGGCATGCCAACTCCTCCATCACTCCCTTGTAGCGTTTCTCACATGCCAGCTTGTAATCCAGCACCATATCGTAAAGTTCGGGCGTGCCACAATAGGGATACTTGTGCTTCAGGCTGGATAAAGTATTCAACGCCGACCGACAGAAGAAACTCATGCGGCTCCAGATTTCAGCGATCTCGTTGAGGTCCTCGGCTTTCCTGGCCAGTGAGGCAGCTACTCCATAAGTCTGGACGACAATGCCCTCCACAATCCTCACCTGGCGCGTCAAAGCAACGCAGGCACCAGGCACATCGGCAGCGGGATAAGCATCACCAATTCTTTGCATCTCCTGAATTTGGGGTTGCCCAACCTCAAGAATGTCGCTGAAACTCAAACAGGCCTTCATAAATCTGCGTACACGCTAGCCGAAGCCAGAATCGCGCGCAAGGTGAGAAACGGGAAATACCCTAGACCCTATGGCTTGGCAAACATCATTGCGAAGTGGTCGCGCCGTCGCTCATTCCCACCAAAACCAGCGACCGGGTGAAGACCGATCGGCGCGATGCCCGGCAACTAGCCCGATTGTTCCGCGCCGGGACTTGGCCAACGATTCAGGGCGGACTCGTGTCCGCAGCTAGGCGTCGATCCCGTAAGCTCTGATCTTGTTGTAAAGGGTTTGGCGGCCAATTCCCAGGCGTTTGGCGGTCTCGAGCTTGTTACCGCCGGTTTCCTTCAACAGTTGCACGATGGCATTCCGCTCCATCCCCTCCAGCAGTGTGAAGTCCGCTTCTTCCTCGCCGGAAGCCATCGTTCCCAAGGAAAGATCTTGCGCATCGACATTTTGACCTTCGCACATGAGCACGGCTCGTTGCACTTGGTTCTGCAATTGGCGCACGTTGCCGGGCCAGTCGAACTTCCGCAGCGCTTCGGCCGCGGCCGGAGAGAATCCAGTGATGGAACGCCCGGCTTGGGCCGCGAACCGTTTCAAGAAGCTATTGGCCAGAGGCAAGATGTCTTCGCGACGTTCGCGCAAGGGGGGCAGCGCAATCGAGATCGTGCTGATGCGGTAGTAAAGGTCCTCGCGGAGTTTCCCCGCTTTGATGGCCTCCTCCACCGTCCGATTGGTTGAGGCGAGAATGCGGCAATCCACTTTGTAGCTGGTCCGTCCGCCGACAGGGCGGCATTCCTTCTCTTGCAAGACGCGCAGCAACTTGCTTTGGGTATCCACGGGCATTTCAGCGAGTTCATCCAACAGGAGGGTCCCGCCCTCGGCCTGACGGAACAGGCCTTCGCGGTCCGCTTGAGCTCCGGTGTAGGCGCCCTTCACGGAGCCGAACAACTCGCTTTCGATGAGTTCACGCGGCAGGGCGGCGCAGTTGATTTTGATGAACGGCCCTTTGGATCGAGGGCTCAGCGCGTGGATCAGATCGGCCACGACTTCTTTGCCGGTGCCGCTTTCACCCGCGATGAGAATCGAGACATCGCTCGGTGCCACGCGCTCGACCGTCCGAACCACGCTCTTCATCAACGGGCTCTGGAAGACCGGGGCGCAGCCGCCGCTCAACGTGGAAAGGGCCTGCCGCAACGAACTCGCTTCTTCGGTGAGTTGCTTGTGTTCGAGCGCCCGTTCGACCGAGAGCAGCAGCGATTTGTGGTCGAACGGTTTCTTCTGGAAGTCATAAGCCCCGAGCTTGGTGGCATTGACCGCGGCGTCGAGCGTCGCGTGGCCGGTCAGAATGATCACCTCGGTTTGCGGCCATTGCCGTTTGATTTGCGGCAGCAGATCGAGCCCATCCGCGTCGGGCAATCGCAGATCGAGCAAAATCACGTCGGGCTGGACCCGTTCCATCGACTGTCGCAAGGCTGCGGCGTCTGGGACCGGGATGGCTTCGTACTTTTCGCGGGTCAAGAACGCCGTCAGCAGCGAACGAATGCTCGGCTCATCATCAACCACCATGATTTTTGCGCTCATACGGATCTCTTCGCTTTAGAGGCGCACGCCTCGATGAAACTCCGAAACAAGCCCAGGAATTCCGGGTGCCTTTCTATTAGCCGTTCGGGATGAAATTGGACAGCGAGAAGAAACGGCAGCCATCGCCGATCGGCCCGGCTCAATTCCAGCCCCTCGATAATTCCATCCGGACTGACGGCAGTCGGGCGGAAGGGCTCAGCCACTCGCGCGACGGCTTGGTGGTGGGTGCTGTTGACGCCGACACTGTGCTGGCCCAGGATCCGCGACAGGAGCGAATCGGGTTCGAGCCGGACGCTGTGGACGATCTTGTCCTTCAAATCGGTTCGCCCGTGATTGATCGCTTGAGGTTTTTCGCTTGGAATATCCGCGATCAACGTTCCGCCCAGAGCCACGTTCAAAATCTGCTGACCTCGGCAAATCGCGAGCAACGGCTTTCGTTGCCTGAAGACTTCCTGGATGACGAGCAGTTCGGACAAATCGCGAGCGGGGTCGGCCGGACTCACCTTTTTCTTCAGGCGCGGCGGGAGTTTCGAAGTGTAGAGACGAGGTTGAACGTCGTCGCCTCCGGTCAATAAGACTCCATCAGCCTGTCGCACCGATTCGGCGATCGCTTCGGGTGAAAGGGTGCAGGACATGATCCAAGGAAGGCCCTTGGCCGCGGCGATGGCCCGCGGGTAGGCGTCGGAAAGGCTTAAAGAATAGTCGAAAAATTCAACACCTCGGCGTTGGGTGCTCGGTGAAATCAGGATGAGGGGCGATGATTTCACTGCAGTCTATTACAGTACGTGAGTAATCCGACAGGAAGCACCCCTCTCCCTGCCCTCTCCCCTCATCCGATGAGGGGAGAGGGTGGCCGAAGGCCGGGTGAGGGGTATCGGTTTACTGTAAAACACCTCGATGTTCATTTCAGAATGCCCCCGGGAATCTTTCCGCGATGGTTTTCTTCACGCGGGCTTCCTCCTCCGGGCGAAGGAGCCGCCGGGCAATTCGACGTTGGACGGCGTCGAGCAACTCCAACCAGTCTTCCAGAATCGGTTGGGGCAGTGGTTCCCACTGATCGAAGCGTCTTTCCCGGACGAAGAATTTCCATCGGTCGCCAACTCGCCGCGCATAAACTTCTCTTTTTATGCCTGCCTCGGTCCTGCCTTTCCAACCTATTTCCGCTTTGCCCACGGCCTTGGTCCTGTGACGAAGAACTAGTTTGGCAGTTCCACGCTGGCGACCGCGATGGCGCCAATTCCTTCTTCCCGACCCACAAACCCCAGGTGCTCATTGGTGGTCGCTTTGATGCCCACTTGTTCCAAGCTAATGCCCAGCGCCAAAGCCACGTTTTCTTTCATGGCTGGGATGTGCGGCGCCAGCTTCGGTTGCTGGGCGATGATGGTTGCATCGATGTTCACGATCTGGGCCTCCCGCAGGCTCACTTGCCGGGCGATCTCGAGTAAAAACGTTGTGCTCGGCGCGCCCTGCCAG
Organism: Verrucomicrobiota bacterium; assembly: GCA_016209525.1. GTDB lineage: Bacteria > Verrucomicrobiota > Verrucomicrobiia > Limisphaerales > SIBE01 > VHCZ01. Next base: position 5,736 of record JACQWK010000421.1, read on the forward strand.
CGGGGTTCGGTATTGGGAAAGAAATGGCCGATGTCGTTTTCGCCAAGTGCTCCCAGGACGGCGTCGCAAATCGCATGAATCACCACATCGGCATCCGAATGTCCCTCGAGTCCCTTGCCGTGGGGGACGTGGACGCCACCGAGCATGAGTTTGCGGCCCTCAACCAAGCGGTGGACATCGTACCCGATCCCGACATGATGCATAGTGGCGAAAAGTATAAGCCGTCTCCAAGAACCGGCGAGTCAATTTCCTCGGCGTGAGCGTTCGGCGGGGCGCGACTCCCGTCGAGCCCTGACTTCTTTGCCGGCAAGGATTCCACTTGTCAGCCGCGGGATCACAACCTAGCCTTTTGGGGATGCTTTTGATCCGATGATTGAACTGGTTCAATTTCCCTGGAGCCCATTCTGCATTGTCCAACGAAGAATCCTGGAGTTCGCCGGCGTCCGCTTCAAAGTGGTCAATATTCCGAATGGGGATCGCTCGCTGGTCTGGCGCTTGACCCGCCAGCGCTACTACCAAGTGCCGATCATTAAAGATGGCAAGTCGGTCCTCTTCGAGACGGACGATCACTCGCAAGTCATCGCCAAGTACCTCGACGAGAAATTCAGCCTGGGTTTGTTTCCTCGCGGATGGGAGGGCGTCCAATCGATCCTTTGGCGCTATATCGAGAACGAAATCGAAGGCGTGGGCTTCAAACTGAACGACATCTATTACGAAGAAATGGTGTCCCCCTCGGACCGGCTTCGCTTTATTCGCCACAAGGAGCGGAAATTTGGACGAGGCTGCCTGGCGCGGTGGCGAGAGCAACAGACCGAATTGCTCGATGAACTCACCCGGAATCTCCTTCCGTTCGAGGAAATGCTCGTGGACAAGACCTATCTTTTGGAAAACCGGCCCCGGTTCGTCGATTTCGACTTGTTCGGGATGCTGGGTGATTTCCTTTACTCCGGGCATTACAAGCTGCCGCGCCTTTACACTCGCTTGAGGGCTTGGTACGAAAGAATGGGCTCGGTCAAGTTCGCTGTAATTGGTCCGTGAAAAACTACATTCTCGATACCAACGTCCTCCTCCACGATCCCAACTGCTTGCTGAGTTTCCAGGAAAACACGGTCTTGATCCCCATCGAGGTCATCGAAGAGATTGACCGCTTCAAACGCGAATCGACCGAACTCGGGCAGAATGCGCGGACCGTCTCCCGGACGCTCGACAGCTTGCGGAGCCAGGGGCGGCTGAGTGAAGGCGTGAGCCTCGCGAACGGCGGGCGACTCCGAATCATCTTCGACGACAAAAAGAAAAACGGGGGAGCCGCGCTCAACCATCAGAGCGCGGACAATCGCATCCTTGCCTTAGGTCTCAAACTGAGGAAAGCGCATCCCAAAACCCCCACGATCCTCGTCACCAAGGATATTAACCTCCGCATTAAAGCCGACGCCTTGGGCCTGGAAGCCGAGGACTACGAAACGGACCGCGTGTTGCTGAAAGACCTTTACACGGGGATCTTCGAGAAGCAGATCAGCGGGGAGAAAATGAACCAGTTCCGCGCGAACGGCGAGTCGGAGCTGAACAATGGGATTAATTACTCCGCCAATGAGTATTGCATCTTGAGCGACGAGACGAATCCCAAACGCACCGTGCTGGCCCGCGTCGATGTCTCCGGGGCGAAACTGATTCCCATCATCGATTCTCGCGAGGGCATCTGGGGGATCAAACCGCGGAACCGGGAACAGCACTTCGCCTTCGACGCGCTGCTGGACGACCGCATCAAGCTGGTCACGTTGATGGGGAAGGCCGGCACCGGGAAAACGCTCATGGCGATGGCTGCGGGCCTGAAGAAAACCGTCCTCGACCGCGAGTATCGCCGCCTGGTGGTGGCGCGGCCCACGATCTCGATGGGAAAGGAACTCGGATTCTTGCCGGGATCACTGGAAGAAAAGCTCACCCCCTGGATGCAGCCGATCCATGACACCTTGGAATTGCTGGGTGATTTGAACATGGGCCACGAGCACCGCCGCAGCCACGATCTCATCCGCTCCGGCCTGATTGTCGTCGAAGCGCTCAGCTATATCCGGGGCCGCAGCATCGCCGGCCAATTCATGATCATTGATGAAGCCCAAAACCTGACTCCGCTCGAAGCCAAGACGATCCTCACTCGCGTGGGTCAGGGGACTAAGATCGTCTTCACGGGCGACCCTTACCAAATCGACAATCCCTACGTTGATTCTTCCTCGAACGGGTTCAATTACATTGTCAGCAAATTCCGTTCGGAAGCCGTCGCGGCCCACATCGAGCTGCAGAAAGGCGAACGCTCCGAGTTGGCCGAACTGGCGGCGAATATTCTTTGATCACGGCCGGTTCAATTCTGTGGAGCGGCTTCGGTAGGGTTGGTAGTCCCTTCCCCAATCCACGGCAATCACCTCCAGGCCGAGTTGGGTCCCATCCACTCGGACGACCACGTAGTGATACGGGTTGCTGCCGGGTTCGGCGCCCGGCCGCACGAGGTGTTCGAGTTGCACGCCTTCGGCGGCATTGACTTTTAGATATTCCCGAAGGTCCGGCACGCCTCTGAACAAATAGAGCGGCGCCCCGCCTCCGCCGGTCACGATGTGATCCAGGCGCTGGGCCTGCCCGGACGCGTCCTTGTATCGTTCAACCCAATGTTCAAAAAGGTGTTCGTGTCCCGCGAGAATCGCCGCGACACGGTGCTTGCGGAACAACGGCATGTACCACCTCCTCAAGTCGGCGGCCGGTGTTTCGACGATGGCGCCGCCATGTGGCCCGGACGAAAACGGTGGATGATGGAAGAAAGCGAAGACGTTTTTGAATCGGTTTCGGTCGAGTCCTTCCAGTTGGCCAACCACCCAATCGTACTGGGGCTCGTCCCCGGCAATGTTGGAATCCAGCGCGATGAAAAAGCTGTTGCCATAGCCGAACGCGTAGGTGGGATAGCCGGAGAGCCGCCTCGGCTCGCCGTCCGGCGGAATCAACTGCGCCACGGCCGCGAGATAGTTTTTCAGGCCTTCCTTCCGCATTCGCGATTCGAGCTCCCGCGCGCTGGTGACGTCGTGATTTCCCGGAGCCAGGAAATACGGCACCTTGCCCTCTTGGGTCACTCGGTTAATGAGCCCAACAAAGCTGTTGTTCCACTGGCGCGGATCTCGCCCGTTGACCACCGCGTCGCCGGTCTGCAGCACGAAACGCACCGGGAACTGCGTCTTTTCCAAGTTCCGAATCGTCTGGAGCATCGAGTCCACCACCAGCGAATGCTCGTACTGGATTTCCCGGCCATCCCTCCTTCCCCGTGTATCGCCGTAGGCAATGAACGAGAATTGAGTGACATCCGCCGACATCTCCTCCGGGGGCAACGGATGGAACGGCGGTGCGATGGCCTGGACGGTTCTGCTTGGGTTCGGCTCAGGCTTCGCCTCCGCGGGCGGCGTTTGACCGTTCAGGCCGATGATCGAGACGATGAAGATGACGAATGAACTCGTGAACTTGGGAATCATGCGGTGAATCCTTACCGGGTCCGACGGCCAGATGCAATTATTGAGAAGACCGTGAGATGGACGACAGATCGGGGTTCGTAATCCCGGCTTCAGTCCGGGCCGCCTAAAGGCGGGACTACAAACCTTTTCCGTGTCGTCCATTCCACAGTCTCCTCCGTAAAGCATTGTCTCAGCGGCGGCTGTTTGTCCGAGAAGTGGGGGGCCTCGCGCCTCGCGTGCAATGGTCGGCGCCCTCGCCGACCATTCTGTCGTGTGCGAAATGAGTAATCGTGGAGCGCGTGAATCAATCCCACACTAAGACCGGCGCGGCGCCGGTTGCCACACGCGACGGCACGTGTGCTCCCCGATCCTCACTTCTTCAGCGTGATTTCCAATTGCAGTCCGGACGGCTGGCGATTCCTTGCGGTTACGCTGCCTTGGCAAGCTTCGACACACGTTTTCACAATGGCGAGCCCAAGGCCCATCCCCCCGGTTTCACGGCTGCGCGACGCTTCCAACCGGAAGAACGGATCGAAGATTTGCCCCAGCATTTCCTCCGGCACTCCCGGTCCGTGGTCTGCCACCGTCAGGTTCACGTGTTCCCGATCGGAATTCGCGGAGATCGAGATGGGTCCTGCGTCGCCCGCGTATCGGACGGCGTTGCGGACCACATTGGCCAGCGCACGCGCCAGCAGTTCAGGTTCCGCCAGCACGGGCAGGGGTTCCTCAATCCGAACCTCGGTTTGCGCGGGAGGCTGCGCTTCACGGCTCACCACTTTTCGGATGACTTGCGCCACATCCACCGGCTTCAGGACGATCTCTTTCTTCTTCAACCCGGCTTTGGAAAACGAGAGCAGCTCGTTTACAAGCTGCGACATCTGCTGGACTTCCTCGCGCAAGTCGTCCACGTAGGCTTTTTGTTTGTCGTCAGCCCGCTGTTCCAGGACGCCAAGAGCCAACTGAATCCGGGCAATGGGTGAACAGAGTTCATGCGCGATATCGCCGAGGAAACGTTTTTGGCCGGTCACGAATCCGGACAAACGCGCAGCCATGCGGTTAATGGCTTGGCTGAGCACCCCGAGCTCATCCGTGCGCCGGCTGTCCACGCGCGCTTCAAAACTGCCTTGGGAGATTTGTTCGGTCGCGTGCGTCATCTGCGAAATCGACCGCGTGATCCCTCGAACCAACGGAAACCAAAAAAGAGCCGAAACCAACACGGCACCCAGGCCAATGGCAATCCAGGGCCTGAAATCAAAAAACAACCCGCCGCCTTGGATCGAGTCGGACATGAGAACGAGTGTTCCGCCCATGGGCCGAGGCCGTTCCGGATCGTTCACGGGCAAGCGGACCAGAACCCAATACCGGCTTGGATCCGGCGTGTGCATCATGGATTTGGGATGCGGACCGGGCGGCGCCGGATCGAGACGGGGCAGGAGGCGTCCAGGGCGGAATTCTCCCGGGGGCTCGAACCCTCGCCCGCGCCGAAAAACCTCCGGGAGGCCCGATCGAGGCATTGGTCCGAAACCGAAACCGGGCCGGCCCCCCTCCCGGGGCAGCGGTCCTCGGCGTTCGGAAACGCGCGCGCGCACCGAAGGAGGAAGGGTGATGGATTCACCGGCCGCCTGGACGCCATCGATGTGAAAGAGGAAGAATTGAACCTTGTAGGCGTCGCTCATTCGTTTGAGCGTGGCGTTCCACTCGGAGCGCTGCGTTGTCGCGATCTCGTCGGCGATCACCTTCGTCACGGCTTCGATGCGGTCGCCGGCCGGCCCCAACAACAACCAATCGAGCCCGAGGCGGAACTGAATCCGAAAGAAGCTGTAGAAAGCCGCGGCCAGGAAAACCAGGTTCAGAAAGAACCAAAACAGAATCTTTCCGTAGAGGGGCAGGCGGAGTTTCATGGGGAGCCTCCAAGCACCTCGTGCGCGCAGTGGGGCGATAAACCCACCCCCGAACCCCTCCCAGGAGGGGAGACACGCACTGTGCAGCCGACAGGAGTTCCCCTCCTGGGAGGGGCAGGGGTGGGTTGGTTCATAGAAAGTCTTTCGAATCCGGGTTCATCAGCATGTATCCCGCCGTGCGCACCGTGCGGATGTAGCGCGGCGTTTTCGAGTCATCTCCCAGCTTCTTGCGCAAGGCGCAAATATGGACATCGATCGAGCGGTCGAAGACCTCGTACTCGCGGTCGCGGATTTCGTCGAGCAGTTGTTCGCGCGTCTTGACCCGGCCCCGGGCGCGGGCCAGGCTGGCCAACAAGTCATATTCGACCGGAGTGAGATCAAGCGCTTCGTCGCCCAAGACCGCCGTTCGAGTGTTGGGATTGACGCGCAACCGGCCGACGACCAATTCAGGGTCGGCGTCTGCGGCCTCGGAATCGGCGGCGCGAGTGGCGCGCCGAGTGACGGCTCGCAATCGGGCCAGCAGCTCGCGCGTGGAAAACGTCTTGGGCAAATAATCGTCGGCGCCGATTTCCAAGCCGACGATGCGGTCCGCCTCATCCCCGCGCGCGGTCAGCATCAGCACCGGCACCTCGCTGGCCCGGCGGATTCTTTTCAGCACCTCAAAGCCGTCCAACCCCGGCAACATCACATCTAGGACAACGGCGTGCCAAATCTCGCCGATCGCACGCTCGACGCCTTCCAGTCCGGTATGGACGGCCACGAGTTCGTATCCGAGCGGCTCGAGGTAATCCTTGATCAACCGGCAAAGCTTCTTGTCATCGTCGATGACCAGCACGCGCATGGGGCCGGCCGCGGGGTCGGGCTGCCGATGCGCGAGGCCTGAGTTGAGCGCATCCATCTTCGGGTTCCGTTTTCGATCCATATCAGCCTAAACCGCGCCGGAGCGAAATTCCGGCACTTTTACACTTCCTTAACAACTTTCCTTGTTTCTTCAAACAGAACCTTAACAGGGCTTGCGTCTGATGTCATGAAAGCATGAAACGAAAGGAAAAAATACTATGAGAATCCGTGCAGCAGTACTACTGGCGCTGACCCTTGGATGGTCAGGGTTAAACACAGCGGCCCAGGAGGAAGGACCTCCATCCCGCGGGGATCGTCTCGCGCGAGAGCGCGGACCCGCATTCCGCCGAGAAGCCCCCCGACGAGAACGTCCACAACGATTTGAATATGGAAACCAGGTTCGTCGCCGGGACGGGCTAGGCCCCAGACTCCGCGATCAGGTCCGTCCTGGCAGAGCGCAGAACTGGCGCCCACGAGAACGATTCGGTTTTGGTCCGGGTGGTGGCGGGCCGGGCGCTGGCGGTCCGCCTGGCTTTGGCCCGATGGAACGTTTTGGAGGCCCACGCGGATTCGGCCCAATGCAGCGTTTTCGGGCAGGTCCGCAGGGACCGGCTGGTGGCCGCGGGCCTGGCCCACTTGCCTTCCGCGGCCCACGTCAAGGACCTCCACGCGCACCCTACTTTGATCGTGGCGGAGGGTTCCCGCAGCGCCAGGGGTTTGGGCCTCTAGGGAGAGGATTTCAAGGGCCGTGGGGTCCAGGCGCTGGTTTCGGCGAACGTGGATTTGGACCGCGAGCAGAGGGGTATGGTCCTGGTCGACGACCCTCGGCAAGGGCTCGTGGTGATTTCCAACCACGTGATCAAATTCGTCCCACGGGTCCCCAATTCGGTGGGCCGGGCAGGCCGGGATTGAATCGTGGGCCTGGTGCGCCTGGATTTGGACGCGGGGGTCCTGGGCCTCAACCAGGCGACCGGCTCGAAGGCGATGGTCGCCCTCGGCCGCGCGGCGATATTGCACCGCAACGCCGCAGCGAAGATCAGCTCCGGCAAGAGGCTCGTCCTGAACCGGACCGCCCTCGCCTCGAACGCCAAGGGCCGAGCGAGCAAGACCAGCCACGCGCACGTGTGGAAGGCGAGGATCGTGAACCCCGCCGCGCCGAACCGGGACCTCGTCGGCCGGGCATGGCTCCGCGCGGACCGGAGCAGCGTCGCGGACCCGTGGACGCCCCGAGCCTTAGGCGCGAACGGCGTGACGCGCCGGATCAAACTCCGGCACCTCGACCTCGAGAGGAGGGCCAGGAGCAACAGGAAGAAACTCAGAGCGAATAAAGGTAGAAGCGATCGGGAGCGCGGGTGGGTGGGGCCGCGCTCCGGTTCGTTGGTGGGGCAAGACTCCCGTCGAGCCCTGACTTTTTTGCCCAAAATAGGGCCAGGGCTCGACAGGAGTCTCGCCCCACCTTGAGGTTCATGGAGAGGCTCCAAGCCCAAAGGGCGTGCATTGGGACCGTGAACCGAGGATTGGGCTGGAGCGCGGGCGGCTCGCCCGCACTCTTGGACGAGGTTGAGAAACTCGCGGGCGAGCCGCCCGCGCTCCGATCAGGCGGTTCATGGAGAGGGACCTTGTCGCTGCGCCCGCAGCGCAGGCTGCGGTTGAAAGCCCTACGGCGTCACGGCGAGCCGCGCTTCGTTCTTCTCTCGGGTCATGAGGACGCCATGATCTTTGTAAGGCTTGAGCATGAAATGCGTCGCCGTGGATAGGACGCCTTGGATGGTGGCGAGCTTTTGGGAGACGAACGATGCGACTTCCCGCAAACTGGCGCCTTCCACGACTACGAGCAGATCGTAGGCGCCAGACATCAAAAAGCACGACTTGACTTCGTTGTATTTGGCGATGCGCTCGGCCAGCCGGTCAAATCCCCCTCCCCGTTCGGGCGTGATCTTCACTTCAATCACGGCCCGCACGACTTCGACTCCGAGTTTCTCCTCGTCCAGAATGGCTCGGTAGCCGAGGATGACTTGGTCGTTTTCATAGGCTTTGATTTTGGCAGTGACCTCCTGCTCGGAAAGATTCACCATCGGAGCCAGAGCAGATGGCCTGAGCGAAGCATTTTCCCGCAATAACGTCAGCAACGGATCCATGGCGGGAGCCTAACCGGCCGGGCGCGAGTTGCCAATGAATTCGCTCTTGGCAGCCCATCCTAGAATTCTGCGTTCTGCAACCGCCGAGGTGACGAGCTTTGACTCGAGCATCCTAGATTTCAAATTTGAAATCCCAATTCGCTTGTCAGGCGGAAGTGTTCTCGTCTAAAGACACCCGATGCCGGAATGGATCGCCGTTATTTGCCTCGGAATTATCGAAGGGGTGACCGAGTTCTTGCCCGTTTCTTCCACGGGCCATCTGCTGCTGGCGGAGAATTGGCTGCCCCGCCAGACGGATCTTTTCAATACGGTGGTGCAGTGCGGAGCCGTGCTGGCGGTCATTGTGATTTTCACAGATCGGTTAAAGCAACTGGCCTTCAAGTGGCGCGAGACTGCCGCCCGCGATTACTTGCTCAAGCTCTGTGCCGCCTTTGCCATCACGGGCGCGGGGGGGCTGACTTTGAAGAAACTTGATTTTGAATTGCCTGAGACGGTTGCTCCCGTGGCGGCGGCAACTCTGATCGGAGGAATCTTGTTTCTGATCGTGGAAAAATGCCTGTTAAAGCGGACGTTGTCCGACACGATCACGTGGAGGATGGCCATCATCGTCGGGTTGGCCCAGTTGTTGGCCGCGGTATTCCCGGGGGCCTCACGCTCCGGTGTCACGATTCTGGCCGCGCTGATGTTGGGAAGCAGCCGGCCTGCGGCCACCGAATTCTCGTTTCTTCTAGGCATTCCAACGTTGCTTTCCGCAGGGGCGCTGCAGACGATCAGCGCTCTGCGGCACGCGGCGGAACAGCCGATCGATTGGAGCATGATCGGCCTTGGATCGGCCGTAGGCGCGATCACGGCCTTCGGGGTCGTGAAATGGCTGTTGCGGTTCGTGCAGACTCACACCTTCGTTGGCTTCGCCTGGTATCGCATCGTCTTGGGGCTCGGCCTGCTTCTGGGAGTAAGCTAGCCAAGGACGCACGGTCCCCTGAAAGACTGAGCATTCGAGGAGAAAGATTACATCGATTTTTGGTTCAACGTGGTTGGTGTCGGGTCGGAGACAGGCGCTCCGGTCCAGGGACGCCATGTGCGCAAGTGGTTCGACGAGTTAGCAGCCAGTCGAAATATGGCTTCGAGAGCCTGAGCGAGCCGGGAACTGGTTTGTCGCTCTTCCCCCTCACCCCGGCCCTCTCCCGCCGGGAGAGGGAGCATCTCCGCTCCTTCCGCTTGATGTCCGATGCACTCGGGCTTTCTCCAGCGCGGCAATCTTCCATGAAGAAATACCGAGCGCGCCGCATCCAATCTTGTGGCATGAAAACAGCAATCCTCATCGGCGCCTTCTTGATCGTTGCTTCCAATCTCGCCTCCGAGCCGCAGGCTCGGTGGCAGGAGATCGACGGCACGCGCATCCCGATTCCGCCGCCCGAACATCCGCGTCTTTATTTGCGCGCCGAGCACTCGTCGCAATTGCCGCAGCGATTGAAGGAATCTGTGCTTCAGCCGGCGGTCGGACGGCTGCAGGCGCAGGCCGAGAAATCGGCGCAATTCAAGGCCGAGTGGGATGCTCTTCAGTATCTTGCGACGCGGGACGCCCCGTTAGGGCGGGCCACCATCGAGGCCGCACTGCCGCTGCTCGAAAAATGCGAACTGCCCGACATCCAGGACGCCTGCCGCGTCACAGGCCGGATGATGGTTACCGGCGCCATCGTCTATGATTGGTGCTACGGTTTGCTGACCTCGGCGGAGAAGCAGGCTTTCATCAAAGAACTCGTGCGGCTGGCCAAAACCCAGGAGTGCGGCTATCCGCCCACACGCCAAGGCTCGGTCACCGGGCATTCGTCGGAAGCGATGATTATGCGCGATATGCTTTCGGCCGGCATCGCCATTTACGACGAGTTTCCGGAGATGTATCGCCTGGCGGCCGGCCGTTTTTTCCGCGAACACCTTCCCGCCCGCAACTGGTTTTACGACGGGCACGCCTATCATCAGGGCGATTCCTACGGGCCGCACCGCTTCAGTTGGGACACGTATCCGTTGTGGATTCTCGACCGGCTGGGCGCGGGCAACGTGTATAATCCAGCCCAACGCTTCGTCCCTTACTCATGGATTTACACGACTCGGCCGGACGGCCAGCGTTTGCGCGCCGGCGACACCTTTGCCCACAGCGCGCCACGCGGGCAGCCGTGGAGCCAATATGTGGGTCTCCTGCTGACGGCGAGCTATTATGGCGACGGCTTTTTGCTCGACCAATTTCAACGCCAAGGCGGCAGTGGCGGAAACGAGACCATCTTCGAAGTGCTGTGGCGCGACACGGCGCTCCAGCCCAAATCCATCCGCGCCCTGCCGCTCTCCCGCTATTTCGGCTCGCCTTTTGGCTGGATGGTTGCGCGCACCGGCTGGGAGAACGACGCCGTTCTCGCCGAGATGAAGATCAACGAATACAATTTCGTGAATCATCAGCACCTCGACGCGGGCGCGTTCCAAATCTACTACAAAGGGGCGCTCGCCATCGATTCCGGCCTCTACTCGGGCTCGTCCGGCGCTTATGGGAGTCCGCACTGCCTGAACTACTATTGGCGGACCATCGCGCACAACAGCCTGCTTGTCTTTGATCCGAAAGAAGATTTCGGCAGACGGGGCTACGGCAACGACGGCGGCCAGCGCCTGCCCAATGGCCGCTCCGAGCCGCGCAACCTTGCCCTGCTCCAAGCTCCGGAAAACCGGTATCGCACGGGCAAAGTCCTCGCGCATGGTTTTGGGCCCGACCCGCAAACCCCGGATTTCACTTTGCTGCAAGGGGACCTCACCGAGGCGTATAGCGAGAAGGTCCGGCAAGTGACGCGGTCGTTCGTCTTCCTAAGTCTCCGCAACCCGCAGGTGCCTGCGGCGCTCGTTGTCTTCGACCGCGTGGCGAGCGCGGACCCAGCTTTCCGAAAGTACTGGCTGCTGCACACGCTTGAAGAGCCGAGCATCGGTTCGGCGCCGGCCTCATCGGCGAGCGCTTCAGAGCACAGTCCGGTCTCCTCTTCCGCGACAATCGACGTGACTCAGCACGGCCAGAGCGGGCGGCTCACGCTCGACGTCCTGTTGCCTCCGCCGGAGAATGCGGCACTCGACAAAGTCGGCGGCCCGGGCAAGGAATTCTGGGTCTTCGGCCAGAACTACGCGAACGATGTCGAGCCTAGGCGCCTCGAACGCGGTTCGATGGAGCCTGGCGCGTGGCGTTTGGAATTGACGCCAAAATCTGCCGCTTCCGAAGATCTGTTTCTGAACGTGCTGCAAGTCACCGATCGCCAATCGCCGTCGCGTTGGCCGGTCCGGCGTTTGGACGCGGGTGATCGCGTGGGTTGCCTGATCGAGGGAGCCGGCGCGGCGTGGATGGTTCTCATGCGCAAGGACAGCCGGCGCTCCGCCGAGCCCGTGAGGTTCAGCGTTCCGGGCCGTCTTCCCGCCCGAATTCTGGTGACCGATCTGCGGGCAGGGCAATGGCGCGCGCGCCGGGACAATTCCGGCGAGACGCGCGAGGTCGCGGCAGGCGAAGATTCAGGCGCGGCCTGGTTTGAAGGCTCACCAGGCACCTGGACTCTCTCTCCCTGAACCAGGAAGCAGATTCGGCTGGAATCGATTCCGAGAGCGGGCAAACTGTGCCGGATGAAAATTCTCCATGTCCACGCCCACTTCGATGACTACGAATTCGTGGCCGGAGGCACCTTCGAACTTTGGCAGCGAAAGCTTGGCAAGGACTTGACGGCCCGCGTCGTCGTCTGCACGGATGGAAAGGCCGGACACCAATTTCGGGCGCGGGATGAAACGGGCCGGTTGCGGGTCAGCGAGCAGGAGAAGTCGGCGAGCATTGGCGGATATGAACTGGAAGTCTTACGGCTGCCGGACGGGCAGATTCCGCGGGAAGCGTGCTTGCAGGTGAACGTGCCCCTGCTGGCGGCGCTATGGAAATCAATCCGCGAGTTCGAACCGGACTATCTGTTTTGTCCGCCGGTGCCCGTCGAGCCGCTGGCGGGCATCCATGTCGATCATGTGGCGGTGGCGGACGTGGTTCGCAAAGTGGCTTACATGATCAATGTGCCACACGCGTTCACCCCGGAATATCCGGCGGACGAAACCAGGTCGCGGCCGTGCAAAGTCCCTGTCATCGTCAATGTGTATGACGCTTACATGACCGGCGCCAACTTGTATCACTTGGCGGTGGATGTGGAGGAAGCGTTTCCGAAGATTGGCGAGATGACTTATTGCCATCAGTCTCAGATCTCCGAATGGCTTCCGTGGGTGGATCGGCATCAAATCCACAAGCCGAAATCGTTCGATGACTGGACTCGGACGCTCCGCCAGCGCTTCGATCGCCAGAACAAGGAGCTGGGGATTCAATCGTCCCACGCGTTTGAAGTGTTCACGGTCACGGCTTGGGGAGTGGTGCCGACGTTCGAGCAACTTCTTGCGGACTTTCCGAGTGTCGATCCTACCGCCTCGAATCTTGACCGTCTCAAACAATGCCTTAGCCGGTGGAGCGGAAGTTAGGTTGACTTTCCGGCTCGCCTGTGGCCATTGAGTGAGGACGTCGCCAACTGGCAACCGTCGATGAAGCTTTTGCGCATTGAGACCAAATCCCCGTGGCAGCCTTCGCGTGTGATGGGGTCCTTGCGTGCTCTCCATGAACCGACCCACCCCTGCACCCCTCCCAGGAGGGGAACCTGCAATCGGCGCACGCAAA
>JACQWK010000429.1 GCA_016209525.1 Verrucomicrobiota bacterium
CCAGACCGGGTTTTCGCGTGTGGGGCAGAACTTGATGGCGCGGTGGAAACCATACTTCGAGCGGATTGATGTGTGGGCTATTGGCTATTCTGGATTTCCGGGAAGTCCAGGGACCGTTGGCGAGAATCTGTGGCAGAATCCACCCTTCGTTCTTTACCCCGCCACTTATGGCAATGAGCCTTGGTATCATGCCCAGCGCCTCCAAGCCCTGCTCAATCTGATCCTTGGAGGGGACTACACTCAATTGTGGATCGTTCAGGATCACTTTCTTCTGACGAGACATCACTTCGCCGAGTGTCTGGAGGAGCCGTGCCGCCGGAAGAATATCAAAAGTTTTTACTACTGCCCGGTGGACGCGTCCATGAATCCGGATTGGACCAGAATCGTGGAGTGTGTGGACGTTCCAGTGGCCTACACGGAATACGGCCGACAAGAACTCGTTCGACACGTGGGCGCGCTTCCGTGCTCCCCTCAAATCCGCGTCATTCCCCACGGAGTGGACACGGCGATCTATCGTTCCGTCAGCCGCGAGGAAAGGGCCAAGCTTCGGATCGAACGAACTGACGGCTGGTTGCGCGAAGACGATCTGCTCCTGATCAATGTCAACGCCAATCAGCGTCGCAAAGACCCGGTTCGCTGTTTGGAAATTTTGGCCGCAGTGCACCGCGCCGAGCACAAGCGATTCAAGCTGCTCATGCACACGCCTGCCAAGTCGGCGGATCAGGTCTCCTTGGACTCGGCTGCGCAGCAACTCGGCCTGACTCGCGGCAGAGAATGGGATCATACCGGAGAGCTCTTCGCGTCCGGCGATGGAGCCCTGGCTGAGACCGACGTGAACCTCCTCTACAACATTGAGGACTTTCACCTCACAACGACCTTGGGCGAAGGTTGGGGATTGGGCATCACCGAAGCGCTGGCTGCTGGATTGACTGTTTTGGCGCCGGATCACACAGCCTGCCGAGAAATTGCCCGGGAGGTTTCTAGGCGTGGAATGCCGAATCGGGTGGTTAACGCGACGAGTTGCCTCACACGCTCGGCTTGTTGCCCTTGGCCGAAAGCTGGCTGCGAGACTACGAGATCATTTCGGTCCAGAAGTGCGATGAAGGCCATACGATTGATAATCCCAAGATGCACAGTGACGGTGAATACAGCATCGAGATGGTGCTGCGAAAGCACGCTCGGCTGTTAGAATCTGTAACACGGCCGGGGGATCGAAACGAAATGGCAACCATGCGCGCGGAACACGCACACGCCGAAGGCCAAAGTGGCGCGCAACCGAGAGAAGCGTGCGAGCTTCACGCAGCGGCTGTCGCTCGCCGCAGCCAACGCTGCCGCCAGCCCGCGATTCCGGCGAGCAAGATGGGCGATTGGATGGGCGGCTCGATTGGCGATGGCACCACAAGAGGAAGGGCAGCGGGCTGCGCTGTACGGACGTCTGCGCATTCGTGGTGACCTTCTTGCCACAGACCAAAGGCTTCGCGGAGTCGCCCACGCAACGCGGGCCATTCGGATTCCAAGACCGATTCGTCGATTGTCTTCGTCGCCTCGTCGAATTCTTTGGCGGCAATATCAAGCAATTCTGCCAAGTTCAGCTCCGTGCCCATTTCGCCCAAGAGATGACCGTCCAGAACTAGTTCGGCGGCGTCGGCTTTCTCTTCAATCTGGCTCTCCATTTTCCGGTCAATCGAGCCGTCGCAAATGAGTCGATAGACATTCAAATCTTTCCGGCTGTTCAAGCGGTGAGAGCGGTCTTCCGCTTGCACGACCTTATCCAAGGCCCACGGATACGAGAGCAAGATTTCGTTACTGCACAGGTGAAAACTATGGCCTTCGGCCATGCACTCAATGCCTGCCATTGCAGGCCTCGATTTCCTTTTGCACGCATGCCGTGTCGGCGGTGCCAGGAACGCAGTTCGGAGTAATCGTTTTCTCCAGCAGTTTCTTCCGCTCGCGTAGCGACTTGGCGACGTATTCGTCGAAAAATCCATCGGCTTTGATCAAAGCACCCAGATTGAAAGCCAACTCCAGCAGGCATCGGCCTAGTAATCGAAACTCGGCGATTAAACCGCGCTCGGCTAACAGGTGCATTGCTTCGAACATACTCAATGCCCGGACAAGAATCAGTACTACCGACATTTTGAGTTTGTCATCTTGAGAGAATCCAGTCAGCCCCAATGCCGTATGCCCCAAAGAATCGATTGCCTCGTGCAATGCAAACAAATCGCGGTGCCATTCGCGGTTACGTTCACGCCAGACACAAAAGCCGTCATTGATGAAGGTTGTCATTGATCGGAAGCGGACGGGAAGGCTGTCGCAGATTTCTGTCCCATAGCAAGGGTGGCAGGCCATACTGGAAGCAGTTTCGACAAGTGATCCCCGGAAGCCGCACGCAATGAACTCGTCGGTGCCAGGTCTCAAATGTTGTCGCTTTTCTTCCGATTGCAGTTCTCACATAGCAATTGAATGTTGCGCTCAGTGTTTCCACCTCCTTTGCTGACCGGGATGATGTGGTCAAACTCTAATCGCTCGTTGCCGCCGCATTGAACACAACGCCCACCGTCGCGGCGCCAGACGAATATCCGCACATCCTCAGGGATTACGTCACGGCGTGAGTCAATTCGGGCTCCCGCACCGCCAGAGAACTTTCTTCTCAGCCGTTCGAGTTTCTGACGGCCCTGGTCAACTGCCTCCAAGAAGAGCAGACGGAGCTCTTCCGGGCTGGCCGCTTCCTCCGATTTGCTGAGAGTCCAGAATTCGGAGCCGAAAAAGTAGATTGGTGGTACAAACTTGCACAGCCGGCCTTTCACCGCTGGAAACCAACAAAGCGGAACTTCCTCGTTCAGTGCTGCCTGAATCCTCGGCACATCCTGCTCGGTAAACTGGACGTCCCAGCAAGGCCAACCCGATGCTCCGTACGTCGGCAAGCTTGTGAAAAAAACCCAGTTGAAAACGAAGAACGGAAGGCTGAGTTGCCTGTAGGCAGCAAAGTAATCCTGGCAACTCACGAAGCGGGTCTTCCAATGATCGGAATTGGCATCGGACTCTCTGGCCATCAATTGAAATTGTTCGTGAGCATTTGGGTTGCGGAGAAACCAGTCGCACTTCGACTCCAACGACGAATTTGGCGGCAAGCAGCGCACGTAGTCTGCCAGCCACGGCTCCAACCTGCATGCAGGAAGAGGTGCAAACCGTATCAGGTAGTCAAAGGACTTGAGATTGACTCGTTTTGGCATTTCGGCAGACCATCTTTTCTTCGAGTTTTCTTTGGCGGGTTCCGCAGTCGGTCATATCGGATTCCAGCCAGAACCGGCTCCTGCCTGCGGCGGCCAAAGGAGCTGGAGTAGGTTGGCCCCAACCTCACGTCGGAACGCTCCGGCATTTCGAGAAAACAGGCCTGCACACGATCAATCGTGCGACGTGGATTGGATGTGGTTTACCCGCGTCTTGAGCCAAGCCTCGAAATGCGCGGAGGAACCTCTCCCTCTCCAGCCTGCTTCGCCAACAACGCCGATCGCTGAACAATGCCCTTCTCCGGCTCCCATATCGGCATACTACAAGAGAAGTTTGACTACGGGAAACGATTTTCGAAGTCGCAGAAGAGACGAACACGAGCGGGTCAGTCGCCGCCGTTGAAAAGTCGTCTCAATTCGGAATGTCGGTACGATTCAGTGCAGGAAGTCGGTGTCCACGACAAGTTCTTTGCTGATGCGAGGAAAGGAGTCAGCTCTTGAGAATGGCCACAAGCAGATCTTTCAACCCCTTAAAACGATCGCCGGATGCCGCTGGGTGTGAGGGGTGGGTCAGATTGGGCGGACCGAGATCGTCCGCCGGGACGTTCAGTTCACGGAACATTGACGGACTCGCCATCGAGGGTTCTGTTCAGCGCGTGAAAACAAAAAAGCCGGTGACATCCAAAGCAGAGCCGAGGACCTTGGGGATGAAGCTGGTGGAAAAATACCGTCCGCGGATGAGCCGGCTGACTGACATCAAACGCCAAAAGCTGACGGCGCACGGACTCCAAATCATCTATGGCGACACCGCCGCTGCGCAGTCCGCTCATCGCGGTTGACACCAAAGTCCCGCTCGACCTTGCCGACGAAAAGGAGCACGCCCTTGATGCGCTGGACGTCGTCCGTCGCCGACTCAAGCCGGGGCGTATTCTCGTCACGCCCACCGTTTTCCAGGAATTGGTTTTCCTCGCAGACCCCAAGTTTCCGCAGCTTCGCACTGAACCCCGTCATTTCCCCCAATCGCGGATGGTCCGGTGCCAGGAATCGCTCTTTGAAATAAAGCAACTGCCCCGACCCGCGATGGTCGAATGCCTGCACCCAACGCGTCTTCAAATTCACCTTGATCCGATGATGCAACTCGGGCAGCGCCTCGCCCTCGAAATCATCATACACCAGAAACGTCACCTTCCCCGATAAGGCATTAAGGAGCCATGGACCCCGCCGCAGTTCCGCCTCGAGGAGGTTGACCCCTGAGTTCACGCCTGCCATATTTCCCGCGTGAAAGCAAAGAAATCGGCGGCAACCGAGGCTCAGCGGAAATCCTCTGGGACGAAGCTGGTGGAGAAATACCGCCGGCGGATGAGCCGGCTCTCGGATGTCGAACGCCAAAAGCTGACGGCGCACGGACTCCAAATCATCTATGGCGACACCGCTGCTGCGCAGTCCGCTCATCGCGGTTGACACCAACGTCCCGCTCGACCTTGCCGACGAAAAGGAGCACGCCCTTGATGCGCTGGACGTCGTCCGTCGCCGACTCAAGCCCGGGCGTATTCTCGTCACGCCCACCGTTTTCCAGGAATTGGTTTTCCTCGCAGACGAGAGTGACGCGGCTGTTGACCGCAAGCAGGCCTGGCGAGCGTTGCGGGGCCTTGTCGGCTGGGGATTGGAACTGGTGAATCTCGTGCCGGTTGGACATGGCATCGTGGAACGAATTGCCGACAAACTTCAGGAAGCGGGGTTGTTGCCAGCCGAGGAATATAACGACGGACTCATTCTGGCGGAAGCGGCGCTTCTCAATTGCGCCATTCTCCTGACCGGCGACGTGCACTTGCGCGGTTTGGATTTTCAGCGGGCGTCGCTCGAATTGAAAGCGTTCGACGTAGAGATGCCCGTGGTCGCCACGCCGCGCGAAATCGTGGCCAAGTTCTTCTGAAAGTGTGTGGCGCGCATCGCGGTCCAGTGCGGCTGGATTCAGCCGGCACGGCCAGTCAGACAGTGGCCTTGGCGAAGGGCCGCCGCCGCTTGTTCAGATTCTCATCTAATCCATCCTTCGCCAGCAGTGCCTCAAATTCGCTCTTGGCCGGCCCGAACCCGACCTGCTCGCCAGCTCCGAGCCTCCGCAGCTTCGCGCTGAACGCCACCATTTCCCCCGATCGCGGATGGTCTGGCGCCAGGAACCGCTCTTTGAAATAGAGCAACTGCCCCGACCCGCGATGGTCGAATGCCTGCACCCACCGCGTCTTCAAATTCACCTTGATCCGATGATGCGATTCGGGCAGCGCCTTGCCCTCGAAATCGTCATACAAGAGGAAAGTTACCTTGCCCGACGCCTTGTGAATTTTGACGATGTCCGCCTGGGCCAGGTCGCCAAACAGAGCCGTCGCGCAACCCACATACGCCCGCAGCACGCCGGGCAGCATGTCCACGACGCTCCGATGCACATACAGTGCCTGCTCATCCTGCCAGCCGAGCTTCAATCCCTCGCAAGCCAACTCGATTTCGCCTGGATCACCAGCGGCGTACAAGAGCTCCAAACCCTCTTGCAACGCCCGTTGGTAGTTTCTGAAAAACTCCCTCACGTCCAGCCGCAGCCGGGGTGACAGATGCCCAAACGGCACCTTCTTGCGAAGGTTTGCCAGGCCAAGGTAAACCAGCAGATCATTCCGCCTCGCTTCCGCCGCTCTCTTGAGCGTGTCACCGCCGCCCTTCCGCTCCAGCAAAGTCATCCCTCGCTTCGCTGACCCTACGGCCTCTATCAGGTCGCCATGGCGTGCAAATTCTTCCGGCGCCGGCATCCGCCCCAGTTCCAGCGCAAGTTTCCAAAACGCCTCCAGCAAATCCTTGTGCTGCTCGCAAAGCACTTCCCACTGCGGTCTCGCCGGCACCCCAATGCCAAACCGCGCCGCCACCTCGCTCCAGCTTAAGTCTTTCGCGCCGCCGCCCTGCACAAAGGCCCGCAATGCCCGTTTCAAAGACCCGATTTTTTCCACCAGCTCGCCAGCCCGCACAAATTCGCCCTTGTCGGGCAAACGTCCCAAATTCAGCGCCATGCTCCCGAACGCATCCAGCAGTTCCTTGTGCTCGGCATACAGCGCTGCCCAGCGGTCGGCTGGCGGCCCACCGAGTCCCAAGCGCGCACTGATTTGCGTCCAATCTATCGCGCGCCGACTCCGCGCCGAAAGGAAATCCTGGTGGTCCGCCGGATCGCGAAACGCATAGAACACACCAAGGCCCGCCGCGGCCACAGAGGTTTCCAGCGCGTCTTCCAAGTATTGTTGAAGCTCTTGCTGCTCGTAGAACTTTTGAAACGTCCCGCGCTTCGTCAGCACTCCATCGCCAAATGCCTGGGCGCGCTCCGTCGCCACGGACTCCTGAATCAAGGCCGACACGACCAGCAATTTGCGCGCGTGCCGATAGGCATCCACCAGTGCTTCCAACCGTTCCGCAGGATCTTCGATGACGTTCAGGACGTACCCAAGGTTCACGATGTCCGCTTCTCGTTTTGGGGAATGCGGGCGGTGCACCGGGTCCCAACCGTCTGCGTCATACCCCAAGGCGCGCAGCCCTTCCACGTCGGCTCCCTGTCCGCATCCGTAATCGAACACGGTCTGTCCACGTTTCAGCAGCCCATGCTCAAGCAGCCTCTTCACCGGCTTCGACAAGTCATAACGAGTAAGTGCCGTCTTGTGCCGATGCACGGGCGGCGCCCCATTCGCTTGCGGATTGTCAGCGACAACCTCCACGGTCCGAAGCACGTGTCCATCTAATCGCAGCATTTTGCTTTTCAGCAGCCGTTCCCAATTCAACTTAAACCCGATGGTCGTTGCGTTCTCAAACAGTCCTGCTGCCTCCTCGGCCTTCGTCAAGGCCTCGCATTCCGAACGCCGCGGATGGTCCGGAGGCAACAAGCTTTCCTTCCGATGCAAGATGGGTGGATTGATGTTATCCGCGTAATCCGTGTGTCGTTCCTTGCCTTTTGCCAGGTCAATTGCGACTGCTTTTTTCAATGCTGGGTGCGGCTGTTCAAAAAACTCCGGATACGACAGAAACGAAATCTTGAACTCGTCAGTCCGAAACTTGATCACGTTGAATTCCGCGTTGATCGAGAAATCGCGCACCATGCGCTCGATCAAACAATCCAAGTCGCAACCAAATTTCGTGCACTGCCCGCGATAAACGTAGAGCGCCGTCGGCAAGCGTTTTCCGTATGAAACATGCTCGATGAGCGCCTTGTACTTACAGAAATCCATAGCGGCTTCTTAAAATCGTCCTTGTAGAATAGCCCGTTCATTGGGAGCGCTCCAGAGTCAAAAAGGAGTCCGCTTCGGGCCGGGCAAATCTCGATTTCGTTCACGAATGGGCGCGGCTCTCCTTCGTCCGCAGCGATCTTCATCCTCAGAAAAGGTTTCTTCGACTGTTTCTAACTGCGTCCGAGCCGGATCGAACCTGGCCATGGCTCGGACCGATGGGTTCACGATAGCATGCATCTCGGCGGACGACTACGGCGAACCAGAGGCTGGTGCCGGCGGTGGAACCGATGTGTCCTGTGTGAGGTTCGCAGGGAGCGGCTGTCCTGTGAGAGCTTTTAAGAACTCAACCAGAGCGGATTTCTCGTCGTCGCAGAGACCGAGCGGCACGAGCAACGAATCCTTGGTTGGAGGCGGCGGCCCGCCGGCAATTGGAGCCGGGGGAGTGATCGTGCCGCCACCGCTGTTGAAGAAATCGATCACTTCCTCGAGGGTTTTGAGTCGTCCGGTGTGCAGGTAGGGTGCCGTCTGCGCTACGTTGCCCAGGGTCGGCGTGCGAAAAGCGCCGACCTTCGAAGGGTCCTGGGGCAGCGCGGCGAGTTTCGCCTTGCCCGCGACGGTATCGTCGCTGAAGGCGCCCCCCACCGTTGAACTGATTTCGGCTCAAGGCCGGGATAGCGCTAAAACGGACTTTGTCGCCCGCACTCAAGGCCGCCAGTTAGCCGGAGTACCCGATGCGCGCTTCGCTTCCTGGTGGGATTCGGATGCAAACGGCGCATCGAATGTTTTTTGGGGAGATTCCAGTTCCTTAACTTTCCGCGCGACCGGGAATTTGCTGACGGAGCCGGAATAAATCCGCCGGTTCGATGATCCCACTCTGGAATGCCGCATCTGACGTTTCCGATCGGGCAGAGCGGTTCGACGCAGAAAAGGTCGGAGTTGATGGCCCGTTACCGCACCGGAGGGACACCGTGGGTCGTTATCGTGGACCGAAACGGCGTCGTTCGATTCAACGACTTCCACCTGGAAGCGCGCGAAGCGACTAAACTGATCGAACAGCTCAAAAAGACATCGGAGCCGACGGAGTAGCAAAGTCGAACGACTATTGGTTCTCACCCCACTTTGGGGCAATTTCCGCCTTCGCCTGCCGCAGAGCGTCCAGGTCCTCGGGTACCGGGTATCGTGGCCAGGACTTGGGCCTTTCAAAGGCTTGGCCTTTGTCCAGAACTAGAGCTTCGGGGTGCTGGCTCTGGATTTGCGCCCAGCTCGTTTGCTTCCAGTGTTCCTTTTCCAATAAGTTCAGAGGCACTCCCAGCAGCGGACCGGCCACGGCCTCGCCCGTCGGCGGCCACCATAAACTCTCCAGAATGCAATCGGTCACGTCAAACCGCATGGTTTCCGACTCCCCACCCCAGAGAAACCGCTGGTCGCCTTCATCCAGGAC
>JACQWK010000439.1 GCA_016209525.1 Verrucomicrobiota bacterium
AAAACCTCAAAATTTCCTTGACCTCCCCCTTATTTTTAGATTAAATAGGGATTCGGAATTTTACTTTCCTTATACGTAGGATTGCCACCGAGCGGGGTTTGGGGTAGTCGGCAAGTGAAAGAGCCGACGGATAGGCCCGACGGTGATAGAGGCCGGTTGGAGAGAGGTGGAGAACTCGCCGGCGCTTTCTTAACTGGCTCCACGGAGGACACAACATGAGCGCTGACGATCGATGCGCGGTGCACGATGTCATGCACCGCTATGCACTGGCGATCGATACGAAAAATTGGGGACTGCTGGCGACCGTGTTTGCGGATCGGATGACGGCAGATTTCCGTAGCTTCGGCAACAAAAAGATGTTTCAGGGGCCGGCAGCAGAGTGGATTGAGACCATTCGGTCGACCATTCAGGGGATGGACGCGACCCAGCACATGATGGGCAATCATCTTTACGCCATCGATGGGGATCGCGCTCAAGGCACGACGTATATTCGCGCCCTGCATGTGTGCAAGAACGATTGGGGTGGCGACACGTACACTATCGGAGGACATTACTCCGTAGAGATGGTTCGTGGTCCTGAGGGATGGCGGATCGAGACGTACACGCTGCATGTCACGTGGCACGACGGCGATCGACACGTGCTCCGCGCCGCCGCGCGCAAAGCGTCACACCCCCTCTAACCCTGGTCATAGCACACACTTGACACAGTGGGTAGGGATAAATAATTGAGGGTTTAACTCTAATTGAGAGGTATAAAATCCTAAAACCTAAGCACCAAATCCCAAACAATATCAAAATCTCCAAATTCAAAATTCAAAACCTTAGCACAGAGGCTGGTAGTTGTTTTGAACATTAGGTCATTTGAATTTTGGATTTGTTTGGGATTTGGTGCTTAGAATTTAAGATTTCTCGGATGGGGCGGATCCCCGTCTTCCCGCAACAGGAGACTTTCTAGATGGAACATAACGCGCGCCGCGATCGAACGATGAAGCTCTTCAGCCCACTAAAGATCGGTGGATTAGAACTTGCCAACCGGATCGTCATGGCTCCGATGGGGGTTAGCGTCGCCCCGCCCACCGGGGAGATCACGGACAAGACGTTCCACTATTTCCTCGAGAGGGCAAGAGGGGGGGCCGGTCTGATCATGTTGCCCTCGGGCGGTTGGGCGCGAACGGACGTTGCACATCCATCGGTACCGATAGACCGAGTGCCTGCGTACGAAGCGGGGAGAGCAGAGGGACACCGGCGGCTCGCTGCGGAATTGCATGAGGCGGGCGCAAAGGTTGGGATTCAACTGCAACATCGGGGGCGGCAGGCGACGACCCATCTGTTCGGGTATCAACCGGTGGCCCCGTCGGCCGTCCCCTGGTCGCCGAGGGCCGAAGTGCCCGCTGCCCTGTCGATCCCAGAGATCAGGAACCTGGTGGCAAGGTACGGCAGAGCAGCAGCAAGAGCGAGGGAGATCGGCTTCGACCTCGTCGAAATCCACGCTGCCCACGGCTATCTGGTGAGCAATTTCCTGTCGCCCGAAAGCAACCAGAGGGATGACGAATATGGAGGTGGGATCGAAGGCAGGGCAAAGTTTCTCTTGGAAATCCTCACGCGGATCAGGAGCGAAGTGGGTCTCGATTTTCCAATCAGCGTCAGAATCAATGGCTCCGATTTTACCAGCACAGGCCTCACCATTGAAGATTCAATAAAGATTTCCACACTCCTGGAACGGCATGGCGTGGATCTCATCAGCGTTTCGGCTGGGATCAACGGCTCATATCCGCTGACGATACCGCCTTATTACATAGAAGCTCCTTGTTTTGCTGAACTCAGCAAGAAGATCAAGAACGCCATAAATATTCCTGTCGTAGCGGCAGGAAGGATACATGAACTGGACCTGGCTCAACGCCTCCTGGACGAGAACTGGGCCGATCTGATCGCGATCGGTCGGGCTTTGCTGGCGGACCCGGAATTGCCGAATAAATGGAAAGAAGGTGCAGAACCGCGGGTGAGAAGATGCCTTTCTTGTAATTATTGCATCGATGCCTATTGGGATGGGGGTGGAGGCTGTGTGGTGAACCCGGCCATGACAAGAGAAAAGGAGTTCCGCGCGAAGCCGGCACGGCGCGCCAAGGTGATTTGGGTCATCGGGGCCGGGCCAGCGGGCATGGAGGCTGCGTGGAGAGCGTCGCGGAGAGGACATGACGTCTCTCTTTTCGAGGCGCGGGGAGAACCCGGTGGTCAATGGGTGTTGGCCGCGAAGCCTCCAGGCAAGGAGCACTTTCGGTCGTTTCTTGAATACCAATGGAAAGAAGTGCAGGCGAGCGGGGTCAAGACGCACCTGGGCAAGAAGGTCGAAGATCGAGAGATCCTCGAGGCCAATCCGGATGCCGTCATCCTGGCCACCGGCGCCGAGCCGGTAACTCCGTCCATACCCGGTCTCGAAGAGGCGGAACAGATCGGAGCGTGGGATGTGCTAAACGGGGTGATGCCCGAGGGAGAGAGCTACCTCGTGATCGGCGGCGGGGCGGTCGGACTCGAGGTCGCCCACTTCCTCGCCTCCAGGGGAAAACGTGTCACCCTCGTCGAGATGCAGGAACGGCTCGGGTCGGAGATGGGGGACACCCTGAGGTGGACCCTGCTCCGGAGGCTCGAGAAGGATGGCGTGAAGGCGTACCGGTCGGTGCAGGTCACCCGCGCCGATGAGGATCACGTCTATGTCCTCGCCGGAGGCGTTGAAGAGAAATGGCAAAAATTCGACGTTTACGTGATGGCCACGGGTTTACGATCCAGCCAGGAACTGGAGCGCGCACTCAGCCATTTCAAGGGAGAGCTCCACGTGATCGGTGATGCCAAATCGCCGCGAAGGGGGGCGGATGCGGTTCTAGAAGGCGCCCGGATTGGCAATTCCATCTAGCGGGGCCGGGCCGCAGGCCCACAACTTTGCGTCTTTGCGCCTTTGCGCCTTAGCAAGAATTTGTGAATAGTCTGGAAAGAGAAAAGACATGGATTTCGTTTTGTCGGATGAAGAGAAACAGTGGCAGGGGAGGATTCGCCGACTCGTCAGCGAAGAAATCGCACCGAGAGCCGGCGACACAGATCGGGCGGCAACGTATCCCTGGGAGAACGTGCGGGCAATGGCGCGGGAAGGGCCCTATGGACTTTTGATTCCGAGGGAGTACGGAGGACTCCAAGAGAGTTATATGGTGGGTGCCATTGCTATGGAAGAGATCGCCAAAGGTTGTGCCGGCACGGCGATCATCTTGTCCGCTGGGTGGCTCGGCATTGACATTATCGTGCGCTTTGGTAACGACGATCAGAAAGCCAGGTTTCTCCCGGAAATGGTTCGTGGTGAACTTCAATCTTCTTTCTGTCTGACGGAAAATCAAGCAGGATCTGATGCGGCGGCCTTGGAAACAAAGGCGGAAGCCAGGGACGGTCAATACATACTAAACGGCACGAAACGCTACGCTGGAAATGTAGAAGCGGCGGGGTGTTTCATCGTGGCTGCCAAGACCAGCGCTGAAAAACGAGGGAAGGGGATAACCGCCTTTATCGTAGAGAAGGGAACGCCCGGGCTGTCGATCACAAAGATTCACAATAAAATGGGGATACGGGCAGCCGTTCATGGCGATCTTCTGTTCGAGAACTGCCCAGTGCCGCGAGGGAGTGTACTCGGT
Organism: Verrucomicrobiota bacterium; assembly: GCA_016209525.1. Lineage (GTDB taxonomy): Bacteria > Verrucomicrobiota > Verrucomicrobiia > Limisphaerales > SIBE01 > VHCZ01. The sequence continues at coordinate 3,672 of JACQWK010000439.1, forward strand.
GAAGTAGATCGAGGTCTGCGCGTGATGCTGGGGGCGTTGGACCCTGGCCGGGTGTTCGCGGGCGCCATGGCGGTGGGGATCGCCGAGGCCGCTTATGATGCCGCTAAACGCCACGCCAAGACGCGCGTCCAATTCGGCCGTCCGTTGGCTGAAAACCAGGTCATTCAATTTGCCTTGGCCGACATGGATGTGGAGATCCAAGCTGCCAGATTACTCGTTCAGCAAGCGGCCAAGGCTTTGGATACCGGGCAGGGTGATGTCGCCAAGGCCTCGGCGGCGTGCAAGCTTTTCGCCTCCGAAGTGCTCCAGCGGGTCAGCGATGGGGCGGTGCAGGTTTTCGCCAGTTTCGGATACGACCTGGACAGCCCGGTAAACCGCCACTATCGAGACGCTCGGTCTTTCCGGATCATGGAGGGATCTTCAGAAATCCAAAGGATGATCATAAGCCGTTGCATCCTGGGTTGAAACGGGAGGCGCCCCTACGAGACATTCAGCGTGGCGCTGCCCCAGCCCGCCGATGAGGTCCCAATGCGTATTCCGGAACGACGGTCTCAGAGCATAGAACCCAGGCGCTTTCGGATGAGTGTCTCGGCTTCGGCCATGATTCGGTCTATGAGCTCTTTACAGGTCGGGATGTCGTGGATGAGCCCCGCGACCATGCCGCAGGACCAGGCGCCGGCTTCCATTTCACCGTCCATCATGACCTTCGGATACACCCCGGATACTTCTTCCATGATGTCCTCGAACCTGATCTTCCTGCCGAGAGACGCCTCCTTTTCCAGCAGGTGCTCGACGGCTACGTTCTTGAGGACTCGCTCGGTGTTGCGAAGCGGGCGCATGATCAGGCGGGTGTCGAGCTCCGATGCCGCGACGATCGCCCGCTTCACGCTTTCGTGGATGGGCGCCTCCTTTGTCGCCATGAAGCGCGTGCCCATGTTCATGCCGTCCGCTCCCAGGGCCAAGGCGGCGACGAGGCTGCGGCCGTCCGCCATGCCGCCCGAGGCCACGAATGGGATCTTCAGTTCTTCTGCGGCCCGCGGCAACAGGATCATGTTCGGGATGTCGTCCTCCCCCGGGTGACCTCCGCACTCGAACCCGTCTACCGACACCGCGTCGCACCCGATCGCCTCCGCCTTCAGAGAGTGGCGCACCGAGGTGCACTTGTGGATGACCTTCACGCCAGCGTTGCGCAGTCTCGGAAGGTGAGCTTCGGGATTTCGGCCCGCTGTCTCTACGATCCGGACGCCCCCGTCGATGATCGCGCTGATGTAACCAGGGTAATCCGGCGTAGTCACCGTCGGCAAGAAGGTGAGGTTCACGCCAAACGGCTTGTCCGTCATCTTGCGGCAGCGCGCGATCTCTCTTGTGAGGTCCGCCGGAGTCTTCTGCGTCAACCCCGTGATGATCCCAAGCCCCCCGGCGTTCGAGACCGCTGCCGCCAATTCTGCAAACCCTACGTAGTGCATACCACCTTGGATGATCGGGTACTGGATGCCAAAAAGCTCGGTTATCCGTGTTTTCATAGGTCGCTCCTCAAAAGTCTTATGGTTCACTTTGTTCCTGGCCTGATGAAGCCGTCCCCAAACAGAACGCCGGACGTGTCGGTCCGTTACACGTGTTTCAGACCACGAAGTCGCGCTTCATCAAGATATCTGAGTCGATGTCTCCCAGTGTGGCGCACCCGCTGACGCTTAGAATCCGGCGCAGCTCTTCGTTCAGGATACCGATGATCTCTGCGACACCCTGGCTCCCGTGGCGGCGAGCCCCATGAGAGATTATAGGAAAATCAAATTTTTGAGTGTTGATTTAATACCCTCCAAAAAGGGTAAAGTCAAGGAAATTTTTTAGATTGTTTGAAGCATCGCTGGAATGACCATCGGATTTTGTACATTTAGGGCATGCTCATCAATTGTTTGGCTCTCAGAAGTAAAAAAATAGCCGTTTTTATGGCGCACTACTACTCTGGGTGGTGGGTTGGATTTTTAACTGACGTATTGAGGTGCACCGATATAGGCATCAATTGAATTTAGCGTATTATCGATTACCAATAGAATTAGAGTATATCGCCCTATACTGTCCGGCTGTTGACTTCGAGTTGAAATTCGGTCGAGCCCATGGAGCATCTTGTGCAGTCAAGATGGCGGGCGATCAAACACCCCCGCACCCTAATGCGTGCCACAAATACAGGCATTTCTGCCATCGTGGACCCGCGGTTCGAAGGCTCGACCGCGGCAATGGCAAGTGGATGAAGGAGACCCTCGTCGGGCAAGTCCAACTGATGGAGGGCCGCACGGTCTACACCACCCTGGGAGACTAGATAGGCTGGGTCTCCGTGGCCCTGTCGCTGGCCGGGCTCGGGCGCTCGGTCCGGATCGCCCAGCGCCGGGCCGAGAAGGCTAAGACGTGCGCCGAGAGGGGGAAGAAGAAGCGGCGCTGACCCGTCAGTCGCCCGTGAATCGTGGCGGGCGTTTCTCGAGGAAGCTAGCCGTCCCTTCCTTGAAGTCGTTGCACCGGTTGCTCACGAGGAGGTCCTGATTGGCCATGGCGACGGCTTCGGCCAGCGTCTGGAAAGGCACCTCGTACACTTGCTGCTTGATCATTCGGGTCGAGCGCGGCGAAACCAAATCTGCCATCTCCCGTGCGTAGGCATAGGTCGCCTCAGCGAGCCCTTCTCGCGGATAGATCCGGTGGACGAGGCCCAAGCGCAACGCCTCCCGGCCGTCGATCTTCCGCCCGGAGAGAAGCAACTCGAGGGCGTTCGCGTGGCCGACGATGCGCGGGAGGATCCAAGCCATCCCGAACTCGGCTGAAATGCCTCGGCGGGAGTATGCGGTGGTGAACACCGCTTCCTCTGCGGCAAACCGCACGTCGCAAAACAGCGCGTAGAGAAGTCCCAGGCCGGCCGCGGCCCCGTTCATCATGGCGATGATCGGCTTTTGAACAGCCGGGAACCAAGAGCAACGCGTCTGATAG
>JACQWK010000431.1 GCA_016209525.1 Verrucomicrobiota bacterium
CGAGCGGAGTATTTCAAAACTCCGAGCGCCGAGACTTTCGACAAGCTTGTTGAAGCGGTTTCCAAAGCACAACGGTCCCGCGAGGTTTTCACGTCCAATGTCGCGGTTTTGAATGTAAGGCGCACCGAGATTACCGAGCGTCCGGAAGTTCGCGATTTATTGACGCGCGCTTGCCGGATCGTCCACAAGCGCCTTTCTGATCTGGCGGCTCAGCACTTAACCGACGAACTGGCCCGCTGCGGAGCAATTGGTGTCGAATTCACCGGCTGCGCTACCGCCGATGCGCTCCGCAAGAAAGCTGAGCGGCTCGATGACGAGCTAGCTTATCTGGCCAACCCCGACCGGCCTTGTTGGTCGTCTGAAGCGGTTTTAAGAAGCGTTTGAGAATTTTCTGCCGATCCCTGGGCCGGGCGTCGGCAGTCACGCAAGGCGCCCGTTCCGGCGGTTCATTTATGGCTAGGCATGGCCATCCTCCACGGAACGGAGCGCCGAGCGTTTTCTGGAACTTCTACAAATGATCGGAGAGCAATGAAGCATCCTCGACCCCATTCTGAACCCCGATGGTTGTCGCAGTTGATCGACCGACTCGACCAAGAGTCAGAACCCGGGCGTCGCTTGCGCATTGCCGGGCAGACGAGGCGAGCGGGCCGGCAGCAACCGGGAAGTAAGCGACCGGAGACATCGGCACTTCTCAAGGCGAAACCATGAACTACATCCCAGTGCCCGAGGCGTGGGGGCGCGAAGGCTGGTCCTACTGCAGCGAGGAAGCGGCGCGGCAGAAGTTCGACCAACTCGTCAGCCGAGACGCCAGAAGCCCCGAATTGCTTCACACGGTCCGCGAGGGACGCGTCAGAACACTCCGGGTAGGGTCAAGTTAGCGGAGCGGTCATCAAAGTGCGCTAAAAGCCAAATGCGTGCGAAGTTCTGAGCCGATCCGAGCCTGAATCCGCGTCCTCGACCGATCCGAGCCGTTGAGCGTCCAGAATCAAGGAGCGAATCGCCTCTCATATCGCCAGCCAAACGGCCTGCAGGGTACGGTCCACGTCGAGGAAGGCTTGCGGCCGGTCCGATCGGAAAGAACATCCTGACAACGGCGCCGTCAAAGTCTGGATCAACCGCCAGCCGAGCGTTGAGGGGATAGGCACCTTGACGTTCTTCTGCTCCGGGCCCCGGGATCCTGGTGACGAGAAGCGCGACGGCTTCAAGACGCCCGTGTAACAGCGTTCGTGCCTGGCAGGTTCGCCCAGAACCTTTCCGCTCTTGTAGGCTGGAATTCCAAGTGGCCGCTCAAGACATGGCCTTCCATGCGACGAACTGCGCACGATTGGCCGGAGTGTTCGGCAGCTTGAATTCTGCCAGCCAGTCGAAAAACTCCGCCATCTCCACGCGGACTAATTGCACACGGTAGCCGCGCTCTCTCAACTGCCGCGCGACTTCCCAGTTGACCGCGCGCCATTGGGCGAAGGTCCAACCCGGATTGACGAGCAGGAAGTCGTAGGTCTGTTCATCGGCGTAATCGGTCAGCGGAATAAGACCCGGCCGCCCGAAGCGTTGAATCCGTTCGAGAATCATTTCGAGGCGAAGGCCCGCTTCGTGTGGCACGTCAACCGGAAGGCTCATGTTTGCCGTCATTCTCAAGACCACGTTCCCCGATCATGGGATGGAAGGTGGATTACCGCATGGCCCGCAGCAGGCGTCTCGGATGCACCGGACTGACCTGGAGAAGATCGGCGTCATTGAAGGCCAGCCGCAAAGCGATCTCGTCAATGTCGAGCAGATGCTTGTCCGAAGTGACGAGCAGAGGAATGCTTGCGAGGGAAGTTTCCGCCAAGATGATACTGTCATTGAGTTCATCGCCCGGAATCAGCTTTTGATCGAGCAAGGTTTCGCCAAAGCGTTCGGCAATGGCTTGATCGAGAGAGGACAATTCGAAGGGAGTAATGCGCCAAATCGAAATCCTCTCGGCGGCACGTCCGGCGTAAGTGCGCTGCGGTTCTCCGGCAAAACTGGAGAGCCATTCCAATTCCAGGACAACCGTGGGGCCAATCCGAAGGGTGTAGCCTCGTGTCTGAAATTCCTCCCGGAAATCTTCCGCCCAGTCTTTTTCCTCCGCCAGATCGAGCAACAGGTTAGTGTCGAGGGCCAGTTGCTTCTTTGGGTTGGCCGCCATAGATACGGACCATGCCTCGCCGGAATAATTCGGCGCGTTGCTCCCGCGTCATCTTACTGGTCTGCTTTCGCGCTTCCGCTGCCCAACGGGTGCCGTTCGTTTCTTCCGGGTAGTCCAGAGGCTTTTTCCGTTTGGCGGGATGCGTTCGATTCTTCATCGGCTTTGACCTTGATCGTTCTTCCCGGAGCCTACGCCGCAGCGGGAGAGTGGCAAGAGGGAAAACGGCGGGAACGAAGAGCGCAGTAGGCAGTAGGCGGGACCGGAACCCGACGCGCCAGGATTCGATTTAAGGCGTCTTTGAGCGAGTGCCGCTGGCCCAGACCTTACCGGGATCGAATCGTTGACCCTACCCGGCAAAGCGGCAACGGGGCGCACGGAATTTCCCGCTTGGTTGTCGGCAACTGTAGGCAACCGGAATCAGCGGGGATTTTTGACGATTTTCTCAACCGCAATTATGCCGAAATTGCCGACAAATGCCGACAAAAAACGTGTCAAAATAGTGTCGCGACGTGCCGAATCACCCAAAAGCTGGACACGCATTAAACCCTTGCGAACATTGGTTTTTATGGGTTTTTCTCGGAAAAATCGTGAAGTCCAAAAAACGGGTTCGAATCCCGTTAGAGTCGCCAATTCTTCCCGGTATTTCGCCAATCGGCATTCTGTCCCGACCAATTCCTGACAAGTTAGACTCCATGGCCGCAATCTTCCCAGTGCGCGCAAAGCTCCGCATGATCAAGCCCAGACACACCGGACCTTTGACTCAAGACCTCGCGAGAGGCGTCAACCAGCGTTGCATGCAGCGATGGTTCAGCGATGTTATCTTTCCTCACTCTTGGACGAAAACCTCCCATGACGCAAAAACCGAATCGTCTCCCGAATCGCTTTGTCGTCACGCACGAGGTAGGGATGAGACGCGTGGACGACCAGATGATCCTTCATCCCTGCGACTTTCGTTCTTTGGACTGAGACCTTTCCGTCATCCGGTCCGTCGATCATCGCGCTGTTGATCCAGTTGATTGACCGGTCGCCCGCAATGACTCCGACTTCGAAGGCCACCGGACCCAGCCGATTGGGAACCGAGTCCGCCCCTGTGCCCAGTTGCCGACCCGCCGGTCCATTGATCATCTCAAAGACGGCAAGGTCGCCAAGCTTGTCCACGATTTCACTCCCTTGATTCGGTGGTCCAAGCATCACCACCCTTCCCAATCGGTCAATTTTGTTTGTCTTGAGGTACTGCCGGACGAGTATCCCGCCCATCGAGTGCGTCACGAAATGGATTTTGTTGACTTCCGCGATTTTTGCATCCTGAAGCGCATTGCTGATCGTTGTCCCCGCGAGTTCTTCGACAGACGACTTGCGCGAAGGATAGTCCACATTCAACACGACGAAGCTTTCCTGCCTGAGCGCTGTTGCCATCTTGGCCATCGAGATCTCAGTGCGACACAGACCGTGGAGCAAAACCACACCTTCGGACGCAAATGATGCCACAGGGATGGATGCAAGCAATATCGCGAGCGTTAACGGTCGGTTCATACTGATAAGCTGACGGTTTTAGCCGAACGACAGAACCGCGCAACGGGGGCGGTCCGGCGTCTCCGCATTGGCAACTGACGTGGCACGCCCGCGTTCGCTCCAGTGATTCTTTGCTGTTCGCTATCTCCTCCATTGCAACCCGCCGCGAATCCAACGAGGATCGCGACGCATATCGAGAATTGCATAAACACACGCGGACTCGCGCTCAAGTTCCTAGCAGACACCGAAAGGAAAGCGTTTCGACAGCATTCGGTGAATCCCTGCGCAAAGGACAAGCGAACCAAGATCGGAGAAGATCAACGAAGTAATCACCGACTCCCGACTCGCGTGATTCGTAGAACCGCCGCCCGGCCACCATGTCCTCGGCGGGATCCTCCAGAACGACGACCGTCATGATTCCGAACCTCGCACGCGGGCTTGGAACTGCTCCAAGGTCAGGAATTTCGCTTCCCCGCCGCGCGCGCGCCTTCCGGTCAGCCAAAACGTCCCGATGCGACTCCGGAGAGGCTATCTCTCCAGCGCCGCGGCAAAGTGCGTCCCAAAGCTGCCACATGACTTGGAGCCGTTCGGCTACGGACCTTCTCTCTATTTGGGCGGTCTCAAACATGTGAGCACTTTAGGATCACGCGTTGGTTGGGGCAAGCGCGGTTAAGTATGCGGCAGAAATCGGGGAGCATGCATGCCCTCGCGTGTTCCGTCCGGCGCCTCACCGGTCGCAACCAGTGCGTGATAGCGTCATCAGATGATGACCGGTTCCAACACACCAGTGTGGTCGGCGATGGCGTCAACAGCCTCCGGCATCTGCCGATCTCAAGACAATCACGCTCCGTCAGAGCGTAAACGGGTACTCGCCGACCCAGGCGCGCGAGGGCGCGTGCGCTCCAAGTTCAATCCGCAGCTTGCTCACTCCAACAGCAGGCTCTTGAGCGGTTCCCAAATCGCCTTTGGCGCAGCCAAGAGCTTCGGCGGTCCGACACCCGCATCGAGGTATTCAAGTCTCAGTCCGGCTTCTTTCAGAATTACGCGGCCCGCCGCCAAATCCTGAGGTTTGACGTATCCCGTCAGATCGATGTAGGCGTCAAGCGCGCCCGTCGCGAGCCAACAGGCTGAAAGGGATCCCAAGCCTAGAGCCCGAATCCGGTAAAAATTTCTGGTTAACAGAATGAGCTTTCGCTCGAACCACTCTCTCTCTGCTGCCGAAAGATTGTGCGTATTCGGGGTGTCAACATTCGCGATCACATCTGAGACCTCGGCGACATGAGGCCCGCTGAGGCGGTGCCCGTCAAGGAAGGCCCCGCTACCAGAGCAGGCATAAAAGCACTGATCGGACGTCGGAGCGTACACCACACCCAAGACGGGTTCCCCTCGGTAAAGCAACCCCACAGAGACTGAGAAAAGCGAAGATTGAGCCGCATAGTACTTGGTCCCGTCGATAGGGTCGATCAGCCATTGGTACTCGGACCCGGGGTTCTGGCCGCCAGTTTCCTCCCCGCTCAAACCGTGGTCGGGAAACTGGGAACTCAGAGCCGATTTGATATTCGATTCAATGTCTAGATCCACTTGCGTTGCAAAGTCTCGTCGATTCTTGAAGGAAATCTCCCCCACGTTTGGCCAACGGTTGAGCAGTACCACGCCTTGGCTCCGTGCAATCTGCTTGACCAGTGCAACCGTGATTTCGAGATCAATATTCAATTCGTAACTACAGAATCAACAGAGCCCGGTTGCGCCGAAGTGTCGGCTCACAGCATCTCCACGCCGGGATAAAGCTCCTCGTCGACCCTGGCTGTGGAGACTTTATCCGTGTAGTAGGCCATATACGCGACTATTCCGTTTTGTTTATGCTCGGCTGGCCAGTAATTCCGCGGACCGGAGATGCCACTCCATACAGAGGGATCCCACCCTCTGTACACAAGAACGAAAGCGAAGCGAACATCCAGTTTCTTGCCAAACTTCCTCCGCAGGAAACTGACAATCTCGAGTGCGCTTTTTCCGCTTTTGCATTTTCCGTCCACGACAAGCATGCGCTCCGCGTTACAGGCGTTTACTGTCGGCAACGTTTGGCCGGAGGAATTTTGCCTGGGTATACCTGGTAAGCTCACGCAGCCAATGTCTCGTGGACGTTCCGAGTCACGGTGCGTCAGCAACTTGCGTGTGGAAATTACGCCCAGATGCGACCTTAAGAAGAATCTGCTCATCATAGAGGCAGCAGCCATACCGCTGGCATTGACGCCCAAAATAATATCGGGGTAGAACTGACTTTGAAGGATGATACTCGAGAGCCGTCTCGCTGCCCATCTTATGTCGCCCACCTTAAGCTGCTGCCTCGTCTCGCAGAATTCTTTTGGAGGCGACTTCAAATTCAGTTCGGCGTGCTCGGTCCTGTCCAAGAGGATGCTGGCGACCATCCTGACGTGCTCGCGCCACTTTGTAGAACCTGGACGGACGCGGATGAGTTCGAGTCCCTGGAGCTGCATCAGCGACGTCCACCAAGAGCTTCTTCGGAGCGGTGGTACTTGCGGAAGCACGAGGACGCGCCTCACTTCGGAGATCCAAATCGGCAAAACGCACCGAAGCGTATCCTTAACTTCCCGTCGGTATAGATTCCATTCATGCCAGCACCAATCACTGTCGAAATAAGCCTTTGAGACAATGGGCAGCAAAACAGGTCGCTGTCTGACAGCGTCCAAAATCTCCTTTTTCCATTTCTTGCCCTTCGGAATTTTCAAATCAAAAAAATATTCGAGCTTTCGTTTGCCTCTCTTTTCGTATTCCGCAGCAAGCGCCTCAACGAAACGCCTCACGTAACCGCGTTTGTCATCCTTTCGGGCGTAGTTTACAAACAAGGCACACCTGCCTCCTCGAGAGACTTGCGTTGCTCCCTTGAAATTTTGTGGTGCGGATTTCATGTCCGCATTGTGGCTAATTGCGCCGTTCCTTCTTACTTGGCCCATTGATCCAGTTCAGCGAACCGCGACGCTGAACTCAGGTCTTTGTGCCATTCGTCACAGAGTCGCGCCACGGGGGCCTTCAACGCCGGCAGCGCATCCGCACCGGGAGTCATGGCCGCGGCTTCACGGCGCAGCCATTGCAGGACTTCCTCCAAACTGCCGAAGGTTCCTTTGGCCAGGGCTTCGCGCAATTGCGGAACGGTCTTCTCCTGAAATCCGCGCTTTGAATCCAAATCGACGATGTCCGGTATGAGCAGCGCGGCTTCGCTCAAAGAGAAATCGATTCTTCCCAGCAGATCATTATAGACCGAAGAGGCGATGCGGTCCGCCTTCTCCCGAACCTCCCGCAGCAGTGCCATGCCTTTGGCTTGCGACGGCGCGCCAAAAGGCAAGAGTTGGCAATAGAACTTGAGCTTCGGTTCGGTGCCGGAAGGCCGGATCGTGATGATGAAATTGTCGGTGAAAACTTGGAGCACATTCCTGGGCAACCGGTCGGTCTCGCTGACAAACGGGCCGAAGGCCCGCTGGTCCCAGTAATCGACCACTTTGCGGACTTCTTGCCCGCCGAGGCAAGCCGGTGTGGACTGCCGCAGCGACTCCAGGATGCGGTCTTTCCTGAGAATTCCTTCCGCCCCAATCATGGTGATGGAACGGCTGACCGTGTCGTATCCGCCGAATTCCTCCAGCATGCTGACGTAATAGTCCAGGAGCGTCCGCCCTTCGCGGTGCAGCCTCTGATAGAGCGCCGCCAGATACATGCACGCCGGAGCGGCGTCTTTGTCGCGAATGGTGGGAACGACGATGACTCCGTGGCTTTCCTCCGCCGCGAGAACCAACTGGCTGGGTTTGCAGGTGATGTTGCGATATCGTCCGTTCCGTTCGAGGGACTTCAACACTTCAGCCACGTATTTGAACCCAACCAGCAAATCATCGATCAGCAGCGAACCGCCCACCCGTTCCACGATCTTGCCCAGAATCTTGGTTGTCACCAGCGTTTCGATCACGAGTCCTTTGCGGCGCGGACCTTTTGGATCCAGCATGAGATAATAGCAGAGGATCGCGGCGATTTGATTCCCATCGAAGTGATACCACGAGCCATCGCTCAACTTTCCTTCCAAGCCAACGCGGTCCGCATCGGGATCGCTGGACAGGACGACCCCGGAGCCGTGCGCATCGGCAAAAGCTTTGGCGGGCTCGGTCGCTTGCGGGACTTCGGGGTTGGGGGCCTTGAACGGGATCACGGAGAAGGTGCCGTCCGCAGCTTCGGCGGGTGGAGTGATAAATCTGAATCCAAGTCGATTGAGCACATCGCCCACCGTCGTCAAGCCGCAGCCGCAAAGCGGAGTGTACACAATCGGTATGTCCGGCTGCGGCACGTGAACGTTTTGGTAAACCTTTTCGTAAGTCCCGACGTACTCTTGGTGAAGGTCCTTTGGCACCTCGCGGACCAAGCCTTGACCGAGCGCATCTTTGAAAGGCAGAACGCGGACGTCGGTGGCCAGATTCATGGCTTCGACCAAAAGTTGATCGTTCGGCGCAATCGGTTGGCTGCCGAATTGGTCGTACACTTTGATGCCGTTGTCATCGGGAGGATTGTGCGACGCCGAGAGATTGATGCCGCCGACCGCCTGAAGTTTGTTAATGAGAAACGACAGCTCCGGGGTGCTCAAGACGGCCGTGTCAGACTTGGGCTCAGCCAGATAAGCCGCGATGTCGTTGGCGGCGTAAATCTCGCACGCTAGCTTTGCCAGCGAACGTGACGAGACACCGACCAACGGATGCTCCTTGCCCAGGAAAGCATAGACGCCCGCGATGTCCCGAAAGACCCGCACATCGTTGGCGACCACCACCCAAAGGTCTCCTTTGTCCGGGAACGCCTTTCGCAAATAGTGGCAATGCCCCTGGATGGTCATGGCGATGGTCGTGGGATTGAGCCGGTTGGCGCCGTATCCGACCCGGCCCCGCCGGCCGCCCGTCCCGAACGGCAGCACTTGCCAGAAGGCATCGAACAACAAGCCCAGATGCGGTTCCGCCAAATGTTTTGCGATCATTTCCGGATAGGCGTAGGGCACACCCCCCGATGACCACTGTTGCAGCCGTTCGGCGGCGGCTTGACCGAGCTGGGCGTACTTCGCGGCCAGCAATTCACAGGTTCTTTTGAGTGCCGTCGAGTTAGACATTTTCATGCACCGATTTGGCTCTTGATCGCATCACTAATCCGTTTGCTCCATTGCGCCAGCAGGACTTCGTCGCGGCCTTCGATCATGACCCGCGCTTTGGGTTCGGTTCCGGAATAGCGCAACAGTACCCGGCCGCCGGACGGTTTGATCTCCGCTTCGGCTTGATCGACGAGTTGCATCACGCCCTTCAGTTGATCCAAGGGAAGTTTTTCCCGCACCCGCACATTGGTGAGCATCTGGGGGTAGCGCGTCCAGCACTGCAGCAGCTTGGACAACGGCCGGCTCTTTGCTCCCATGATATGGAGAATCTGCAGTGCGGCCACCAGCCCATCTCCGGTGGTGGAATGATCGGTGAAAATGAGATGGCCGCTTTGTTCGCCGCCAAAGTTGTAGCCTCCCCTGAGCATCCCTTCGATGACATATTTGTCGCCCACCTGCGTTCGAACCATACGGCCGCCGGCGGAACGAAGGACGGCTTCCAATCCGGCATTGCTCATTTCCGTGGTGACGATCGTTTTGTGATTGAGTGTTCCCAGTTCCAGCATGTGCAAACCGACGATGGCCATGATGTCATCGCCGTCGAGTTTTCTTCCCGTCTCGTCGCAAAGAATCACGCGGTCGCCATCGCCGTCGTGGGCGAGACCGATGTCGGCTCTGTGATCGAAAACCTTTTGGCACATCTGCTCCGGATGCATGGAGCCGCAGTCCTTGTTGATGTTCATCCCGTCGGGCTGATTGCCGAAGACGATCACTTCGGCGCCGAGTTCCCGCAAGACGCACGGGGTCGATTTGTAGGTCGCGCCATGCGCGCAATCCACGACGATCCGCATGCCTTCCAAAGTCAGTCCCTTTGGAAATGAGGACTTCGCAAATTCAATATAACGGCCCAAGGCGTCGTCGATGCGGAACGCTTTCCCAATTTCATTGGCCGTGGGGCGGATATTCTCGATCTTGCCGCTAAACACCAACTCCTCGATCTCACGCTCGATCTTGTCGTCCAGTTTGTAGCCGTCCGAACGGAAGAACTTGATCCCGTTGTCGTCGTAAAGATTGTGGGAAGCCGTGATGACCATTCCGGCGTCGGCGCGCAGGCTGCGGGTCACGTAGGCCACTCCAGGCGTTGGCAGTGGTCCGATCAGAAGCACATCCACTCCCATTGAGAGAATGCCCGAAGACAAGGCGTTCTCGAGCATGTAACAGGATAGACGGGTGTCCTTCCCGATCACAATCTTGTGCTTGCCGCGGACCGACGAAGTTTGTTGGAGATTCTTGAACACATGCGCGGCCGCGCGCCCCAGCTTCAACGCCGTCTCCGCCGTCACCGGTTCGATGTTGGCTGTGCCCCGGACGCCATCCGTCCCAAAAATCTTTTTTGCGTCACTCATTGGAAGAATTGATCACTCGTTCGGCGGTCACCGATGACGGCTTGACCTTGATCCTGGCCGCTTCGAAGCCGGTGGGAAGGCTGACCAGCACTTCTCGGGTTTCTTTCGTGCCATTGGTTGCGTCCGCGAGATCCACAAATGCCCTTATATCAGTTTTCTCAAGCCGGCTCAAGGCGCTCGGCGTTGACCGGATTGTGACATCCACTCTGGCGGGAGTGATCGTGAATGTTTCCTTATCCCCAGGCGCGGTGAGAACCAGGACCGGCAAGTCGGGAAAAGTGTCGTCACGAGATTCGGTCAACGGATGGTCGCTGGGTCTGAATCCCTTCGAGATGGCGACTTGAATGAGAAACCAGATGAACACCGCCAAAGCAAGCGCGCCCGCCTTCCAGCGAAAATTGTGCAAAATAAAGTCCGGCAGCGACATGGGAGGTCATTTCTGAGGAACCTTCGAGGCGACCGGCGCCGGCGGAACCGCGCGGCTCGTGGCCCAAGAGCGGATGCGGTCAGCCAGACTCCGCGAACCGGGCCGCGTGACGAAGACCGAGGTTAGGAAAGCACGGAGTTCCTCAATGGAAACTCCGCGGACCAACTGGCCTTTGTAGGCATGAGAAATGGCGCCGGATTCCTCCGAGACCACCACCACCACGGCGTCGGTTTCTTCGCTCAAACCGATGGCGGCGCGGTGGCGCGTCCCCAACGACGGATTCAGGTCCTGACGCTGGGTCAGAGGGAAAATGCAGGCCGCATAAGCGATTTTGTCGCCCTTAATGATAACGCCCCCGTCGTGGATCGCATTATTTGGAAAAAAAATGGTCTCCAACATTTCCGGTGTCGCCTCGCAATCCACGAGAATTCCGGATTCCACGACATCTTGAAGTTGAATCGCCTGTTCGATTGCGATCAAAGTCCCAATCCGAGCCTCCGACAAGCGTTCCGCAGTCTGAACAATCACTTCGATATTCTGCCGCTGCTCGTGGGCCGTGGTGAAGAGGGGCAGATTCCCGAGCTCCGCCAACAAACGCCGGAGTTCCGGCTGGAAAATGATCAGCACCGCGACCGCGGACAGCGCGAAGAAGTATTGCAGCAGGAAGCTCAGGACCTGGAGCTGAAGCAGCGTGGTCAGGAGTGTCACCGCGAGCACGACGGCGAAACCGATGGCGACCGCCCAGCCGCGCGTGCCGCGCAAGCCGCGGATGAACATGATTGCGTAGTAAATTCCTACGGTCAGAATCGCGATCTCCACGACAAAACGCCAAATCGTGTGTAAATTCCAAACCACTAGCTCTGGCAATTAAGGATGTTCTCGGTCATGCGAACGGCCTGCAAGGTGGCCCCCACGTCATGGGTGCGGATAACCTGAACGCCCGCTCCCACAGCCCAGCAAACGCACGCCAAGCCCGCAGGCAATCGAGCCGCGACTTCGGTTCCCAGCAGTTTGCCCAGAAAAGACTTCCGCGACACACCAAGAAGCAAGGGCCGTCCGAACTTTTTAAAGCGGTTCAGACCTGCCAGCAACTCCAAATTGTGTTCCACGGTCTTTCCGAAGCCGATCCCCACGTCCAGCACGACTTGTTCCGGCTTCAAGCCTGCCGCTCCGAGCCGAGCCAGCCGGTCGGCGAAAAACAATCCCACTTCGTCAACGACATTGCCATAGGTCGGCTTGCTCTGCATCGTTTGCGGAGTCCCCTGCATATGCATGGCCACGTAGCCGGCCCCGGCTTCCGCGACGGCCTGCCACATGGCGGGATCTTCACGATTGGCCTCCACATCGTTCACCAGGCTGGCGCCCGCTTGGAGGGCGGCGCGCGCAACGCCCGGTTTGCGCGTATCGATGGAAAGAGGCACTCTCAAACACGCGGCAAGCTGCTCGATCACCGGGATGACGCGCCGCAACTCCTCCGATTCCTCCACCGGAAGCGCCTGAGGACGAGTCGATTCACCCCCCACATCTATAATCTCCGCGCCTTCTTCGACTAATTTCACGGCATGGGCGACCGCCGCCTTCGGATCCAGATACAAACCGCCGTCCGAGAAAGAATCCGGCGTCACATTCACAATGCCCATGATCACCGTCCGTCTTGGGAAAACGAACTCAAACTGGCGCGCACGGAGAATCATGGCTTCTGATGAATCCATTGTTGCGCCCCTTGCACCAGGCAGCGCGCGATTCCGGCGACGATCTCGTCGGGCACTCCGATGGCCGGATTTGCCGACTGGGTTAACATGTGGCACTGGTCGTTCACATAATCGATCAAAACGAACTCTCCCTCCTCGGTCAAAGCGATCTCCGTGGAAAAGAAATTCATCCGCGTGACGCTGGCCAGGCGGCAGACGATCTCGCTCAAGGCTTCCAATCCGCAGGCTTTGATCTCTTCGGGCAGCAGCCGCCGATATTGGTCGGTAAAGCAATTCCACCAAGTGAACCAGAGCGTTCCAAAGGCGAAGAACACCCTGAAATAAGCCGGTTTGCCGTCGAGCAGACGGGGCACGATGCGCTCCTGCAGCAAGTATCGAGCATCCGGCCACTCGCGCTGGGAACGCTGCAGGTCCTCAACGCTCGTGGCTTCCAAGATTACGCCCCGCTTCCCGTACCCCATGCTCGGCTTAACAACAAACGGCGCTCCAAGCTTTGCGCGGTCGGCATCCGTCAGAATGAATCCCTCGGCCTCGCCGCCAGGCACAATCACGGTGTTCGGCAATCGGAAACCCGCGGCCAGTAGCCGGGGGTGCAACGCGGCCTTGTCAAAAGCTTCGCGAGCGATGTCCGGGGGATCGATGACCCGGGTCTTCTGATCGAAAGCGAGCCGGACCAGCCGATGGTAAATATCGTCCGGACGGTGGTGCTCGCTGTGCATGTTGATCAGGACCTTCGCCCAAACTTTGCCTTGCCGCAGCTTCTCGTAAAAGGCTTCAACCCACTCCGGATCGATCAGGAAGAAGTTCAGCCCGCGCTCGGCGCAGTGCTGTTGCACGCGGTGGATGAAAAAATCATCCGCGTCCAACTGATGGGTCATGACCAAGTCATAAATTCGCATCGTCGGGTTCACTATTCGGCCCCATCGCTGTGGCTGTCAATCCCCGGCAGTGCAAACAAAATTGACGCTCCCAACGGCGCACGTTAGGAATCACGGCCACATTGCATTTAACAGTTCATCACCAATCCGGCGTGAGTCACCGCTCCTCATGCCTTCTCCCCTCATCGGATCAGGGGAGAGGGATCCAGGGCGAGGCGACCTATGCCGTGAAAGTCAACGGGATCAAATGTTCATGAAGCACGTCAATTCACAGGCCGTGTCGCCGCTTTGCCAAGTTTGTGTTGCTCTGGTTCTGCTGATCGCGACTGGTTGCTCGACTTTCCATCGCGATTGGCGAAAAGCCGCGGCCGAACCAGCGCCGGCCAGCGACATCAGCGGTCGTTGGGAAGGCCGCTGGTTAAGCGACGTGAACGGCCACGCCGGCCGGCTGCGCTGCCTGATCGTCCGGCTCGAAAACGGCCGCTACGAGGCCCGGTTCCATGCGAATTATCGGAAGATATTCAGCTTTGGCTATACCGTGCCCCTGCGCGCGCAAGAAACAGCCGGAACGCTGCAATTCAAGGGAGAGGCAGACTTGGGCCGCTTGGCTGGAGGGAGGTACTCTTACGAAGGGCAAGCGAGCCCGACTAATTTTTTCTCGGTTTATCGGGCAGCCCGCGACCACGGCACTTTCCGCATGACGCGGCCGTGAACGGGAACGCTGCCATTACTGTGGAATGCCGAAAAGGAAGGAAGTTCTGAGGCAACTGCCATTCACCCGGCGCGTGAGCAGTCTCCGTGGTGAAATGCCTTCGGATTCTTTCTTTGTGATCTCTATGATCTTTTGCGGCTAAAGTGCCGTTTTCAGGTTGAGAAGCTGGGCCGCGAACCATTATTGGGAATTGTGATCACGTTCCAGAATCTCCTTGCGGCACCGCCGGCAGCGCGTTTTTCCAACGACCGAATCTTGGTGAAGCCGAAGGATGGGATTCCCTTGCCTGCGCTCGCCGCTCAGCATGCTCGCGTCGGGAGCCGGGTACTGCGCGCATTCCCGCGCCTAGGTCATCTCCAAGTCGTCAAGCTTCCCGCAGGGGCCAGTGTGGCCAATATGATTGCCGCCTATCAGAAAAGCGGCTTGGTGGCCTTTGCGGAGCCGGATCACCTCCTGCAGCTCCTGATGGAATCGAATGATTTTCACTACGCAAACGGGGATCTATGGCATCTCAAGAACATCGGTCTTTATGGCGGCACTCCAGGCGCGGACATCCGTGCGACCGAGGACTGGGACATTCAAAAAACGGCCAGCGAGATCATCGTCGCGGTGATCGACAGCGGCACACTTTACACTCACGAAGACCTCGCGCCCAACCTATGGATCAATCCGGGGGAGACCGGCGTCGATGCCTCCGGCAACGACAAACGCTCCAATGGCGCGACCGATGTTGGGAGCACCGAGCGTATTGGGGTGAAAACCTGATCGACTGGGGCGTGAGCGGGACTTCGAACCGACGTTGCATGGGCGCACTGCCGCCGCTGGGCCAGTGGGTCCGGTTGGAAGTGCGGGCCAGCCAGCTCAATTTGGAAGGCGCCAAGTTGAATGGCATGTCTTTCATGCTCGTGGACGGCCGAGCGACCTGGGATTATTGCGGAAGAATGGCGGCCCCCAGTTCACCGCCTGCCAACGCTCCACCGACGATCTCGCCGATCGCAGATCAAACCACGGAAATGAACCAGCCAGCGGGTCCGATCCACTTCACCGTGGCCGACAATGAAACCCCTGCCGACCAATGGATCGTCTGGGGCACCTCATCCAATCAACAGTTAGTTCCCAACTCCAACATCGCTTTTTCGGGCGGAGGATCGAGCCGTTCTTTGTCCATCGTCCAATTCAAACTGGATGGAAACAATCTCGGCACCGAAGACACCTCCGAGCCTTACAGGATCATCTGGGACACAACCTCCACTGCCGAGGGCTCCCGCACGCTGACTGCGGTGGCTCGAGGTGCGGCCGGGAACCAAACCGTTTCCAATCCCGTGACGGTGTTCGTGGTGAACCTTGCCCGCACACCGCATCTCTTTGTGTCCGACAGCGGCAGCGGCAACATTTACGAATTCGCTCCGGACGGAACGCGGACCACAGAAAATCGCTCCAGCTATCCCCCGCGAGACAGCCTTTCTGATCCGCAGTACCTGCACACAAGTGCTCACAGACTTCTTCCTTCGGCATTCTTCTTGAGTCGTGATGGCTTTGACGAACACGGTTCGTTCTCCGTGTTCCGCGGGCACCATTTGATGCGCGGATTCTACGTCGCGTCCAGTGGACAAATACCCCGAATAGTCGAGTGGGAGACGGCATTGGGTCCGTCCGGACGGCTGGCTTTGAAGCTTCAAATTCAGGTCTGGACCTACGTTGCCGGGATTCACCTAAATAAGGGAAGCTCACCTGCGCAACCGGTAGAACGTGTTCGCTGCGCCGATGCGAACGGCCGCGCGCTTGACGTTCTGTTCGGTCGTGATTGCGGGCTGCGGGTTGAGATCGGCAAAATTCGGCGGCGACAGGCTGGTGGCGCTTTGCACGGTCACATTGGCGATTGACGCGGGCCAGGACAGGATAATGTCGGCTCCAGAACGCGCGATGCTCAACCGCAGAGATTCCTCCGCCGGAACCGCCAGTTCAAAGACCTGGCTTTGACCGCCGGCCAAGAGCAAGGCTTTCCCGTCAGTCGATACATCGAACCCCCAGTACTGGCCGGCGTAACTCGTGGCGGTATCCAAATCCTCCTTGGTGTAGGTGGTGTGCAGCGCGCCCAGCGTGGCGGCGCTGATCAGGTTGTAAACCTGAATGCCGTTGTCCGTCGTGTGCACATAAAGCCGCCCGCCCCGCTCTACGGCCGTCCAGAGACCAAAGCTGCCCCCGCCCGTGAGTTCGCCGGCGTCACCGAGCAACGATTCGGCGCCTGTCGCAAGATTGAGCGTGTAGAATTTCGGATGATCATTCTGTCCGGCATCCCCGTAATACGCGTAGCCTGTGTGCGTGCCGCCCACGCGCACATTGCGAATCCGCGTGCTGGCACTGGTATTGACGTAACCGTTGACGTTCCAACGCGTGTCCGCGGTCACCGAGAAAGGTTCGGCCACCACGCGCGCCAGCGAGAGGCGCCTGCGGTTGGCCGAAGGATTGTAAGTGGTGTAGATGATCGTATTCTCATCGACCCAATCGAAACTCTCCGCCGCCTGAGCCCCGCCCGGGACTTCGACATCGACGCGATTCTGGCCGTCGAAGTTGTAGCGTGAAAAGGCCGTGGTGTTGGCGCCACTGGAGCCCAGCAGATAGACCGATTTTTTGGCGCCGCGGAAGGGCGCCATCATGCGATGCTCGAACGGCGTGCCCGTCGTGTCCACCAGCAGGGTTGGGATGTTCGATCCGGACGGGTATCTTCCAAAGGAGGGAGTATTGATCTGGCAGACGTAAATGTCCCCGTCGAAGTAGCGGGGATTGTACATGCTGTTACCTCCGATCCCCAAGTCGGCCCCCAAATTGATGGCGGTGCGAAGAGCGAGTTGCTTGGGCTGATTCGGCCCGGCGTGAGCGGCCAACGTTGCCAGACAAATTGTGAAGATTCGAAGAATGCGGAGTTTCATAAGGCTTTGGAAAGCGAGTGTCGTGTCCTTGAAATAGCTACGCATTCGTGAACGCTGTCAACGCGAATTTCAGCCTGCCACGTTTCCAGGTTACTCAATCCGATCGGAAAAGGTGTCAAAAGGTGTCAAAAGGTGTCAGTTCTTGAAAAGGAAAAGGTGTCAGTTCTTGATTTCGTCAACTCTCAACGGCCGATGCGAAGACGGACTGTCCAAAATCAAGAATCCCCTCTCCCGCGTTCCTCACGCTCGAATGAGTTTCCCACCGAAGGCAACCCGGCGAGACAGGGCCGCGACCGAGGCTTGGCCGCAAAAAGGCGCTAAAGGCGCAAAGAGATTCCGTCTTGTTTGTGCCTCTTCGCGCCTCATTGCCGCCGACGACAACTTGTTCACGGGGCGCGAGCAAGTTGGACTGTTGGGGTGTAGTCCTCTTGTTGACCGCCGCGAAGTCATCTGGATTCACCGCGACGACGAAGTCGATGTCGCTGAATTCGTTATTCTGGCGCTCAGCCGACTTCAAGTCAGCGATTTGGCAGATAGTTAAGATGCGCCCAGTTGCGCTAGGCAAGTCGGATCGAACTGGACAACCTGGTTGTCCTTCGGCTTACTGAGCGGACTTTGAATTGGAACATTACGCCGGAAGTTTGAATGAATCCTGATCTTCTCGCGAAGGCCAAATCACTTGGCTTCTCTGACCGCCAAATCGCCCATTTGACCGGCTTGGACGAGGACGCGATCCGGGCGGCCCGCAAACGAATGGGGCTCTTGCCGAGCTTCCGGCTGGTGGACACGTGCGCCGCTGAGTTCGAGGCCTACACGCCTTATTTTTATTCCACCTACGATCGGGGCGATGATGAAGCCAAACCCTCCGCGAAACGAAAGGTGATGATTCTGGGGGGAGGCCCCAACCGAATCGGACAAGGAATTGAATTCGACTATTGTTGCGTCCACGCCTCCTTTGCGCTGAAAGAGGACGGATTCGAAACGCTCATGGTCAATTCGAATCCCGAAACCGTTTCGACTGACTACGACACGAGCGACAAACTCTACTTCGAGCCGCTGACACTCGAGGACGTGCTGCACATTTACGAGCGGGAGCAGTGCTGGGGAGCCATCGCCCAGTTTGGCGGCCAAACGCCGCTCAACCTGGCACTGGGACTACAGCGCAACGGCGTGAACATCCTGGGCACGTCCCCGCAGAGCATCGAGATGGCTGAGGATCGAAAGCTCTTTGCCGCGATGCTCAACAAACTGGGCATTCCGCAACCCGCGAACGGCGTGGCCGTCAACGAAACCGAAGCCCTGTCGGTCGCGCGCGAACTCCAGTACCCCGTGCTCGTGCGCCCTTCCTTTGTCCTGGGCGGGCGGGCCATGCAGATCGTTTATTCCGACGCCGAACTCTCGCACTACATGCGCTTCGCGGTCGAAGCCTCCCCCGAACGCCCGGTGCTCGTGGATAGATTCCTGGAGGACGCCACGGAAGTGGACGTCGATTGCATCGCGGACGTTGGCCGGTATCCCGATAACAGCGAAGGCCACATCGTGATCGGAGGCATTCTTGAGCACATCGAGTTTGCCGGCGTTCACTCGGGAGACGCGGCCATGGTCTTGCCGCCCCATACTCTATCCTCGCGAGTCATTGAAACCATCCGGGAATACACCCACGCCATGGCGCGCGAACTGAAAGTGGTCGGCCTGATGAACGTGCAGTACGCTGTCAAAGGCGAAGCGGTCTATGTCCTCGAGGTAAACCCCCGGGCCTCCCGGACCGTGCCCTTTGTCAGCAAGGCGATCGGCGTGCCGCTGGCCAAGTTGGCGGCGAAAGTCATGGCCGGGAAGACCCTCAAGGCTCTCGGATTCGCCCAAGAGATTTGGCCCAAATACTGGGCCGTCAAGGAATCGGTCTTTCCCTTCAATCGCTTCCATGGCCAGGACATTCTTCTTTCGCCCGAAATGCGTTCCACCGGGGAAGTGATGGGGCTGGACCATGATTTGGGGATCGCTTACGCGAAGTCGCAGGTGGCCGCGGGCGCTCCGCTTCCGATGGGAGGCCGCGTCTTTCTAAGCGTGAGCGATGCGGACAAACGAGAAGTCGCGAAAGTGGCCAAGCTTTTCGCCGACCTCGGGTTTGACCTGGTTTCGACGAGCGGAACAGCCGCCGTGCTCGAAAAATCCGGCTTGAAGGTCCAACGGGTTTTCAAACTCACCGAAGGCCGCCCCAATGCGGTGGACCTCCTCAAGAATCGTGAAATCCAGTTGGTGATCAATACCCCTTCCGGTCAAACACCGCGAGCGGATGAAATCAAAATCCGCACCACAGCCGTTTATACGAATACTCCCATCATGACCACGCTGGGTGGCGCGCGGGCCGCCGCGCTGGGCATCGCCGCCCTCAAGAAAAAGGGGTTCTCTGTGAAAACCCTTCAAGAATATCATCGCTAAGGCGGCCCCGTGAGTCATTGCACAAGTCATTTCTGGATGCGCATGACAAAAGCCGAAAAGCTGCTCCGTGAATTGATCGCGCTTCCGAGCGTCAACCCGGCATTTGCTCCGGCCGGCGACGCGGGAACCGGAGAGAAACTCGTCGGAGAGTTTCTCATGGCCACACTGAAGCGGTCCGGCTTGGACGCTCAACGGCATCCAGTGTTTCCGGGCCGGGAAAACATAGTGGCTCGGTTGATTCCGCGGCAAAAGCCGACGCGGCGAATTCTGCTCGCGCCGCATCTGGACACGGTGGGCGTGCCTGATGAGACGCTGCTCAGGCCCATCAGGAAGAATGGCCGCCTGTACGGCAGAGGCGCCTGCGACACCAAAGGCAACATCGCGGCCATGGTGACGGCCTTGCTCAGTGTCGCGCAGGCGGGCCCACGGCCAGCCCGCACGGAAATCGTCTTTGTCGGATTGGTCGATGAAGAATACGGGCAGTGCGGGTCCCGCGCCCTGGCCGCGACGGGTTTCAAAGCGGATCTGGCGATCGTCGGGGAACCGACCCAGCTTCGAGTGGTCACCGCGCACAAGGGTGATGTTTGGTTGCGCTTGGAAACGCGCGGCAAGTCGGCCCACGGAGCGCGGCCTGAGTTGGGAAGGAACGCGGTTCATGCCATGGCCAAGATCGTGCATCTGCTGGAGACGGAGTATGCCGCGCAGTTGCGCAGGAGACGCCATCCCTTGCTAGGGCATCCAACAGTCAATGTCGGTTCCATCGCGGGCGGAACTCAGCCCAACATCGTTCCCGCCCATTGTGCCGTCGGCATCGATCGCCGGACCTTGCCGGGCGAAACGGAAACCTCGGTTCGCCAAGAGGTCCGCGCCTTTCTGAAACGCCATCGTCAGTCCGCGAATCTGGGGAACGCAAAAACTGCCGAGTGCCTGCCTCTGGACACGCCGCTGGATTTGCGGCTGGTTCGGGAATTCCTGCAATGTGTCGGGCAGACAAAAGCAGCCGGAGTCGATTTTTTCTGCGATGCGGCGGTCCTCGCGGCAGCGGGAATTCCCAGCGTCGTCTTCGGCGCTGGGAATATCGCGCAGGCACATACCGCGGATGAATGGATTTCGCTGCGGTCCCTCGAAGCCGGGACCAGAATTCTGGCACGGTATCTACAATCGCTGCCGTAAGCAGTTTCGCTGAAAGTCGTCGCGGGTCGCGACGATTTTGGACGGCAGTGACAGAGCGAAGCGGCGGCCTCAATTTTGCACAGATCTCGAGACGGGAGAATCCGAGAATCCCTTTGGGATTCTCGAGAAAACCTTCACGACCTGTGTGTAGTGTTCAGGCGGCAACACTGTTTTTGGGACGCCGCACGACGCCAAGGTGGCGCGGCGCTGCGATTCCCGCCGCCGTCCAAACAGTTCGGTGCCGACGCCGCCGCGCTCCGAACCGGCATTTTCTCCGGACGCAGGATCAAGAGGAATTGACCTACATCGCAGAAAACTTGAACACCGTCGTGCTCTTAAAGGGATGACCAGGACTCACGATGGCGGACGGAAAATTGGGGCGATTGGGAGAATCGGGGAAATGCTGCGTCTCAAAACAGACTCCCGCGTGTTTGAGGTGGTTGCCCGTGTAAAGCTGCATCCCGGGTTGAGTCGTGCGCACTTCCATAACGCGGCCACTCTTCGGTTCCACGACTCGGGCCGCCAGTTCCGGAGACTCGCCGCCCCCCTTCAGGACAAAATTGTGGTCGTAGCCGTTTGGCCGGGGCTTGAGTTGTCCAATCCTGGCGCCGATGCGCGTGGGAGCCGTGAAATCGAGCGGAGTGCCCTTCACGCTTGCGATTTCACCGGTGGGGATCAATTGGTCGTCCGCGGGCGTGTGACGGTCCGCGGATAGCCATAATTCGTGGCCAAGCACATCGCCGGAACCCGCCAGATTGAAGTAAGCGTGATTGGTCAGGTTCACCGGCGTGGCCTTATCCGTCGCGGCTTCGTAATCAAGCCGCAGTTCGTTGTCGTCCGTGAGCGTGTAAGTCACTTTCACCGTCAGATTTCCGGGATACGATTCCTCGCCATCTTTGCTCAGATACGTGAACCGCACTGCGGATTCGTGCGGCCCGACCGGAAGCGCATTGGCCTCCCAAACCACACGCGCAAAACCCCGGCGCCCGCCGTGGATGTGGTTTGCGCCGCTGTTGGCGGCAAGTTTGTATTCCACGCCATCCAGCGTGAACCGCGCTTTCGCGATGCGATTGGCAAAGCGCCCAATCACCGAAGCAGCGCCCCCGAAGCCTTTCAGGTAGGCCTCTAAGTCGTCCGCGCCGAGGAGCACTTTGGCCATTGCTCCCGTGCGGTCCGGCGCTTGGATCTCGGTAACGGTGGCGCCGTAGCTCATGACTTTGACGACCATGCCTTTGGCGTTGCGCAGGGTGAAAAGCTTCACCGGCGTGCCTTCGGAAGTCTTGCCAAAGTCAGACTCCTCAAGCCGCTTGAGCGTCTGAGCGCCGGCGGAACTCAGGGTCACGATGAACGCGAGCAGGACAAGAGAACCAATAAATCGAGAAGTGTGCATGGATGAATAGTGTCGCAACCTTGGTCGAACGCAAACCGAATTCAATCTCCCAAGTTTTCCGTTACCCAACCTCCCAGGAACAGCGTCTATACCGGCATGCAGACCAGCGCTTGCCCTATGACACCGCCCAGGTCCCGCCGCGTCAACCTCGCCGCCGGCGGAGTCCTCTGGTGGGCGCTGGCTTCAGCAGGCTTCGGCGCGCTGGGACAGGAGATTGCGAAAGTATCAGTCGAGGAAACCAGTCTCTCCGTGGCAGCAAAGCCTTCGCCAGGAAAACTTTTCAAGCTGCCCGGAGCTTTCCGCAAGGAAACCCCGACCTCGGTCGATGACCTCAAATCGATGCAACGGCACATCCAAGATTTGGTGAGCCGTGTTTCATCGGCAGTCGTGGCTGTGCGCGTAGGCTCCGCCAGCGGCAGCGGGGTTGTGATTTCGGAAGACGGCTTGGTGCTGAGTGCGGCGCACGTCTGTGTCCGGCCCAGTTTGGACGTGACTTTCATCTTCCCGGACGGCAAAACCGCCCGAGGCAAAACCTTGGGAACAAACCACGAGATCGATGGCGGGTTGATGCAAATTACGGATGCCGGCCACTGGCCGCACATCCAGATGGGAGATCTCGATCAAGCTCGGCTGGGTGACTGGGTGCTCTCGTTTGGGCATCCGGGGGGATTCGACCCCTACCGGTCAATCGTCGTCCGCCTTGGCCGCATCATTCGCCTCGCGCGCGGTGTCGTCCAAACCGACTGCACGCTCATGGCGGGCGACTCCGGCGGACCGTTATTCGACATGCACGGCCGGGTCATTGGAATTCACAGCCGGATCAGCGATTCCACCGCCGCGAACTTCCACGTGCCGATCACCACTTACCACGAGACCTGGGAGCGGCTGGCTCGCAGTGAAAACTGGGGCGACGGAAGACCCGCTCCCCAACCCTGGGTTGGCGCTTGGGGACTGGACCATCCCGAAGGGTTTCGAGTGGAACTGGTGAACCGAAACGGACCCGCTGAGAAAGCCGGTGTGAGAGTCGGCGATATCGTCCGGTGCGTCAACGGACAGGATTGCGCCGGTTTCGAATCCTTCAAGAAGCACGTCGCCCGCACCAAACTTGGCGAACTCGTGAAACTGGCCATCCAGCGCGACGGTTTGGACATGGCCCTACTCGTGACCATCGAGCAACGTCCCGATTGGCTGGGACCCGCCACGCCATGAGACCTGATTCTGCCCAGGAACACACCCACCCCCTACTCCTCCCAGGAGCGGAGCCGTGTTGCGCGTCACCATGGTTCGTTCCTCGCCTTGGAAGGGTGCGGCGGTGCGTTTTGGAAAGCTGCTGGCGCCATCGTTCGGGGAAATCTCATTTCGGATTTCGGATTTCGGATTTCGGATTTGGCACTGTCCGCCTCCTCACGTCGGCGACTACAGTCCTTCTGCTTGGCGCATTCCTTCTGGCCCCAAGCGCGCTCGCCCAGTTTGGACTGAGCCGCACACCCACGTTGTCCCAGGACCGTTTCAAAAGCGGAGCCCTGACGCTGCGGGCGTTTGGTCCGACACACGAGGCGGTTCGCAAATCGGTCGTGAAACTTCTGCTGGGTGGAAAACCCATCGCGCTCGGAGCGATCATCAACCCAAACGGGTTGATTCTGACCAAAGCCAGCGAACTCAAGACGGGCCAGTTAGCGTGCAGCCTGACCGATGGTCGTGAGGTTGAAGCCTCCTTGCTTTCGATGGACGACGAAAACGACGTCGCGTTGGTGAAAATCAGCGCTTTAGGGCTCACGCCTGTGGAATGGGCCGCTGAAGAACCCGCGGTGGGCCAATGGGTCTTGACGCCGGGCGTCGATCGGCTCCCCGAAGCCGCGGGAGTAATCAGCGTGCCGGTGCGCAAACTCCATAAGCGCGCGTTGATCGGAGTGAGTCTGGACTTCACGACCACGGCCGCCCGGGTTTCGGGAATCACGGCAGGCCTCGGCGCCGAAAAAGCGGGCTTGAAGCCCGGAGACATCATCCTCGCTGTGAATGACTCTCCCATCAAAGATGGCGAACAGTTGGTCAACACGCTGCGCCAATTCCGCGAGGGAGAAAACGTCAAGCTCCGCGTCAAGCGCAGCGAAAGCGAATTCGAAGCCGGCGTGCAAATGATGGTTCCAAAAGCGGAGCCGGCACCGGATCCGTTTCTTTTCTCCGGCAGCGATTTCAGAGACCTGTCTCAGTTTGCCGATAAGCTCAAACGCAAGTCGGATCCGGTATCGCAGTTTCTGTGGGATCGTTTGCCCAGTGCCGTGCGTCGGGAGGTATCGGACCACGATGAAACGGGCGCCGAACGCGAACGGCTCCGTCAGGTTTTGGTCAAAGAGCTAAACCGGATTCTGCAGGAGGGACCGATCTACCAAAAGCAGCGTTTCGCCGGAGTGACATTGTCCGCACGCACCCGATCCCTCGTGAATTCAGAGCTGGCCGACGACCAACGAGTCCGGCTCAACCGGCTGCTGCTTGAGGACGCATTTCCGGAGGAGATCGCCAAGAGCCCCCCGCCGCGCCAGCTCAGCCGCCAAGACCGCATGAATCGCATGGGGGGCGAACTCAGCCAGCGAGCCGAAGGCTTTGAGCTCGCCATCCAGCACGACACCGTACTGCAGCCGTGGCAGTGTGGCGGACCTTTGGTGAATCTCGACGGAAAGGCCGTTGGCCTAAACATCGCCCGCGCGGGCCGCGTCGCTTCTTACGCGCTTCCCGCAGAACTGGTAAAACGGATGATCGAGGATTGGATGTCGCCTTGAGCGCCTAGCCGCGCTTCTGGGACTTGAAGTCTATCAGTATCCCCCGAAATCGTCGCATGCCGCGACGATTTTACCGGCGTGCGCCCTACCAGGCCGCAGCGGCCGCACACGGAAGGCGAGGCTCGGAGATTTTCGGGCGCCTCGGTCTTTCGGAGCCGCTGCGGCCTGGAAGGCCGCGCGCCGTTTTGGTTGCGGCTTCGCCGCGCTGCGCTGTATCGCGGAACTGCATTCCGCATCCGCCGGACAAGCCGCGAGGTCCCGGAACTTACCGAACCGCCGCCGATAGCAAATCGGCGATACGGCAGAGTGCAACTCTGCGCTACGCCAGAAACGCCGCTAAAGACTCGACAGCTCTTGCCTCAGGTCAAAGTGTCCGCCACCAGGATGATGGAACCTTCAGCAGGTATGAGCATTGACTGCTGCCTTCTTTAGGATTCTGTCATCTATGGACACCGAGCAACTTTACCAGGAACGCCTCAAACGCTACGTCACCGCTTTGCGCAATGAAAAGCCGGATCGCGTCCCAATCCGGCCCTTCGTCGCCGAGTTCACCGCCAAGTACGCCGGTTACACGTGCCAAGAAGTTGCTCACGATTACGGGAAAGCCTTCGAGGCCGCCGTCAAAACCGCGAAGGACTTCCAGTGGGACGCCATCGTGCCGAACATGGTTTATGTCTGGACCGGCCTCGCTCAAGCCGCGGGCCTCCGTTACTATGGGATACCCGGAATCCACATCCCGCACACGACCGGTTTCAATTATATTGAGCCCGGCGAAGATCAGGCCTGGATGCGCGAGGACGAATACGATGAATTGATCAAGGACCCAACGGGCTTTCTCTACAACGTTTGGCTCCCTCGCGTCTCGACCGAGATCAGCAAGATGGGCGAGCCTTCCACCTTTCGGAACAACCTCGCGCTCGTCAAAAGCGCCATGGCCATGCTGCAATACTTCTACGCTTTCGGCCCCCAGATCGATCGGATGCGCCGTGAAGCAGGCACCGTGTCCGCCATCGCCGGGATTTTCAAAGCGCCGTTCGACATCCTCGCGGATAAATTGCGCGGGTACGTGGGCCTCACCTTGGATATGGCCAGGCAACCGAAAAAGGTGCTCGCGGCCTGCGAAGCCCTCATGCCGCACCTCTCCCACGTGGGCTTGACGACCGCTGACCCGGCCAGACGCGTGCCCATCGGCTTCTGGATGCATCGCGGTTGCGTGCCGTTTGTAAATCCCAAAACGTTCGCCTCCCATTACTGGCCCACGCTCAAGCCCATCATCGAGGAGTTTTGGAAGAACGGACATCAGACCCTCTTCTACGCCGAAGGCAAGTGGCATCATCACTTCGAAACCTTCCGCGAACTGCCCGATCGCAGCATCGTGTTTCACTGCGATCAGGATGATGTCTTCGAAGTTCACCGCAGGCTTCACGACAAGTTCGCCATCAGCGGCGGCGTCCCAAACGTGCTGTTGAGCTTTGGCAAACCCGAGGAAGTGCGCGAATTCACGCTGCGAGTGATCAAGGAAGTCGCTCCGAATGGAGGTTACATCTTGGACGCGGGCGCCATCATGCAGGACGACACCTCGATCGAGAACATGCGGACGATGACGGAAGTTTGCCGACAGCACGGCGCGTACAGCGCGGGAAGCTATGATCCGCCCACAACCACGCCACCGTGCGAAGTGCCTTCCTCCTTGCAGGCGCGCCAGTCGCTGCGGGGCATGGGTGACCATCCTTCGCCTCGGATCAAACCCGGCATTTGCTTCCCTTGGGAGGAGAGGCTGACGGAGTTTCCGGAAATTACCGGCGACAAGGATCTCCTCCGCAAGGTGTGGGAAGACATCGAAGGCCTGGCGAACACCTACATTTGGCAAATGCTGCTGAGTTTCTGAGCAGCGCCGTAGCGGCGGGCGTCCCGCCTGCCGTAGAGCCGCGCGTCTCGCCCGGCGGAAGCGCGGCGTGAAATGGGAGCACGGCCGATCTTTTGGAGCCGAAGTCCGAGCGGCAAGATGCCGCCCTCTACGGCAGGCGAGGACGCCCGCCGCTCCGTTACTCCAGCGTTGGCCGCACGATTTCTCCTCTCCCTTGCCCCGCCGTGTTCTCGTAGGCTCCGTAGAATTCCGAGTTGCAGTCCAACCAGAGCGCGACGCGGCGCCGGTCCTCGGGGGAAACCTTCACGCCATAATGCCGGTCGTCCAAGAACTCCATCAAAAGAGAGGCCCCGGCGCCGAACCGGCCGGCAATCGTCCGGCTGCCCCCATGAACACCGGTATTCATCGCGCCGTTGAAAACGTGAAAATAGAAGCCGTATTTCCCTGCGAGGTTTTGATAGGAACGCGTCCACCCGTGCTTTCCCTGAGTCAGTCCACTGAGATCCAGCGCTTGGCTTGCACTGTGACAACCCACGCAATTCCGATCCAACACCGGTTGCACCAACCGCACGAAGTTGAAAGGATTCGATCCGTCCGCCTCCGGTTGAATCTTCGAGGGCGCGCGACGCAAGGCCGACGGGGTTCCTTCACTGCGCCGCGGCGCTCGATGACGGGGCTCATGACAGCCCTGACAACTAAGCTGTTCGCCGGGGTGAAGGTATGTGACCGAACGCATCGACTGCACGGCCAACCCAATTTCGTCGAGCGCCTGGAAATAGATCGGCCTGCCCGCGGGTGCTTCGAAGTAAGCGCTCCCGTCGGCCTCCACCGGCACCGTGCCGAGCACGGCGCGCGCGTTGGTTTGTTCCGCGATGCCGATGCGCGGCTCGTTGGGCGGGGGTGTGCTCTTGGGAATCAATTGGATGACTCGCAGCGCCACAACTCTCGTTCCAACCGGCCAGTCGAAGTCGCTGTCATAGACGTTCATCACAGCGACTGTCGCGGGACGGTCCAAAATCGGCGTGCTTTGCTTTGCGTCGCCTGCGGCCGGCGCGGCGTCAGGGATCACAGGCGGTTTCGGGCGCGCGTTGAGCGGCATCGGGCTGAGAGCAGAGATCGCCGGGTCTCGGAAAAGCAGTTCCTTGTTCCCCGCGCGATCCAGCCAATAGACGCCGCGATTCTTGCCGGCGGGATCGTAAACACAGAGATAATCTTCCTCACTCAGCGGCCACGCCGTCCCATAGACCATGCATTGATCAATGGGCTTTAAATGCTTTTCTGCTTCGGGAAATGGGACCTCCGGCGTGAGGCGCGTCAATTGCGATTCCGCTCCGTTATCTTCCACCTGCGGGTCGATCACGACCAGCGAGCCGAAGGCATGACCGTGGTGCGCGGCTGCGGTGGCGACGAACTTGCGCGATCCGGGAATCGCGCGGATGTCCATCTCCATCCAGGGCCGGCTCTCCCGTTGGTCTGGATAGTTTCCGTGAATGGCCCGCGGATCGCTTCCGTCGGGCCGGCAGGTCCACGGATGATGCGCGATGTTGGTATCGCGATCCACGTAATCCCAGCGCGTGTAGATGATCAAGCCGTCGTGGGTGACACTGGGCTGCCATTCATGCGTTTCGTGATAGCTCAAGCAAATCAGGTCGCGGCCGTCCGCCGCCATCCCGAACATCGTGTAGGTCGGGCAATGCCGCCCGCAGCGCAAATATCCTCCGCGCCGTTCGCTGATGAACGCAATGCGCCCGTCCGGCAGGAAGCAGGGATCGAAGTCATTCCACGAACCGTCGGTGAGCTGCACGAGTCCGGTGCCGTCCGCGTTCACTTTGAAGATGTGGTAGCTGGCGCTGGGAGACCATTCCAGGTCCTTGCCGTTCGCCTCCGTCCACGCAAACAGAATGATTTGGCCGTCGAACGAAACTTCCGGCGACAGGAACGCGCCGCCTTCAAGTTTGCGCCCGGCGAGGCGTCCTTGCTCGATGGTCGAGTTCGCGAGCAAGTCCGTCAATGTGGAGTCGGCGTCCAGCGGATTCGACAGCACCCACAACCGGCCGCCGGGCTTGGCGTTGAAGCCGTAGAACTGGTCCACCATGTGAAACACACCGCCGGCATCGTGCCGCGTAATGAACAGCAGTTTGTCGATCGCCCGCAACCGCGGATTGCAGAAGGCGATTTCACGGACGAGGCAGCGCGCTTCATGCCAAAGGCCGCGTTGGACATCCTCAGCGATGTCAGCGGCCGCTTCCGACTGGGCGAGGCGAGCCTCCACTTCGCCAAGTTGGGCCACCAGGGGTTGGAGCCGATTGGGATCGGCCGTGGAGCACAGGCGTCCTGCGAGTTGTCTCCCGCGTTGAACCGTCTCCCGGGTCTCGGCCAGCGTGAAGCCGCCCTCGCGTTGGAGCCAGTCGGCTTCGATGAGCGGGCGAAGTTGCGAACCAACTGCGACAAGTTGCGGAGAGCTCGAGGCGTCTGGAGATGCTTGAAGGAGGCCGAATGACATGATTGTCAAAACCATCGAGCCAATGCGTCCGGTGCTGGGCTTCATAGTTGTATTCAAACAAGCCTGAACTTCATCCCCGCCCAGCTCTATGACCTAGGTCAAGGCGCGAGCAGCACAACCCCTTTGTTGACTCAGGTGCAGCGGTGTCCGACGATGTCAGACGAAGATATGGAAATAACTACCGGAACTCCACGATCTAGTTCTTGAGTACAAACGCCGATCTGTCGTTCATCCGACGGTCTCGTCAATAATCCGGAGGTCACAGAGTCCGAACAGAAATTCAATGCCGAAGTGTGCCGGCTATTCGTTGAATTTGTCCTTTCGCAGAACCTTTCATTGTCATTCTCGGATTTTCGCGGTCATGTCGTCCTTCGATGCAAGCAATGGTTTGCGGCCGAAAAACGAAGGCCATCCACGCTGCCTCCACCTTGATCGCGTCCCGACGGTGGGATAAGCGGCTCGGCACAAGGCCAGCTCACCTTTTAGTTGCGAGTCTGCGGCGCCGGATTAACCTCTCCTCGCTCTTATGAAGATCGAAGCGTTGCACGTCAACATGCGGATCCGCCACCCGAAGTACGGACTCGGCACCGTCAAACGCATCTCGGAACACGCCGCGGACATTCAGTTCGAGGACGGACTCCGAACCATTGCTCCCGAAACCGGCGGCATCGAACCCGCCGAACCTCAGGCCAGTCTCTCCGGCCTGGAGATTCCGCTGGCGCAGTTGATCGACCAGACCGTCCAGGCGGCCCTCCATGGACTTGGTTTGGAAAAGCCCGATGCGGTGGTGGAACAACTCGGGCCGCGCTGGCACAAAGGCCGCGTCGTATTGCATCCGGTGGATGCGACCTTGCAGACGAAAGAAATTCCGCTGGAAACATTCTTCCACAAAATCGTCATGATGCGGAACAATCTCCGTGTCTTGGAACAGAAAATCAACGGTCACCCCCAACTCTCCGACGGCGAGAAAGTCGAAATCCAGCAATACATCACCCGCTGCTACGGCTCGATGACCACGTTCAACTTGCTTTTCAAAAATCGCGAGGACCAATTCACTTCCGCGTAACTCCGTCGATGCCAGGGTCCGAGTTCGACCCCGCACGGCGACTAAGGACTAGCTTGAAAATCGAATCACCTGTCCGGGATCTCCAGAATCCGAAATCCGAAATCCGAAGCCCGATACAAATGCAAAATCCGAAACCTCGAAACCTCCAAACCAGAGTGACGGCGGTTTGGAATCTCGACTTTTTTGGTTTGGAATTTGTTTCGGATTTCGAGATTCGGATTTCGAATTTCGGTCGGCAGGGCGACGTGCCGCGTCCATCCAAGGTTTCTCCTTCTTCGACTGCCTGATCTAGGTTGCGCCTCAGATTCACGCCATGAAAAAATCTGCGAAGCATGCCGTGGTTTTCGTCACGGCTCCGGAGATCAAGACGGCGCGGCGATTGGCCCAAGCCGCGCTGAAGGCCCGCTTGGCCGCCTGCGCCAATCTGGGCTCAAACCTCGAGTCGCATTACTGGTGGCAAGGAAAGTTGGAAACGAGCTCCGAGTGCTTGATCATCTTCAAAACACGCACAGCCTGTCTGGCTCGGTTGGAAAAGCTGATCGTGGAAAAGCATCCTTACGACACGCCGGAGTTTGTGGTTCTGCCGCTGCAGGCCGGCAACAAGCGATACCTGGAGTGGATCGATGAGAGTGTGCGTCCCTCAACGTAGGGCAGGCTTCCAGCCTGCCCCAAAGGAGTGTCTCTCCATGAACCTCCACGTAGGTGCCGACGTGAGGAGGCTCATTTCTCTTCGCCCGGAAGTCAGAGCCTGCTTCTGTCGGCTCCTACGGCTCATCGGCCCAATGCGCGCCCCATTGGCTTGGCGGCTTTCCATGAATGTCCCCGTGGGGCGAGACTCTTGTCGGGCCCTGACTTTTCCGCCGGCAAGGATTCCAGGGCTCGACGGGAGTCTCGCCCCACCGATGAACTGGCTCATCACCCCAATGCGGCAGGGGAGCACTCCGAGGCTTTCTGTCCGGCGAGTGTCAGCGACATTCCTGCAATCAATCTCATGCTGAACCTCGAATACTTGGCTGATTTGTTGGAGGAGCACAAGGAGGCTGCGCAAGCCCGCGTGAAGTCGATTTCGTTGGACGGAACGCTCTTCGACTTCAACTCACGCCCTGCCATTATGGGCGTGATCAATCTCTCGCCCGACTCCTGGTATCGGGAGAGCGTTTGCCTGACCGAGGACCATGCCATCCAGCGTGGCAAAGTCCTCCACGCGCAAGGAGCGCACCTGATCGATGTGGGAGCGGAATCGACTTTGGCCCACGCCGCGCGCGTCGGCGACAGCGGGCAAACCACGAAATTGCTGCCGGTGATTCGCGCGTTGCGGGCGGCTGGAATTCTGGTTTCGGCGGAGACTTATCATCCTGAAGTGGCGCGCGCCTGCCTTGAGGCCGGAGCCAACATCCTGAATCTAACCGGCCAGGAACTCAGCGACAGTATGTACCGCATGGCCGCCGAGCGAAAAGCCGCGGTGATTATTTGTTACGTCCAGGGGAAAAATGTTCGCGAGGCCGCAGATTTCGACTTCGCCACTGATCCGACGGCTGCGATGTATGAATATTTCGCTCGTCAGATCGAAATCGCGGCACAGAACGGAGTCGAAAAGATCTTCCTGGATCCAGGTCTGGGCTTCTACTATCGCAATCTCCAAGACGGCGCGCGGCGCGTTCGACATCAGATGACCACATTTCTCAACACCTTCCGCCTGCGGCGGCTTGGCTTCCCCGTGTGCCATGCGCTCCCGCATGCCTTTGAATATTTCGGTGAGGAAGTCCGCTCCGCGGAAGCGTTTTTTGCCGTCCTGGCGGCATTGGGAAAGACCGACTTGTTCCGCACCCACGAGGTCCCGCGCGTCAGGGCCGTTCTGGAGACGCTGCGAGCTTTTGGCCCGTGAGCCGAGCCTTCTTCTCCTTTTCGGTAATCTTCGCCGAACGGTATTGGTAAATGACCCCTATGGCGCCCAGAACGAGCCAGCACAGAATCATCACCACGCGGTGACGTCCCCCCGGCCGGAGAAGTCCTTCGAAGCTCGTGGGGGCAACAGCTCCCGTCGCGATGTGCGCGATGCCAAGGACAACGCTCCAGGCCCCGCTGAAGGCCGTCGAGACTATGATCATCAGCTTTTGGGAGATCAGCGCGATCACACCGCCGACGGCCACGAAAACCAGA
This sequence comes from Verrucomicrobiota bacterium, assembly GCA_016209525.1. GTDB lineage: Bacteria > Verrucomicrobiota > Verrucomicrobiia > Limisphaerales > SIBE01 > VHCZ01. The sequence continues at coordinate 32,251 of JACQWK010000431.1, forward strand.
AGGACGACCGGTTCAGGATGAGTTTGAGCGATCGCAAAAACGGCTCCTCCCACCACCCCGCCCAAAATGGCTCCGAAAAGAAAAATGCCGACGAAGTAAAGAGCGACCAGGAGTGCGGCGCCGATAAAGCCGGCGAGCAGGCCGGCCACAATGGCAATGGCTGGCTCCTGGGTGTTCGCATACGCAAGCCAGCCAGCCAACCCGCCGCCAACGACAAAACCGGTCACCCCAAGCAAGACCTTGAAAATCCGGTATCCAAAGAAGCACTGGACCACGCCGACAAGGATGCCTAGGACAACCAGCAGATTAAGGACATCGGGTGGAGGTTTCATTAGCGCTCCGTGATATGCACGACCCGGCCATCTTTGAATGTGTACTGAGTTCGACCGGAATCATAACGCAGTTCTTCCAATCCGCCAAGTTCTCGGGAGGACTCCGGTGGGCCGTATTGACGAGACCGTTGGATGAACGACAGGTCGGCGTTTGTAGTCCCGGCTTTAGCCGGTTCGGGCCGCCTAAAGGCGGGACTACAAACCTTCCGCGTGTAGTCCATCCCACGGTCTCCTCTGTAAGCGGACACGAGTTGCTGCCGGCTCGATTTCATCCGAATGCCCTCTTTCGTGGACCCTTTGAACGCCTCCACCAGTTTTCCTCCGCCCGTGTCGCCCATCATAAACAGTTGTCCCGCGGCAGGAGCGCGGGCAGCCTGCCCGCGCGCTTCTCAGAATTCCCGGCAAAGTGCCGCTAGGACGGGCCGTCCAGCGCACTGCCAGAATCAGACCTCTCGGAACTCGTGCGTGATTGAGTGACTAAAGAGTGAGTTGTTCCAAGACGCTCATGTGGTCGGCGAAGGCGCCGACCACGGCACGCGAAGGCGCGTGCGCTCCCGTTCGTTGGCGCACTCCAAACGCTGGCGCTCTTTTATCGTAGTCTCAGGCAGACGATTAGTCTTGGATTCAAGTGCTGTCCCGAGTTGTTCGTAGCGCCGGATTTCGAGCGGCAAGTTGCGAGATCGCAGACTTCGTGGTGCACGGGGTAGGAATGCCTCGGAACCTGCCGACAGGAATGTCGGCGTTACGTGGCGGCCCTGAGTTGGTCACGTTGATTGTGGCGGCCACTCCGTCCGTACGCTTCCGCTTCTTCATGCCGTCTTCATCACATTCGCAAATCGGCCAGTCAATGCCTCCTCAATTAAAGCGGTTCTTCCGATACGCCCCCATCGCCGGCGCCTCGGGATTCACGTCGGGGCCGAAGTAGCGGAGCGTGACGAGCGGCTCCGTCTCACTTGTGTTCTCGAACGTCACGCCGGCCTTCGCGCCGTCCTCGGTGCAGAAATATTCGTCTTCGGTCAACTCGTGGAAGCGGATCAACTTCGGAGAATTGAGCGGCTGGCCGTTGATCGTGCCTTTGCCTTGGACGCAAATCAGGCCGTAAGCGCCGCGGTCCTTCACGGTGCAGCGCACGCCGGGCTCGACCGTGAGCTCCTTGGCGGTGAAATATTGTTTGCCGTTGATGTCGCCATAGACAATCCAGCGGTCCACGAAACCTTCCTTGCGGGTATCGGCCACGGGCACGGGCTCCAGGTAATGGTGATCCTTGAACTTGGGATCGACGTTCGCGTCCCAGTCGAGCTGGTCCACGATGAAGTCGAGATCCTTGTGTTTGCTCTTGGGCATGTCTTTCACGAGCAGGCTCCACGGCACGTAGCGGCCTTCGACCATGCTTTGATACATGCCGAACACATCACTGCCCCATTGCGGCTCATACGTGCAGAGCGAGCCGGGCGCGTGGAGAATGCACGGGCCGACCAGCCAGCCGGTGCCAGGCTTGAGGCGATAGGCTTTCGAAAGATCAAGGATGCCGTTATCGCCCTTGTTCCAATCTTCAAGGCACTTCCGCACTTGCGCTTTCGTGGTGCCTGGTTCGAGGCCGAAGAATGTGTAGGGAAAATTGTTGCCGACGTTGTTGTGCTGCGGCGGGAAGTAATAGCTCTCCGGCTTGCCTTCCTGTTTGACGAGCCTGGCCTGTTTCTCGTTCTGGTGCATGTGGTGCGGGATCGGCCCCATGTTGTCGAAGAATTTGGAATAGACCGGCCAGCGCTTGTATTTGTTCCAAAGCCGCTTCCCGATCAGCGTCGCTCCGCAATCGGCTACGGCTTGGCGAAGCGTGAAGCGTTGTCGGCCAACCACGACATAACTCAACCCTTCGTCCGGCACGCGTCCTTCGTTGGCCGCTTCGGTCGTGGAAGCGAACCAGCGCTCGTCAATGCCGCCGCGGTTCGCGCCGTAGGCGTAGGTGTCGTCGGGGTGCAGCTTGAGGCGCAGTCCGGGCTGGAGAAATGACCGCGGCACCCAAGTCGGCGCGAGGCGGAGCAAGCCGCCGGTCACGGACAACTCGGCTTCAACTTTCGATTGGGTATTGCCTTTGATCGTGCGTAGAGAAGTGACCGTGTTAGTACTCATGATTTGGTTTTCGGTTTCGTTCCACCCTGTTTAGTGTGGCGCTCCGGCTGCGTCAATCTTCTCCATCCGGAGGAGATTCAGCGGGTTGAAGCCGATCAGCGATCACAAAGGCGGTAGCGGCACGCCGTCGCGCCGGAATTTGTGATCGGTGCCTTTCGGCGATTTGCGTTCGATCCAGGGGATGTTGTTGAGATTGGCTTTCTTCATTGTTTGGCTTTGGAGACGGTTTGGCTTGCTGAGCGGAGACTGCTTCAACGGAGAACCTGCACGATTTTGCGATCCAGCATTGGGACCATGAACCAACTGAAATTCCGCTCATCCATCTTCCGGACACCTTCTTCCACACCGGGAGAGAAGGACGGGATGAGGGGGCGCTGTTCATGGAAACTTCCATACCGAACCTTGTATAAAGACTGGAATTTCCTTTGGCGAGTCGATCGGTGACGGTGCCCCCACAAGGTGTCGGTAACGCCGGCTTGCAGCCTGCGCCGGCTCGAAATATCCGAACAGGCCGGAGCTTTCGCCGCCCTGCCGCGGCGTCCCTGCCTCACCTCGCGACTGAAAGATGCAGGCTCGCTGCAAAAGCGCAGCTCAGAGCTCCTGAAGTCGAATGTTACGGAACTTCACTTCCGAACGGTCGTCATGGGCTTGGAGACCGATGTAACCGCGCATGGATCGGTGGAGTTCGGTGTCGATGATCTTTTCCCCGTTCATCTCCACCGCGATTTTGGGTCCTATGGCGACGATGGTCGCGGTGTTCCACTGGCCCGCGGGACGGATGACGTTCTTGGTCGGCGCCACGACGGAGTAGATCGATCCGGGTCCACCCTTCGACGGAGGACGGTCCGGAGAAGCATGAATTTGGAATTCATACCCAGTGAATGCTGGATTCTTCTCGTGCGACGATCTGAAAAACACGCCGCTGTTGCCGCCCTGGTTGATGCTGAATTGGAATTCAAGGCGGAAGTCGGCGTATTGCTTGTCCGTGCTCAACCACGAACCGGTTCTTTCCGGATTCGTGGACCAATTCTTGCCGTTCCGTCCGATCAGTAAACCCTCTTGCGCTTGCCATTCGCCGCCCTCAATCGGTGTCCAGCCATCCAGGTTCTTTCGGTTGAAGATAGGTTTCACGCGCATTTGCTCTTCTAGAACGCGCTTCAGAAGATCGCGAGTTTTTCGAATGGCCCCGGCCTCGCCCTCCTGCACCCGGTCGCCGGACTCCACACCCACGTATCCCTGGTAACCTCCATCCCGGACAATGCGCATCATGCGGAAGTAGTCTGTTTCCTGGACCAAGCCCTCCGGAGTGAAACGCATGGATTTGGCGCTGACGCCCTTGGCGTACGGCATAAACATCTCGACGGCATCGTAGCGGTTGACCGACTCCGGAAAGTTTCCGAAATCTGGAAGGATTCCGAAATTGGGCTTGTTGACTTCCTTCATCAGCGAGATCAGCCACTGCGGGTCCGAGGAAAGACCGCCATGGTTTTCGATCGCGACGCTGAGATTCCTTTGCGCGGCGTAGTCGGCCAGGCGGACGCCGCTTTCGGCGACGTGGGCGCGCAGTTCATCGGCGCTTTGCGGCCCGCGCGCGTTGATCCGCACCATCCGGCAACCGAGATAATTCGCGGCATCGATCCATTCAAAGGTCTTCTCGACGGCTTTGTCGCGCTCAGACTTTTCCCGCGCGCCGAGATCGCCGGTGGTGTCGAGCATGATCAGCCCCATCTTCACGCCCTCGCCCTCCGCGCGGCTCTTCAATTCGCGCAAATATTGGGTGTCCTTCGCTTTGTCGTGGAAGAATTGGTCCACGAATTCGATGCAATCGATCTCAAAGTCGCGTTTGGCGACGCGCGGGAAATCGAGATTGGTCATTTTTCCCGCTCGAAGGGTTTTGTTGAGAGACCACTCAGCGAGAGAGATCATGAAGAGGTTGTTGGGTTCATCGGCTTGCATAAGGCGGACAGGGAACACGGAGAAGGAGAAACTGCTGCCGACAGTGAGTTTAAGAAAAGTTCGTCGTTTCATAGGCGCGGGGAAATTCAGCACGAAACGAAGGAAACGGAAAGCAGAAAACGACCCTTTGGCGCGCGAGGCCCGAGTTTGTTCGGAGCGGCGGGCGGGTCGCCAGCCGGAGGGGCGGGCATCTTGCCCGACGGAACCTGGGCCCGAAACCGAGGCTGCCGCTACGGCGCTGCCGACAATTCGGAGCTGCACGGCCGCGGTTGAGGCAGCCGGGAGCAGAATGTTCGGAACTCTCACACTTTGTAAAGTGTGAGAGTTCCTTTACGGACCAAAAGCTTGTCCCAGAATCCCCATCGATCGTAGCCGCCAAGTCCTGACTCAAGGTTCACAAACCTCCCAATCTCAAATCTGAAATCTCAAATCTGAAATCTCAGGTGCCGATCCCAAAGTAACGCGAGCGTTTCTCCCAGTTCGCTGCCGTACGCGGCGTAGTCCATGAGCGGGGATTGTCGAAGCTGCTCGCGAATTTGCCGGCGCATGGGTTCGGTTTGTTTGCCGAACCGCTCGGCGGCGACGGCCTTTTCGATGAATTCGTCGATGTCCGACGCCACGTTCCCGCTCAGGCCGACATTCTCCAGGAGACCCACACCCTGCCGTGAGACGTAGCTGTTCCCGGCCAAGGTCAGCACCGGCACACCCATCCAGAGAGCGTCCCAGGTCGTGACACCGCCGTTGTAGGGGAAGGGATCCAGCATCAGATCGATGGAATGGTGGTATTCGAGATACCCGGCCTGGGATGTTTGTGGCACGAACCAAAGCTGCTCTGGCATGACCCCGTGCGCGGCGAACTTCGCGCGGAGCCGGCGTTCATGCTCCGGATCGTTCCGCACCAGCAGCATCAGGCGCGATTTCGGACACCGCCGGAGGATGACGCTCCAGGCGCGAGCGCACGCCGCGCTGATCTTGCTCGGATTATTCAGACAGCCGAAGACGAAGTTGCCGCTCGAATCGCCGCTGGCAGCCCGCGGCTCCGCGGCGTCGCCAGGAGGCACGCACACCCACGCGGTTTTGGAAAGGCGCACGAGCTTCTCTGTGTAGAGCGGGTCCGTGACTCCGGGCGGATCGGCGTGCGCGTCGGTAATCCGATAGTGCATGACCTCCAGACCCGTGGTGTTGGGATAGGCGAACATCGTCACTTGCATCGGCGCCGGCAGCCGCGCGAACACGAGCAAACGATGGCCGCCGGTGTGACCCGAAAGATCGAGGAGGATGTCGATAGCGTCGTCATGGATCAGCTTGGCGGCGGCGTCATCGGAAAGATGGCCGATCCGGCGCCAGCTTGGAACGAGCGACTGCAGCTTCTGCGTGGTGGGATCGGCCAGCGATCCGTTGTCGTAGATGTAGAGCGAAAAGCGGTCGCGGCTCAAATGGCGGCAAAAAACTTCAGCCACGCGGCCCACCGGGTGCTGGCGGAAATCAGCGGACACCAATCCTAACCGCAGCGTTCGCCCTCTGGAAGGCGCGCGGGCCGTTTGCTGGCAAAGCCGGACGAGTCCTTGGCCATGGCGTTGCGCCCACTCGCGATGCGCGGCGGCAATCTTGTCCGGATCGACACCGGACTGGTAGTGCAAGGCCACGATCAAGTTGCTGTGGGTGACGGGTGAGTCGGGGTTTTGCCGCATCGCTTCTTGGTAACACGCAATGGCCTTTTCGTGTTCTCCCAGGTCCAGCCAAGTATTGCCGAGATTGCTCAAGATAGCCGGATCGTCGGGTTTCAAGGACAGCGCACGCGTGTAGGATTCGATGGCTTGGCCCGTGCGAGCGCGCTGCCGAAACAGATTCCCAAGCCCCCAAAGCGCTCGCACGTAATTGGGATTCACGTTCAGAGCTGACTGTAACGCCTCCTGCGCTTCTCCCCAACGTCCCGCCTCCATCAGAACATGTCCCAACAAGCTCAAGGTCTCGGCATCCTTGGGGCGAAGCTTCGCGGCCGCCCGCAAATGTTCACACGCCTTCTCCAGTTGTCCTAAGCCAAGGTGATAGCGAGCGAGACCCACGTGACTTTCAAAGTTTAAGCGGTCGAAGTCTAATCCGCGTTCGCAAATCGCGCGTGCTTCTTCCCTTTTCCCCAGCGCGGCCAAAATAGTTCCCTTCTCAATGAGAAACTCGGTCTTGCGTGATTGGAGATTCAATGCCGTTCCGATCAACTCCAAGGCCATGCGGGGATCGCCGGCCAAGCGGGCGATCTGGGCCATCAGGAACCAAACCTCGCCCTGGCCCGGATCGTGTTCGAGGCATTTTCTCAGTAAGGTCGAAGCCTCAACCAATTTGCCCTCGGCAATCCACTCCTGGGCCGTGACCAGGTCTCTTGATTTCGCACGATGCTGCATCGATCAAACGTTCGGGAAGGTTCCGGTTAGAAGCCGCCGACGTACTGAGGAGACGTTAGCATGGATTACACGATAAGAGTATGTAGTCCCGCCTTTAGGCGGCACGGACCGGCTAAAGCCGGGACTACGAGCACCGCGCTTTAGTCTATCCCACCGTCTCCACAGTAAGGAGGCGGCTTCTAATTTCGGGTTTCGGATTTCTGGTCTGCCAAACAGTTCGTAAACAAACTGACATCAAACGTGCCCCTCACCCCAGCCCTCTCCCCTTCAGATGGGGAGAGGGTGGCCGTAGGCCGCGTGAGGGGGGTCTGCTTATTTTC
>JACQWK010000430.1 GCA_016209525.1 Verrucomicrobiota bacterium
CCCGCCTTTAGGCGGCCCGGACCGGCTAAAGCCGGGACTACGAACGCCGAGCTGTCGTCCATCTCACGGTCTTCTCAATGAGGTGTGGCAGGGACATCGCGACGCGACGTCCCGGCCCGCGCAGCAGCGGGCGGAACGAATCACCTGCGACCCAAGGCCTGACCCGATGAGCCTGGAAACGGCAGCTCCTTGAACAACCTGGGGAAATCGGACGCCGCGAAAGAACACAGTGCGGCGCAGCCGCAACCAAATCATCTAGCCGCAACAGAACGCATAGATCGCAAGGAATTCCGGTCTGCTTTTTGCGTTCTCTGTGTTCTTTCGCGGCAACAAAATTCCTCGCGAGATTGAGTTACGCGGACGGACAGCAGTGCAGAGATCGCAAAGAAACCGGAGGGACCATCTTTTCCTTTTGCGTTCTTTGCGGCTACCCAATCTGAACTCGGCGGTTCAAACCACGAAATAGACAAAACACACGAAAGGAGAGTTCGGTTTTCGTGTGGTTCGGGCTAGTATCCATGAAAGTCTTGTTTTCCCACTCAAATTTCTCTGATCACTGATTACTGATCACTGATTACTTTGTTTGCAGTTTGCCGCGCTGTGTCTTTCGTGGTTCAACTGCTCATTTGCGGTGCATCGCCTGGCGCATCGCCATTGCGTCCGACGCCGCAACGGAGTAAACAACCTCAGGCCATGACCAAACTCCCGCCCCTGACCAAAGTCCGCGACCTCGGTGGCGATGAGTTCGAGAAGTTGATGCATCAATTGCTCATCGCCTACGCTGACAAACACCGCTTCGAATACGAGCCGCACGGCAAATCCGGCGCTGCGGACAGCGGCATCGACGGCCTCGCGCGCCAGGGCGGTGTGCCGGGACTGAAAGGACCCGTGGCCTTCCAGTTCAAGTGGCTCGCCGGAAACCTCAGCAAAGGCGACAACGCGAGGCAGATCACGAAGTCGATCTCAGACGCCTCGAACGCCGGCCTGGAATTCCGCCACTACGTGCTGGTCTCTCCGGAAAACAGCACTCCCGCCCAGAAGAAATGGCTGCTGAGCCTCTGTCCCGGCGGGAAATTCAAGATCCACCACTGGGGCCATGAACGGATTGCAGCTCTCTTCCGGCTCAGCCCGGGACTGCTGGCAAGTTGCTATCCTCAGCCGCCGCCGCCTCAGGCATCCGGCGCTTTCGACCCGCAGACGCTCGCGCCCTACCTCGGCCACCTAATTGACAATTGCCGGTTTGTCCCCATGCGCGGCGTCCGCCGGGACGATCGGCGGGAGCGGGGCGATCCCCAGCGCATGGCCGATGATCCAGACCAGCGGCTCGAACTGGAGCGCATCTTTGTGGAGCTTGACACGACCACACAGGTGAAGAAGGAGGAATCCGATCAGGACCGGCTGGAGCTGGCACGGCGGATGGCCCGCCGCCGGGGGCAGGATCGGGGCGAACCGAAGCTGCGGTTCCTTCCCGCGCTCGAGGCGGTCGCAGCCGACTTTTCGCGACACGCCGTCCTGCACGGAGCGCCGGGCTGCGGCAAGTCCACCTTCGTGAGGTTTTTGGTCCTGGCGCTGTCCCATTGCGGGTTGGGACGCAAGAAGGATTGGCTGCCGCGGCTGCCAGGCTGGCCCGCCGATGAAGCCACCCTTTTGCCCATCCGCATCGAACTTCGGCATTTCGCTGCTTGGCTCCAGGCGCAGAAGATCACGACGGCTGAGCCCTGCCATCTCTGGGACCATTTCACGCAAGGACTGGCCGAGCTGCAGGCCAGGAAGTCCTGGCTGGAACTGCTCCCCAGTGTGAGCCAGGCCGCCCGCGCGGGCCGGGCCATTTTCCTCCTCGACGGCCTGGACGAAGTCCCCGGCGGGAAGGGCAAACTGTTCGTCCGCGACTGCATCGACCAGTTCGCGAGCGGGGAAATCGGCAAAAGTTGCCGTATCATCGTCACCTGCCGGACCCGGTCCTATGATGCCGATTACAAGGGCCGGAAACTGCACCTTTTTGAACCCGATCCCGCCGGCGCCCGCAAGCCCAAGCCTGAGGACGGGACACGACCAAAGGACGCCAAGCTGACTGCGGCTGAAGCCGGGCAAGCCACCGCCTTCGAGCTGGCGCCATTCGACGACTCTAAAAAGAAGCGCTTTGTCGAGGCCTGGTACAAGGCGTTGGTGGAACTGGGTGAAGTGGAACCGGCTGAGTCCGGCCCGCGCGTAGAGGCTCTAGAGGCCGCGGTGTGCGATCCTCGAAACGAGAGACTCAGTGAGCTGGCCAGAAATCCCCTGCTGTTGACCGTCATCGCTCACCTGCACAGCAGCCAGCGCGACCTCAAGCTCCCGGATAATCGCGCCGAGTTGTTCCACGACTTGATCGATCTGCTGCTCACCCGGTGGGCGGAGCGCCACCAGCGGCGGTCGGAAGCTTCCGCCGCGGACGGGACCGGTGAGACCCTGGGTGAACTGCTGCTGGATCCCGGCGTGCGCGGGTTCGAGCTCGAACACCTGCTCCAACTCGTCGCCGAACTCGCCCACGACCACTATCGCGGCGGCCAAGAGCAGTCGCTCATTCTCATTCCCGCCGAAACGCTGCGCCGGAAACTTGCCGAACAACACCACGACCCCGACCTTGAGCTGGGCGCCGCTTGGGCCGAGCGCGTGATGAACTTCATCCAATTCCGCGCCGGGCTGCTCAATTCGCCGGACGGCGAGAATTACGATTTCCCGCACAGCCTGCTGGGAGAATACCTGGCGGCCTACCATCTCGCGCGCCAGCGCCGCAGCAGCGAAGTGATCGCAAGCAAGGTCACCGCGGACGGCAACTGGGACGAAGTTGTTCGTCTGGCGGCGGGCCACCATGTCTTCGTTCGCAAGGAAACCCGGGACGCTTTGGACCTGGTCGAGGAGCTTTGCCAGCCGGCGAGCGTCAAAACCGCCTCCGATGTGACCGACCTGGAATGGCGTCGCGTCGCGCTGGCGGGCGACATCCTCCACGAAATGGGGCCGCAGCGGTTGGAGCGGGAACGCCGCCAAGGCCCCGCCGATCGCGAGGCCGTGCGGAGGTTGCTCCAATGTCTCCTCCAACGGGGCGCCTTGCCTGTCCGCGACCGCGCACGGGCGGGCACGATCCTCGGGGGGCTGGGCGACCACCGTCCGGGCGTGGGCGTGAAAAACGGCGTCCCGGACATCGACTGGATCGAGATACCGGTGGGACCGTTCAAGATGGGGGAAGGAAAGGAAGAGCACGTCTGCAACGTGATCACGAAGCCGTATCGCATCAGCCGCTACCCGATCACCGTGGCGCAGTATCAGGCTTTCGTCGATGCGGGTGGATACGGTGAAAAGCGGTTTTGGACCGAGGCCGGCTGGAAGTGGAAACTGTCCGAGAAACGCGCGGGACCGGACGACTATGACCCGGTCTTCCAGACACCGAATCATCCGCGCGTGGGCGTGACGTGGTATGAAGCGGTCGCGTTTTGCCGGTGGCTGAACGAACTGCTCCGCGATCGGGTTGCGCTGCCGAGCGTCCCGCAACCCGAGGCCGAGCGGCAGCTCGGCCCCACCAGAGTGACCGTGACTCTGCCGAGCGAAGCCGAGTGGGAACGTGCCGCCCGGCATACCGATGGCCGTAAGTTTCCGTGGAATCCGCAGGACAAATCCGATCCGGCCAGTCGGTGCAATTGCCGGGAGACGGAGATCCGGCATACCACCGCCGTGGGTTTGTTTCCCAGCGGCGTGGCCATGTGCCAAGCGCACGACATGGCGGGCAATGTGTGGGAATGGACACGGAGCCTCTGGGGCAAGGACTACAACCTTGATTTTCCATACCCTTACCGCACTGACGACAAACGAGAAGACCTGGACGCCGCGAACAATGTCGCCCGTGTGTTGCGCGGCGGCTCGTGGGACGACGATGCCGACCTCGCGCGCTGTGCGTACCGCCTCGGGGACAGGCCCGACTACCGGTTCAGCCTTGTGGGTTTTCGGGTGGTGGCGTCCCCATTCGTTTCTGGGGTCTGAAGCCTCTGGACTCTGACAAAGGGTTCCGAACGTGCCGGGCATGCACCAGCGGGGCTGGGGTGCAAGGCTTTCCTTATGCACAAGCCAACCTTTCCTGCCCCCACGGGGCAGCGACCCAAAGCCCAGGGTTGCGAGGAACGAGCTACCCTGGGTAAATGGACGGCCAACGGCACAACCCCAACGGGGTTGCGGCCTGGAATGAAAGGAAACCTATGCCCCAATCGCTTTCGGTCATCTACATTCATCTCGTCTTTTCCACGAAAGACCGTCGTCCATTTCTACGGGACCAGGAGGTTCGAGAGACGTTGCACGCGCATCTGGGTGAGGTTTCGAAACGGCTGGATTGTCCCCCGATCCTCGTGGGAGGTGTGGAGGACCACGTTCATATCCTGGCGCGTTTTGGCCGGACGATTAGCCAAGCCGAATGGGTCAAGGAGCTCAAGCGCGTCTCCAACCAGTGGCTGAAGGAGCAAGGCGTCGGGTTTGCCGGCTTTGAATGGCAAGGGGGCTACGCGGACTTCTCCGTCAGCCAGTCGAATCTGGAACAGGTGAAAGAATACGTCGCTCGCCAAGAGGACCATCATCGAAAGATGAGTTTTCAAGATGAATTGCGTGCGCTTCTGCGCAAACACCACGTCCAATGGAATGAACAATATATTTGGGATTGAGGCGCAACCCCGTCGGGGTTGAACAACGTCGGCTTCACGCACCCAGGGTAGGTCCGCGGACGGACCAACCCTGGGCTTTGGGTCCCAGCCCCGTTGGGGCTGAGCAGATGGCTGGGACTTGTGCGTGAACTTGTGTTTGAGGATGACGTCCAGGGTGCGGCAGCCCCCGGCGGGAAGAACTCGTCGGAAACCGCGCCGGAGTCTGGAGATATCCGCGAGTAAATCCCAACGGGATTCCGACCCAAAGCCCAGGGTTGCGAGGAACGAGCTACCCCTGCGCTTGCCCCATAAAAACGTCGCAGCGCGCGTGTCATCGTTTTTTTGATTTGGCGACTCGGTCTAATTTTATGATTTCAACCATGTCGGAAAAGCGGGCGTAGCC
>JACQWK010000433.1 GCA_016209525.1 Verrucomicrobiota bacterium
GTTGCCGCTGCCAGACACGCTTACGACTCCTTCAGCGGCTCCCGTTTTGTTCAGAGTCACGTCACTTATGCCGAGCATGATCGTAAGAACGTTCACGGTTCCATAGCTCACCGTATAACTGACTGGACCGCCCGTCGTGATGCTGGCCGAAGGCGGGCTGATCGTAACTCCAATGACATTGCTTGGGAGAGAGGACTTACCCACAGACCGTCCTGCCTGCTGAGCAGAGGAAACCGAAGCCACGGTTAAGAGTGAAAAAAATATGCCGATTGCAAGCGCGCCTCCTTAGTTCTTTCATGTTCATCGAGATCTCCTTTTTCAATGCGCAATTGCTCGCCAAGTTGATCAAAAACGGTCCGACAACTTTAAAATGACCTTCGCCAATACTTCGTTCTTTCCCGGAATGTGATTGGAATCGGAAGGTGAGCGGACTCGGAATGCACTTCGTCCTCTGGGCCGAAGAAGTTCAATTCTGCAGTCCGGGCAGCAGTGTTCCCTGGACCGCTTAGCTCCATGGATTCGCTGTTGGTTAACTGTCCGGTTAACCGACCTTAACTGTCAGGCTAGAACAATGAATTGCGGGAAGCAACAACCAAAAATTCTCCAATTAATCCAAACAATTCTGCGTCGAGGGTCCAGGGACATTCATGCATCTGAGGAAGCCCCACGAAACTGCAAATCTGCGAGCGAGGATTAAATGTCACGCTATTCCGGACCAGTTTCTTTGCGGTCGGGTTCGTGACGGCCCTGGGGTGACAGCCCAAACTGATCGCGGTTGGCTTTTAGCAGGTCGCGGATTTCAGTCAGCAGCTTCTCTTCTTTACCGGTTTGTGGTACCGCTGCGGCATCCAGATTCAACCGGCGCTTCAACAGAGCGATACTTTTGACTATGGCGAACACGCACACACCCACGATTATGAAATCAAGGAAAGTGCTGATGAACTGGCCGTAGGCAATGATGGGCACTCCGGCTGTCTTCGCCTGTGCTAGCGAAACGATGCGATCCCCATTGGGCAGGAGTTGATGCGGGCTGAGATTGATGAACAAATCAGAGAAATTCACCTCCCCCATGAGTTTTCCGATGGGCGGCATGAGCACATCGTTGACGAGCGAGGTGACGACCTTGCCAAACGATGCGCCGATGATAACGCCGACTGCGAGGTCCATGATGTTGCCTTTGTCCACAAAATCCCTGAATTGTTTGGCGATGTTCATGATATCTTGTCGGTTGAGATTGAGAGCGCCGCCGGAGTGGCCCGCATTTGGAACAGCAGGTATTCGCCGGTGCTCAATTGCATTCGCCACTTAATACCTCTGCGCCACGCCAGTCACTAATTTTAGTTTGTTCTCACTCTTGCTGCTCTTGCTGGGCATTTTTGACAGGCATCGCAGCTTTCGTTGGAGCTGATACGCGAAGAGCACCGGACTTCCAGAGGGAAAACAGCAAGCGACGTCTTTCCATCGACTGCTGCTCCTCCCCTCGTTCCGTTGTCTCTACCTCCAAACGTATTCAGCGACATCAAATCAAACTCGGAACATCGCGATCATTCGACGCGCAGTTCGTTTGGCGAAGCCTCATAAGACAATTCCGCTTAACCGATCTTTACTCGCCCGCTGCTCGCTAACGCTTTGGTTCGATGGCGAATTACGCTTTGGACATGCTCGCTCCAAAGGCGCAATACAGTGTCGGGGATGCCAAAAGGTACTTCAAGGAACACCTGTCGGCGGGGGATTACTACGCCGAAGGCCAACGGGTCCCGGGAGAGTGGTTTGGCAAAGGCGCTGAAAACTTGGGCCTGTCGGGTGTCACCAATGAGAATGACTTCGTGAGGCTGTGCGAGAATCTTCATCCGCAAACTGGCGACCGATTGACGCTTCGGCAAAAGACAACGCGCTCAGAAATCGGCCCGGACGGTCAGCAACGCCAGAGCGCCAATCGGCGCGTCTTCTATGATTTCACCTTCTCGCCGCCGAAACCGGTGTCCATTGCGGCGCTGGGTCGTGATGACAGCCGGATTGTCCGGGCGCATGAGCAAGCCGTCAGGGCCGCGCTGAACCAATTACAATTCTTTGCCGCCACGCGCGTTCGCAAGAACGGCCAATGCAGTGACCGGACGACTGGCAACATCGTCGCCGCTGTGTTTCGACACGATACGTCTCGTGCTTTGGACCCGCATTTGCATAGTCATTGCATCGTGTTCAACGCGACCTTTGATGCGATGGAAGGTCAATGGAAAGCGCTTCAGAATCACGATATACTCGTGGCGCAAAAGTTCATCGAGAATGTCTATTACCATGAACTCGCGCGGGAGTTGCGGCAGTTCGGCTATGGAATCGAGAACAAGCCTCGCGGTGATTTTGAAATCAAAGGCATTTCGCCGGAGCTGATTGACAAGCTTTCCAAGCGGCATCGGGAAATTGGCGAGAAGACACACGAACTGCTGGAGCGTGAACCGGAAAAGGCGGACGGGAATATTGCCGCCATCCGCGAGCATATCGCCCATAAACAGCGGCCCCGCAAAATCAAGGATGTGGGTCTGGCGGAATTGCGGAACTCGTGGGACAGCCAACTGACCCCAGATGAAAGAGCATCGCTTCGGAATCTTCCGAACGAACGGCCCTCCGGGTCGGATTCTGGCACTGCGTTGGCGGAAAGGGCCGTGTCCTGGGCCGAAGAGCATTTGTTCGACCGCCGCTCGGTCGTTCATGAGCACGAGCTTTGGCGGCATGCGCTGGAACGCGCCAGGGGCCAAAACGTAAGCCTCGAAGACCTTCAATCGGTCACGCGCCGTCGCGCTTACGTGCGGGACGAGGCACAGCCCGGCAAAGTCACCACTCGCGAGCACCTGCAACGTGAATGGAGCATTGTTTGCATGGCGAGAGATGGGCGTTCTCAATTTGAGCCATTCTGCTCGGATTGTTCTGTCGGCTCCCAACTGGACGCCGAACAGGGCCAGGCTGTGGAGGGCATCTTGCACTCACGGAATTTAGTGACGCTTTTTCGAGGCGGTGCTGGGACTGGAAAGAGTTTCACCCTGCGCGAAGTGCAACGCACTCTCCTCGAAGCTGGTCACGTTGTTCAAGTCATCGCACCGCAAAGACAGCAGGTGCTCGACTTGGAGAAAGATGGTTTCCAGAACGTCGAAACCGTCAGCGCCTTCCTCACGCGCCGTGACATCCCGCGTGGGGCAGTCGTCCTCGTCGATGAGGCCGGGCAGATCGGCGGCAAGCAAATGCACGCGCTTCTCGATTTGATTCAGGCGAACAAAGGCCGCGTGATTCTTTCCGGCGATACGCGCCAGCATGGGGCGGTCGAAGCCACGGATGCGTTGCGAGCCATTGTAAAGCATTCGGGGCTGCCTGCCATTGAGTTGACCAATATCCGAAGGCAGAACCCCGCCCTGGCGAAGTCCATCGCAGAGCAGCAACGGATCAAGGAGTACCGGAAGGCAGTGATGGAGGCGAGCGATGGCCAGTTACTCGAATCGTTCAACCGATTGGACCGGCTCGGCGCGGTGGTTCAATGCACCCTGGCTGACCAGCACGAAAAACTTGCCGAACGTTATCTGAGCTTAGCCAAAAACCATCAATCCACCGTGGTCGTTTCTCAAAGCTGGAATGAGATTAACAGGGCCAATGAGGAGATTCGCACTGTACTCAAACGCGCGAAGGTGATCGGTGAAGGCGACGTGCCGGTCGCGGCCTTACAACCAGTGGATTTGACGAATGCACAGAAGCGGGATGCACGTTCATACGATGAGAACACGGTGCTGGTGTTCAATCGAAACGTTCGCGGCTTCAACGCGGGTGAATCAGCGCGGTTTCGAGCGCTTACCGACACGCATCTGATTGTCGAAGCCGAAGGCCGTCTTTCTCCCATTGCGTTCAAGCACCTGGACAAAGTTACAGTTTGTCAGCGCAAGGAAATGCCGTTGGCCACCGGTGATCGGTTGCAACTCAAGGCCAATGGCCGCAGCGTGGAAAACCAGAAACTCGCCAACGGGGAATTGGTCACGGCCAAAGAAGTGCATGAGGACGGTCGCATTGTGCTCTCGGACGGACGGACGCTGCCTCCAAACTTTCGGCAGTTCGTGCGCGGCTACGCGGTCACGTCCTACGCCTCGCAAGGCAAGTCGGTCAATCATGTGTTGTTCTCGGATTCAGCGGTCAGGGCGGCGACGAATCAGCAGCAATGGTATGTGACCATTTCGCGCGGCAAGAAAGGCGTTCACATTTTCACCACGGACAAAAACGAACTTCGCGAGAACGTCACGCGCTCAGGCGACAGGCCTTTGGCCCTGGAATTGGTCAGACCGAAAGCGGGCTTTGCTCGCCAGTCGGCAAGAATCCGGCGGCGCAATATCGCGCGTACGCTCAACATTGAGAATTCACGGCGAGAGTCAGCGCGGCGGCGGGCGGGATTCGTCGAGCAATTCCAAGTTGGTGGGCAATTTACTCAGCAGCCAAAAGCTGTTCATCCCGTCAATCGAACTGCGCGCACGCCAACTCAAGCTCAAAACAACGGTCGAGGCATTGGACTATGAATACTCCTTCTCCCAGCTACAAATTGAGCCGAAGCGTGATGGGCGGGAATGTGCCGATGGACAATCTTCGGCTGGAAATGAATCCCGATTCGTTTTATCTGTTCTCTTATCATCATCTCGACTTCGCGAAATTTGACTCAGACCAAAGCCGCGATTCGCTAACCCTTTCGTTTCTCGGGCATCAGGTGCGCATCGCGGGCCGCAACTTGCGCGAACTGGCCGTTGCAATCCAGAACCGAGCCGTTGAATCGATCATCCCAATGCCCACTCGGTATGCTGGAATGACCGGCAACGGTAGTAGTTTCGTAGAGTCCATCGAAATTCAATCCGACAAAGATGGAACGGTCGGACGCGAGCGGTGATGACGCTGCTCGCGCGCGCCTTCTCACAATCCGAAAGGGCTGCTCCCATCTTTGGGCGATTCAAATTCCCATCGAATCACTGGCGGTATTTCGATTGATTGCGCCGGTGGCTTTATCACCAGAATGAAGGTGTGGCTCTGTTTCACTTTCTTCCGCCCGGAACGTTGGCCCAGAATCCAAGCGAGGAGTGGAATTGCGAGGTAAGCGAGGAGCGCGGAGAGAATTTCTCCGTGCTCGTGAATCATCCGGTCGAGGAATTGAAGAACCGGCGCGAGCAATTGAACTGGCTGCGAATTCCTGGCGTCCCCCTTTCATGCGGTGATGATTTTCGTTGTTTGCTCCTCCGGTTCGACCAGCGAGGCACGAGCATTGGCCGGATGGAACGGCACGACCTTTTGCTCGTACTCCTCCAGCGGGGGCAACGTCACCTGCGCCTTTCTCGCGTAGGCTCGATGCACGGCCTTGCTGTTGTGACCCAAGGCCATTTGCGCGAACCGTTCGGGATAGCCCGCTACCTTCGCCCTTTCGGCCCAGGCATAGCGATAGGAATGCAATGACACGCCTTCAATTCCTAAGCCTGTGCAACGCTGTTTGAATTCGGTCGCCCGGTCCCCGCATCGCACGGTACAAAGATAAGGAAAGAGTGGCCCCTTTATGGGCAAGGTCGAAAGAATCTCCTCGACCTCCTTCCCAAACCGAATCTGTGGTGGCGTGCAACCGCGCCAGCGCGTCTTCATCCGGAAGAAACTGATGATCCGATTCGGCCAGTCCACATCCTCGGCTTTCAGGTGCGCCAAGTCTGATTGCGACGCGCCGAGGTGCTAAGCTAATCGGTAGAACGCTTTGCGTTCTGGATTTTTCTCCCGTTCCACGATCTGGCAGTGTTCCTCCCAAGTGATGCCACGCTTGTCCTTGTACCGAACGACGGGCCATTGGCGCTTAGGAACCAGCGGCCACGGCAGCCAATTCATGTCCACGCAGAAGTTATGCAGGCGGCGCAAATAGACGTTGGTCGAAACCGTGCCGGAGTTCAGCACTCGCAACAGCAATTCGGCTTGGGTCTCAATGATGACCTTCGGCAACAAGGGAGTCAGGGCGGAATCTTTGACGACTCGCATCCAGCGTTCCTTGTTTGCGTCTTGCTTGGTGTTGATCAGGGCCTCAATCGCCTGCTGCCAGGTTCGGGTATTGATGCCGTTGTCACTACCCGCAAGATAGGCTTTGGCGATTTGGAGGTTGAGGACTGGTTGGCGCAGGGACTGATTCTTGGCTTGGATGATCTGCTGAGCTTCATCCTCGTTGGACGTGCCCAGACTGGTGCGCTTGCCCGTGTTGGTGTCCACACAATAGAAGGCTCCATTGCGAATCCCCCTCCGAATTAAGCGGTAGCGTGTTTTCATACGAAATTCACACAACCGCGAAGATAAACGAGGCCGAGTCCGAAGAGTTAGCGAGCAGCGGGAGAGTTAACGCCCGTTACGCTAAGTTCTCACGGAGTAGAAAAACTGGTGTCCGTTGCGGACCCCTTTGCTCCAATTTCCTTGCTGCACACGCAGTTAGAATTGGAGGCGAGGGTCGGAATCGAACCGACGCATAAGGCTTTTGCAGAGCCCTGCCTTACCACTTGGCTACCCCGCCGTCTCGACGCGCCTGGAAAGTTAATCAAGCTCGCCAACCTCGCAAGCCTTTATCCGCGAACCTTGATTTGGAGCGTTCGAATTCTTGCCCGGATTCTTCGGTAGCGAGGATGTTGACGGAGATTCTCGAGATCCGGATCCTGAGCGAGCCACTTGAAATCGTGGTAACCTAAACTCAGAGCCAAATCCAGCGCCTGCGCCGCCAAATCGCACTGATCCGTGAGCGAATAGCTGCACGCCAAATTGTACTGCACCAGCGCATCCCGCGGCCGCAACCTCGCCAATGTCTCATCCACCTTCAGGCCGTCGTCAAACCGGCCCCGCCGCGTGTAGTCGTCACCCAGAATTTGCAGCGCCTCCACATAGGATGGATCACGCTGCACAATCCCCTCCAGAAATCCAATCTCGATATCGAGATTCTGCCTTTCCTGTCGGCTCAACCGTTTTCTGCCGGAAGTTTTCTTCGACATACACTGTGGGCCGAATATTTGCATAAGTTCCTTTCAAGTCAAGAGGCGCTCACGACTTATGCCGAGCCAAGCGAGGAACTGCCGCGTCAACTCAAGCCCGTTCCAGAGGCACGGTGTTGACGTGTCGAATGGCCGGCGCGTTCGGGTGGCCTCCGCGCAAGAGATTGAATTGGTTCCGCGCCGCAGGATCTCTTCGCATCGCACCGCCGACCTCTTGCGAATTGAGTTGAAGCGAAGGAATGGACTCTCGATAAGGGGGCGACACATGAACTGTTTTGTAACCGGCGCTGCGGGGTTCATCGGAGCCAACCTCGTCCGCGAACTCAGGGCCCGTGGCCATAGCGTGCGAGCCTGGGTCCGCCCTCACAGCGATCTCCGCGGCTTGTCGGGAATCGACTTCGAATGCGCCGAGGGAGATTTGAGCGATCCCGTACGACTCCTCGAAGCGATGCGGGGGTGCGACTGGTGTTTTCACGTTGCGGCCAGCTACCACCTCTGGCTGCGCGACTACGCCCCGATGTACGCTTCAAATGTGGCAGGCACGAGACATGTTCTGCAAGCCGCGCGCGACGCGGGTTGTTCCAAAATTGTCTATACCAGCACGGTCGGCTGCATCGGATTGCCGAGGCCAGTCCACGGGACGATCACGCCCACCGACGAGTCCTCACCGGTCTCTAAAGCGCAAATGAGCAATCACTACAAGCGCTCGAAATGGCAAGCGGAGCAGGTGGCCCGGGAAATGGCCGAATCGGGCGCGCCCGTCATTATCGTGAACCCCAGCGCGCCCGTCGGCCCGGGTGATGTCAAACCGACGCCGACGGGAAAGGTGATCGTCGATTTTCTGAAGCGGCGGCTGCCCGCGTATCTGGATACCGGACTTAACTGGGTGCATGTCCAAGATGTCGCGATTGGCCACATCTTAGCCGCCGAACACGGCCGCGCCGGCGAACGGTACATTTTGGGAAACGCGCAAGGGAATTGGACGATGAAGCAGACGCTTCTGGTCCTGCAAGATATCACCGGGGTGCCGGCGCCGCGATTTCGCGTCCCTTATAGGATCGCTTGGATCGCCGCCCATGTTGACGAGGCCCTCGCGCGATTTACCGACAGACCGCCCAAGGCTCCCTTGGCCGGAGTCCGCATGGCGAGATACAAAATGTTCTTCAACCCCGCCAAGGCAATCCGCGAGTTGGGACTCCCACAGACGCCTCCGAAGCAGGCCTTCAGCGACGCGGTCAATTGGTTCCGAGAGCATGGATATGCCGAGCGGTAACTCCGGGAATGGTGAAACCGCGGATGCGCACGGATGAAAACCGCACGTGCCGTTGGCTGAGCGCCGTTCGGAAATAGCCCAAAATCAATAGCCAATAGCCGATAGCCAACAGCCGATAGTCTGCGCCCAACTTTTTTCGCGACGAAGGAGCAGATCGTGCGAGCGAAAAAATTGCCTTCTTGGCCGCTTTTCGGTAGTAGTTTGCGCCATGCCATCACGACTTGTTAACAAATGGATTGTGATCACTGGCGCCTCCAGCGGTTTTGGCGCTGCTGCGGCGCGCGCATTTGGCGCGGAAGGTTCCAAACTGCTGATCGGGGCGAGGCGCGTTGAACGACTGGAAAAGGTCGCGTCGGAAGCACGCAACGCCGGAGCGCCGGTGTCGCAAAGTCACGCGCTCGACGTCTCGAAAACGGCCAGCGTCGAAGCCTTTGTGAGATGGGTCCGCACCCACACGGACAAAATCGACGTCCTCATCAACAACGCCGGTGGCGCGCTCGGATTGGACCCAGTGGCCTTGGGCAAGGATGAGGATTGGGAGAACATGTTTCAAAGCAATGTCCTGGGTGTGCTGCGAATGACCCGGGCGTGCCTGCCCTTGATGGTGGACAATCCCGGAAGCTACGTGATCAACGTTGGCTCAGTGGCTGGCCGCGTCGCATACGAGGGCGGAGCGGCCTACTGCGCGGCCAAGGCGGGTGAATTGCAGATCACGCGAGCGTTGCGCCTCGAGCTGTGCGGCACCGGCGTTCGCGTGGGCACGGTGGATCCGGGGATGGCCGAGACGGAGTTCTCGCTTGTCCGATTTAAAGGAGACGAAAAACGGGCGAGCAAAGTTTATGAGGGGGTGGAACCGCTGACCGCTGAGGACGTCGCTGATGCGCTCGTTTGGGTGGCGAGTCGGCCGCCGCACGTGTGCATTGACGAGATGCTCCTGAAGTGCACGGATCAGGCCGCGATTCACAAGTTGCACCGACGCACGAAGGCGTGACCCTCGGCTTCGAAGCCGATGAATCCATCCGCGTCCTGCACGACCTTGCCAAAGGCAAAAAAGACCGCCTTACTGTTTGCCGCGATCAAATTCGGCCGAACGGCCGTATCTGTGACGTTATTTACGGTCACGGTGTTAGAGTTTAATGTCCGGAAAACTCTAAAACGAAGGTAAAATGCGACAAGGGAAGACCCGAAAAAAGCTTGCTTTTTCTTGGCCCCACCGCCGCAACGATTTCTCAGGGAATCTCGGAATTGAAGGAGGCGTATCAAACGCTCGAATCTGCTGCGGCCTGGACGGCCGCGCGCCCGACAAAAAAAAGAGACCGAACCTTCGTCCGGTCTCTCGATTCGGCAGCAATTGCCCGAGGCCTATTGCTTCAGGCGATAAAACTTCGCCGGACCACTGAGTGTCGCCGTAAACGGAGATTTCGCGTTGGCCACATCGGTCCATGGTCCGGTGACCGCGTCCGCTGATTGCAGCGTTCCGGTTCCGGTCCACTCGAGATTGAGATTCGAGGCGGCCCGGTTGGCTCGCGTGAACTTCAGCCCGGCTGTTGGGGGAGCACCCGAAGTGACGGCTTTCAGTTCCAGACCAAAGACGATATCGGAACTGCCGGCGTCTGTTTGATGCACTTCGGCGGCCAAGACATTGTCCCCCGCGACGAGGGCCGTCGCCGGGATGTCAAAGGGTCCTTCGTAGATGTTCCGGCCTTCGTGACTCGTCGCGGCTGTGGTCGAGGTGACTGGACCTGCGGCGATGCCGAATCGATAGACTTCGGTCCCATTGAGGTAGAGCACAAACCCGTCGTCCACCAGATGACGGATGTTCAACTTCGTCGTGGCCGGGTCGCCCGTGAAGGTGAAATGGGTGCGGAAGTAATCGGTCATGATGCCCACGCCGGCGGAATTCTGCCGCTTGAGAGTGGTTCGAATCGGCTCAGACGTGGCGCTTGATTCCAGGGCCAGGAGCGCCGCGCCTTGCGGCCAGGAGCTGTCGTTGAAGGTCTTGTCTTTCCACGTCGTGCCGAGATCCGCGCCGCTGTTTTCATAGCGCCACATCTGCTTGTCGTCGATCGCCACGAGCGTGTTGGTCGTCGTCGGGCCAGTCGGCGGCGGCGTAACGGTCCGGATCGCCCGGAGTTCGGCTCCAAAGACGATGTCCGAACTGGTCGCATCCGATTGATGAACTTCAACCGCAAACACGTTGTCGCCCGTGACGAGACTGGCGCTAGACACGTCGAAGGGGCCGGCATAGGCATTCTCATGGCCCCCCGCGAAAGAGTCGAAAGCCACCGGCACGCCGGCGGAAAATCCAAACCGGCTGATTTAAGCGCCGTTAAGATAGAAGACCGCTCCATCATCGACGACGTGCCGCAGCCGCAATTGCACGCCGGCCGGATCGCCGGCAAAGTTGAAATGGGAACGGAAGTAGAACGTCGTGACGTGTTCTGCGGCGTCGTTGAACCGGTCGATCGGCGTGCGGATGGGTTCGGCCGTCGCGCCGGTTTCATCGGCGATGAGGGCTTTGCCCTGCGGCCAGGCGCCGTCGTTGAAAGTCTTCTCCTTCCAAGCCGTGCCCAAGTCCGTGCCGGAGCGGTCGTAGCGCCAGACCTGCTTGTCATCGATAGCGACAAGAAGCATATCGTTTGGATCGGGGGCAAGCGCTTCCAGGATGGCGCCGAAGACGATGTCCGAACTGCCGATGTCGGACTGATGCACTTCCACGGCGAGAACGTTGTCGCCCACGACCAAACTGTCGGTGGAGACGTTGAAGGGGCCGGCGTAGGCGTTTTCATGGCCGCTGGCGAATTGATCGAAGGTCACGGTCGTGCCGGCGGAGAAGCCAAACCGGCTGATTTCAGTTCCGTTGAGATAGAAGATCGCTCCGTCATCCACGACGTGGCGCAAGCTCAAAAGAATCGCCGCCGGATTGCCCGTGAAGTTGAAATGCGTGCGAAAATAGAAGGTCGTGACCGGGTTCCCGGCGTCGTCCATTCGGCTGATGGCAGTGCGAATCGGCTCGGCGGTGGCGCCGCTTTCATCGGCAATGAGAGCCGGTCCCTGCGGCCAGGAGTTGTCGTTGAATATTTTTTCCTTCCAGGCGGTGCCCAAATCCGCCCCGGACCGGTCGTAGCGCCAAATCTGTTTGTCGTCGATGGCTACGAGCATGGTGCCGAGGGGCCGGGTTGTGAACGTAAATTGGTTCGTCGTGACGTGGGCGGGCGAAGCGGTGTCGCCAAAGACGAGTTTGACGGTGACTTTGGAATTGCCGGCAAAATTCGCGACCGGATCATAGACGATTCTTGTTTGGCCGGTGGCCGCGTCGTTGGTGACGGTCGGCTGCACGGTCTGCCCGTTGACGGTGAGCTGGACCGAGCTTGGATTCACCTTGAACGTGTCTTCCGTGATGGTGAATTCGATGTTCGAGCTTACGGCGACGTCGGTCGCGCCATCGGCCAGGACGACCGAAGAAAGTGTCGGCTCTCCCGAAGTGCCCACGGTGATCGTGAGCAGCGGCCGGAAGGCGGGAGTGGCGCTTTCCGAGGAATCGAAATCAGCACCTCCGCCTCCCGACGGAACGAAAACCCAGCCGTAATTGGGCGCCTTCCCGTCCAGCCAGTCCTGGATGGTTTGGACAGGCAAAACAACGGTCTCGAAATACGGGACGGCGCGGCCCGCTTCGATCGTTTGCACATCCGGGAGATACGCCGCTTCGATATCGTCGGGCGTGACACCATCGACCGTCACCGCGTCAAACATGTTCCAGGTCGCCGCTTCATCCCATTTCACCAGCATCCGATGCAGCGCAGGATCGTCTCCGCCATCGACAAAATGAAGGGTTAGAGTTGCCGCGATCACCTTGGAGCCAGGCGGGATCTGGCCGGCGCCGGCTCCCGAAAGCTTGTCGAAGCGGAGCAGAACATGATTCTGTCCGCCGCCATCGGAACCATCGATGCTCAGACTTTCCAGAGCTCCGTCGTCGCGGTCCGGTGTGGCACCCCGGATTTGAGTATCGAGGGTCCCGGAGTATGCGTTGACCCCTTCTTGGAACGTGTAGGTCGTGGCTGCCTGAACGCCGAAGCCGGCCGCCACGAGAATACCGCCGACGATGGCCGGCCTAAGGAATGATTTCTTCATTTCGAATCTTCTCTTTCTGTTGTGTTGTTGATTTCCCGCTGCCTCTTCAGGCAACGCCTGAAATAAACGATCCGTTTACGAGCCGTGATGTCGTGCCTCCTGGGTCAGAGAGGATCGCTTCGACGCGAATGTAACCGCACCGTCATAAGCATCCTGGCAGATGCAGAGCTTTTGCCCCTTGATCCTTGTCGAATATCGAACATACCCCAATTGCTCCGGCGCCCAACAAGATACAACTTGCGAAAAGGGAACCGGCTCAGCCAAAAACCGGCGTGGGAGACCTGAAGTCTGTCGTCCGACTCGGCCGAAGCGGATGACCTGGGCAAGAAAATCGAGAACTACCGGCAGATGCCGTCGCTGCGGGAGTACCTCCTTATCAGTCAGAATGCTTGCTGAAGTCGTGACGCGACAAGATCCACCTCAAACGCTGATCCGACCCGTCTGACTCCGGCCACTTCGAGCTTTCGTTCGCGGCGATGGCCCAACGCCGCCGCGATCACAAGCAGCACCGATCCAAACGCCACAAGAGCCGTAGCGATCGTCATGGGTCTGCGTTGACGCTAGCCGAACGAAAATCTGCGCGCAAGGTGAGAAACCCGAATCCCCAAACGAGACGAATCAGAAAGCGCAGCGCAACCGCGGGGTTCGCTGCACCCGGTTCGGAGCGCATGGTTCGGCCATCGCGGCCATGAACGCCGCATGAAATGTGGCTGTGCCGTGATCGTCGCATTGGATAAAGCGTAAACTGAGGCTCACCGCCGACGGCACCCCAGGAACGACCAGCGTCTCGTCGCTCTGAAATCCGAACCGGGTGTAAAACCTCGGATCGCCAACCAGCACCCCTCAAGGATACAGTGCTCCCGTCCGCACGTGTGGGCAGCATGGCGGAAAGCCAACTCGGTCACTTCCGTGATGCGTGCGGTGTCCGCTGCCTGTTCAGAACGTAGGTGGATCGCCATGACGTTTTGTCGCCGAACGACGGAACTGAGCGACGCGGGCGGCCCAGCGCGTCCGCATTGGCAACCGACGTGGCCCGGCCCGCATTCGCTCCAGTGATTTTGTTAGGCCAATTCGGATTCACGGCTGTGTTTGAAGACCCCGGGCCCATTTTGAGCAAGCCTCCTCTAGTGTCTCCTCACCAACTAGCCGGAACTCATGGCATGAGACCCGCCCCTGCTTATCACAGGCAATGAATAAGGCCCAAGCCTGATTGTTAGTCTTAAACACTTCCTGCGCGCCATACATAGGATCGATCAACCACCACTGCAGGGACGATCTCCACCAATATACAAGAATCCGTGAATCAGGTGAATTCCACGATGGTATCCCGAGGTTAGCAATGACTTCGTCACGCGTGGTGCCGGGTTGGCCGAGGAATGAAGTCGCCGCCCTGGAATACATCTGACCAATGACTCGTGCGCATCTCGGATTTCTTGTCCTAAAATCGCACGCTTCCGCTGTTACCCTGGTGAAAGTGCTGTTATCCTGACGATGACAGCTTTGGCATAACAACGCACAATCTGTAATTAAGTATGAAAAAGACCACCCTCCTTTTGGCATGCCTGCTCGGACTTCTCGTCTGCTCTTCGGCCGTAGCCGGCCAGGGAGCCAAACGGGCCAGAGGCAAAAAGGCTGAACAAGCTGTGCCGATACAGCAAGTCCTGAAGCGATTCGACAAGGACGCCAACGGAAAAATCGACGGCGCCGAAGCCGATGCGCTGCGCAAAGCGTTTGACGGACCGAAGCACGCCGCTTTGAAGGCGCTGGACAAGAACGGCAACGGGAAGCTGGACGACGCTGAAATCGCTGCCATCCAGGCCGCGAAACAGGGCAAGAAACAGAAACGGAAAGAAAAGTAAGATCTGGCAAACGATCTTCGGTCCATGGAATACGGGGATGTCTGTGGAACCGATCTGCCGGACACACCAGAATTGGTGTCATAGCCTGTAGCCGCCGACGTGAGGAGGCGGATTTCGGTTTCTGTCAGCCGTGTCCGCCTCGTTGCCTCGACGGCTACGCGATGCCCAAACTCCAGCTATGGGGAGCATCGAAGGGACAAACTCCGGTCTCACGAATCCTTTTGATCGGCAGAAGGACCTGGTTCGGTTGCTCACGCAGAACCAGCGCCGGATTTTTTCGTACATTTACACTCTGGTGCCGGATCGCCACGCGGCGGAGGACCTTCTGCAAGAGACCTGCATGGTGATTTGCGAAAAGTTTGCTGAGTTCGAGACCGGCACCGACTTTGTGGCGTGGGCCTGCCAAATCGCCTACTGGGAAATCCGCGCCGCACGACAGAAGTTCGCGCGGGCGAAAGTGGTCTTCGACCAAACCGTCCTGGACGCGGTGGCCGAGGCGGCCATCGAAATGAGTAACGAGGTGTCCGCCAGACACGAAGCGCTCGCGAAATGTTTGGAGCGGCTTCATCCGAGAGACCGCGAGCTCATCCTCACGCGGTACGAACCCGGCGGCGGCGTTCAGGCCGCGGCGCAGCGCACGGGCCGTTCGCTGGTGGCGGCCTACAAAGCGCTGACGCGCATCCGCAAGCTCTTGCAGGATTGTGTGACCCATCACCTTGGCGCGGAGAGCACCCCATGAAACTCAGCGATCGGGAGCGGATTGAGCTCAACGAGCTGTGCAGCGCGTTGATCGATGATGTCATGACCGACGCGCAGCGGCAGCGTCTGGAACAGCTTCTCGCCATGTCGCCGGACGCGCGCCGGCATTACGTCCGGGCGATGGCCCTTTCCGCCAGTCTCATGGATTATGCCGGCGAAATGCAGGTTGAAGCGGCCGAGGGCGCGTGCCAGCCGGCCGAGGCGGCGAGCCCATTCCCTTGGCGCTGGATACTCGGAACGCTCTCGGCTGCGGCGGCGATCGTCGCCGCCTTCTGGCTGGGCGGTTTCGTTCGAAGCGGCGGCGCCAGTGATTTCGGCCAGCCGGAAATCGTCGGACATCTGTCCGGCGTGAAGGATTGCCGCTGGGCCGGTCCGGAGTTGCCTCCGGGCGGGCCGTTGCAACGCGGGCAACGGGTGGACTTGGCCGCCGGCTTCGCGGAAATCACTTTCGACTCCGGCGCGCAAGTGGTTCTCGAAGGGCCCGCGTCACTGGACCTGAACTCTTCTTGGGAAGCCGCCCTCCGCCACGGCGCCCTAACAGGGAACGTCTCTCCCGAGGCGATGGGCTTCCGCGTCAGCAACACGGCGGTGGATGTGGTCAACCTGGGCACAGAGTTTAGCATGCTGGCGGAAA
Organism: Verrucomicrobiota bacterium; assembly: GCA_016209525.1. Taxonomy (GTDB): domain Bacteria; phylum Verrucomicrobiota; class Verrucomicrobiia; order Limisphaerales; family SIBE01; genus VHCZ01. The sequence goes on from JACQWK010000433.1 coordinate 15,670, forward strand.
AGAACGGCGCTACGGAAGTGTTTGTCCTGGCCGGCGCAGTCGAGGTCAGTCCGAGGAATTTACCCAGTGCCGCGGCCCGGCGGACACTGGTCCTGGCAGAGAAACAAGCCCGGCGTTTCGCGCGCAACGGCATCGTGGAAGTGCGGGATGGCGAACAGAAACTTCAGCGCTTCTTGCGCAAAGTGCCGTTCGAGCGCTTTGCCCGACCTGCGCGTTTTGTCCATTGGTCGTTCGACGAGGCGAAAGGCACTCGGATCGCTGCCGAAATTGTCGGCGCGCCGGCCGAGAGCTACGAAGTGGAGATTGAGGACTCCTTGCCGCCGGCGCGCGAGGATTTTCACGTGGAAGGCCGGTGGAAACGAGCCTTGAACTGTGACGGACAAATTTATGCTCAGGCGCCTTTGCCCGATTTTGCTTCGAGCCCGTTCCGAACCGTCGCCTTTTGGATCCGCATCCCGTCCGATGCGAATGCCGGAGAAGCCGGGCCGATGCTCGCGTGGGCGCTCTCGTCGGGTGACGGTGTTTTCGAGGTTGCCTGGAACCGGGTGCCCGCCCAAGGCGCGTTTGGCGCGTTGCGCACGAGCTTCGGTCGGGGTGTCGTGATCGGCACCGCGCCTCTCCGCGACGGACAGTGGCATCACGTTGCTCTTGTTATTTCTTCCGTCCCGCGCGCCGCCGCCAAAACGCAGATCAAACAATATGTCGATGGCCGTTTGGACCGAGTCTCGGCCAAGCATTTCGCCAAGCGCGCCGGCGCAAGTGGAGCTGCCGGCGCGACCGCATTGATCATCGCAGAAGGCAGGCTATGGATCGCCGGCAAACCGGATGAGGCGGGCCGGATTGGCTTTCGAGGCGCCCTGGATGAGTTGTTCGTTGTGGATCGTGCGCTCACGCAGAAGGAAATTCGGGCGTTGATGCTGCAGAATCGGATCCCCGCAAGCGACACTTTGGCCATCAACGACTAGTATGGCGCGGCATAAATTCGTGCAACGACTATCGTTGCACGAATTTATGCCGCGCTGTACTAGGGCGTCGGCAAGCGCGCAGCCCAGCGGGTCAGCCGACGGATGATCTCGCGGTTGTCATGCTCTTTAATGACGACGACGCCGGCTTCTTCACCGTTCAGAGCGGCATTGATCAGCCAGCCCGAATCAGTCACGACCGCGAGGCGGCCCTGGCCCGGTTCCGCAGTTGCGAGGAGAATTCCCGGTTCGTTCCGGGCGCCTCGGAGCGGCTTTTGATTGAGGTCATTCGTGACAATGGCCCGCGGTTTGGCCGGGTGCAAAGGATCAATGCGGATCGAATTGCCAATAATGTAGGCCCAGCGCAGCCCGCCAAGGACAGGCGCCTCACGGGGGATCGCGATCAGTTTGGCATCGGTGTAGAGGTTCGTGGTCTGGATGCCAAAGCGGGCGAGAAGCCGGTTCATCGCCTCGACCTCCACGTTGTGGTTTTCCTGGTTCTGCATGACGATGAGTCCGCCGCCGTGCTGGACGAAACGGGTCAGCGCCTTGATGTCCGCGTCCGAGACGTGCGGAGGCGGCGGGTGGCCGGGCACCGCTTGTTCATTTGCATTGGCGATCAGGACCAAGTTCACATCGGCGAGCGTTTTCGGATTCAGCGGTTCCCGGTGCGCGCGCACTTCGAAATCCTTCCCCAACTCCTTCACGACTTCGCTATAGACGCCATCGACTGGGTACCGGTTCTCGCCTTCGGCGTTGTAGTAGAGGCTGTAGAGGAGGACCGGTTTGGAAGGAGTCGAGGTGTCCGAAGCTGGCAGGAAGCAGGCGCATCCACCACCCAGCGATATTAGACACAAGGCCAATATTGCCCGGACGGAGCAGGAGGGCAGGTTTCGTGGAGTCATGGCGCGCCTTATCTCAGACAAGAGGGCCCGTGGCCAGCAAATTTAACCCGTCTGGGTTGTGGGCCTCAGGTTTGCCGGGCGTAGATTTTCAATCTATCAGTATCGCCTGGAATCGTCGCAAGCTGCTACGATTCTTCGGAGCGCGGCTGTGTGCGAAGCACCAGCCGCAGCGCTCCGGTAA
>JACQWK010000477.1 GCA_016209525.1 Verrucomicrobiota bacterium
CGCTACCGAAAACCGGGGGAGGCACTGGACAGGCACGACCCGCGACCCGCTTGTTGTCCCGGCTTTAGCCGGTTTGCTCGCACTGGCCGGCTAAAGCCGGGACTACATACGGGTCATAATGAGAATTGCTGCCGAGGCGATGACCCACCTTTGGCGAATGGCCGACTGGTGTTAGACTCCACCATGAAACGAGTTTTCATCGGAGTGTGTCTCCTCACGTTTCCTGCGATCGCTTTGGGCCAGGGCACGGTGCTCTTCAATAGCCAAGAGCCAATCTTCAATGGCCAATTCTCAATTGCGTCCGGCGGCTAGAGTTCGGTGCTCGGCAGGCCGGTCGAGCGGCGCGGAAGCTGAGGCGTACCAGGAATCGCGCTGCTTCCGAAATGCTCCCGAAATGGAGTTGCAGGACGACGCCGACTTGGGGATAATCCGCCCTGACCAACAGTTGAAGCGATTGGCGCCTTTCTGATGATCGAGTGGAATATTCAAGCTCGCGCTCATGCCTGCCAGGCTTGCCGAAAGCCGTTTGGCAACAAGGAGCAGTTGCACACGCTCTTGTTCGATCACAAGCAGGCTTACGAACGATTGGACGTTTGTGAGAGCTGCTGGAAATCGCAATACAGCCAGGGCGCAACGGACCGGAAAGGATTCATTTCCCATTGGCAGGGCGTCTATACGGTCCCGCCGGCCACTCCGCCGGATCCAATCCAAAAGGAGACCGCCGAATCTTTGCTTCGCAAATTGATCGAGCAGAATGATCCTGCCCACGCGGCGGCCAGCTTCATTCTGGCGGTGATGCTGGAACGAAAGCGCTTGCTTAAAGTCAAAACGCAACTGTTGGAGAACCAACAGCGCGTCTTCGTTTATGAGCACGCCAAGACCGGCGATTTGTTTCAGATTCCCGACCCGAATCTTCGGCTGGACCAATTGGAAGAGGTGCAGCGCGATGTTGCGAAGCTGCTGGAACAGGGAGCGAACCCTCCCCAGCCGCTTCCGGCGGATCCGCCGCCACCGAACGAAACCACCCCGCTCCCGGAAGCGGCCGGTTTAAAAACCGACGGGCTTCAGGCCGCCGAAGAGCCGGGCGTAGTGGTTCAAACGACCGTTGGTTGAATTTGGGTTGTGCCGGACCTTGGCGAACTTCAAAGTCGTTTAGGATTCACGTTTAAGGCCGAGGATTTGCTCCGCCTGGCCTTGACCCACCCGTCGGTCGCCCACGAACAAGGAGTGACCGTCCAACATAATCAACGACTCGAGTTTCTGGGTGATGCCGTCCTGCAACTGGTCCTCACCCGGGTCCTCTACGAAAAATTTCCCGATTTTGGCGAAGGACCTCTGACAAAAGCCCGCGCTCAATTGGTCAACCGCCGCGCGCTGGCGGAACACGGACGCGTCCTAGGATTGGGTGAGCATCTGGTCCTGAGCCGAGGAGAGGAATTGAACCAGGGCCGATCCCGGCCATCGACGCTGGCCGACGCCTACGAAGCGCTTTTGGGCGCCATTTTTCTGGATAGCGGATTCGAAGCGGCGGAGGGTTTCATCCTGCGCCAATTCCACGAAGTCCTCGGGAGTTTGGAAACTCTGCCGATTCTGGAGAATCCGAAAGGGGAACTCCAGGAGGTTCTGCAATCACGGTCGCCGGAGGCGCCTCGCTATGTCTTGATGTCCGTCTCCGGACCGGACCATGATCGCGACTTCGAGTGCGCGGTCTATTATCGGAAAGTCGAACTGGGCCGTGGCAGCGGCAAAAGCAAGAAGGAAGCGGAATGCCGCGCGGCTTTGAATGCGCTGGCCGCTCTCCGGGAGCAAGCGCAAGAATCGGCGCAAGAATCAGAGGCGGGTCATCATCCGTGAACCGCCGTCGTCGCTGGGCCAAGTGGTCGTTAAAGCGTTCACAGGTTAATGCGTTAAAACGTTACAGGGGCCAGGCCACCTCAGGAGATTCGTGAAACCTATTGAGGAGACCGTTGGATGAACGACAGGTCGGCGCTTGTAGTCCCGGCTTTAGTCGGTCCGCCTAAAGGCGGGACTACAAACCTTCTCCGTGTAGTCCATCTCACGGGCGCCGCTGTAAACGCCCAATTTCACGGTTTTAACTTTTTGACCTTTCAACGCTTCAACGCTTTCACCAATCCCCCGCGCTTCCGTCCTTGTAGAAGGTCCGTTGCACCATCTCCTGCTGGAACGGATGCTTGGCCACTTCCTTTTCATCGATCTCCACGCCAAGTCCGGGTTTCGTGTTGGGACGGACCAAGCGGCCCGATTTCTCGAGCGTGAATCCTTCTCGGACGACATCTTGCCGCCAAGGCACATCCGCGTGGACGGTCTCGCAAATGATGTAAGAAGGCGTGGCAAAACCAAACTCAAGCGACGCGGCGGTGCTGACCGGTCCTTGAGGATTGTGCGGCGCCATCGCCACGCGGTACGCTTCCGCCATCGCCGCAATTCGCCGCGCCTCGCTAAAGCCCCCGCAGTGGGTGATGTCCGGCTGAATGACGCTGGCCGCGCGCTGTTCCAGCAACTCCCGGAACGCATGGATGCCGACCAACCGTTCTCCCGTGGCAATGGGAGTTTTGACCGCGCGCTGGATCAGCGCGATGTCATCCATGACTTCAGGCCAGCAAGGTTCTTCAAACCAATAGAGATGGTACGGTTCTAGCGCCTTGGCGAAGAGCAAGCCCATCCTCGGACTGGGCCGCGCGTGGCAATCCACCATGATATCAATGCCGTCCCCCACAGCTTCGCGCATAGCCCGCACGCACGTTTCCGCATAGCGAATCGGCTGCAACCCTTCCAACGGCATTGTTTCCGGCACGGCCATGGACTTGAACGCCGTGAAGCCCTCTTCGACGGCCCGCCGGGCAAGGTCGGCGAACCGCGAGGCGTCGGCTGGGCTGGTGCAATAAAAGTCCTCCATCTTGCCGCCTCCCAAGTGGCAATAGAGCCGGATGAAATCGCGAACCGGGCCGCCCCAAAGCTTATGGCAGGGCACGCCGTGAATCTTGCCCATGATGTCCCAAAGGGCGAGGTCGATGCCGCTGATGGCGGTGCCGCGGATGACGCCATGCCCATGCCAGAAATGCTGGCGATACATGATTTGCCAGAGATGCTCGATCCGGGTCGGATCCTGGCCGATCAGCAAATGGGACAGATCCTCGATCGCCCCAATCACGGACCGAGTGTGCCATTCCAAGGTGGCCTCGCCCCAACCCCAGAGGCCGTCCTGATCCGTGAGAACTTTAACGAAAATCCAGTTGCGCATGCGCGCGTGGCAGACCAGCGTCTTGAGGGCGGTAATCTTCATGCGCCGGAGGATAATTCAACAATCGGGTGTTCGTGAACACGAAAGAATCTTTCTCCCTTGCTTGGTCTCGCTGCCTGTGGTTGTTTATGTCGCCCATGAATGCAACGGGTCAAGTTAGTCGCCCAGGTGGGCTTGAAGAAACAGTTAGAAGAGTCGTTTCCAATGTATTCGAGTCGTTCGCACACTGCCGGTTCCCCCTCCCGCTACTCCGCCAAGAATTTCGCGATTCCCGTCAATTTCGTCTGTTACGCTCCCGAAGCCAAACATGTCTCGGTCGTGGGTGACTTCAATGACTGGCAGGTTGAGGCTCATCCCATGAAGCGACAACTCGACGGCGCTTGGATGATTCAGATCGCTCTCTCGCACGGCCACCATCGGTACCTCTTTCTCGTGGACGGAAAAGTCCGCCTCGATCCTCGCGCGCAAGGCGTGGGCCGAAATGAACGAAGTGAGAGAGTGTCGTTGATTGCTGTCAGCTAGTGTGGTGTCTCCGA
>JACQWK010000478.1 GCA_016209525.1 Verrucomicrobiota bacterium
AGGTTCAGAAGGCACGCCTGCTGTTGGACCATGGCGCCGACATCAACGCGATGGATGACGACTACTCGTCAACGCCTCTGGGCTACGCCGCTCACTGGGGGCAACGGGAAATGGCCGCGTTCCTCCTGGAGCGGGGCGCTGAGGTCAATAAAGCCGGCGCGCCGTGGGCGACGCCGCTGGCGTGGGCGCGCAGGAAGGGCCATGCCGACATCGAAGCCGACTTGCGCCAGGCCGGTGCCAGTTAAGGTGGCAATAGGAGCACGTTATCTCATGAACGACCTCAAATTCGCCTTCCGCCAGTTGCTGAAGAACCCCGGCTTCACCGCCGTGGCCGTGCTCACGCTCGCGCTCTTCATTGGCGCGAACACTAAAGCGCGTGGAGCGGAGACATCTCAGACTTCTGAGTGGGCCACGGTCTTACCCGAAGAAGTCGGACTCGAATTGAACGCCGATTTCTGAACTCCAAAGTAGAACCCATGTAAGACCAACGACCAGCCATCACAGCGCAACATGAGCAAAAACATCCTCCAACAAATTACAGACGGGCGCACAGACTTGGTGTTCGATTACGTCACTGCGGGCCACGCGGCAACTTCGGCAGACGAAGGCGGCGTATCTCTTCTTCAGTGGTGTTCGTACCACGGCGATGTCAGCGCCCTCAAATTCCTGCTTGCCAATGGAGAGTCACTCCAATCCTTGGGAAGACTCTACGGACTCAACACGGCTGCTTTTCACGGACATTCGCGCCTATGCCAGTTTCTGATCGAGCAAGGTGCGGACGTCAACAACCCTCAGCCGGACACCGGAGAAACACCGCTGCACGCAGCCCTCTGCACAACCAATCGCCAGAAGCATGACGCTGTGATCGAAGTGCTCCTCGCCAATGGCGCGAATCCCAATTGCGTGACCAAGCCATTGGTTGAAACGGACGCCTTCATGCGTGATGTCCGAACCAGAGCGGAAACGCCCCTTCATCGGGCAGCGGCTTTCGGAACGGAAGCAACCATCCAGATGTTGCTGGATGCAGGTGCATTGATTGATGCTAAAGACATGAATGGAGATTCCCCACTTACCTGGGCGAGTTGGCATCTGCGTCCCAGGTCCATTCTCAGAAAACTCTGTTATGGAAAGTTTCGTGCCTGAAGAACCCAGGTTTCAGTTGCCAAAAGGCTTGCGCACACTGTGAAAACGTCTGACATCAAGAACCCCGTCTTCAAGGCGGCGGTAGAAGCCATCGATGGTGGGAAGGTGCATGAGTTAAGGCGCCTTGTGGCGCAAAATCCGGCGCTGCTGAGTGAGCGGCTTGTGAACGGCGAGCAAGGCTACTTCAAGGACCCCTACCTTCTCTATTTCGTCGCCGACAATCCGATCCGCATGGAGAAGCTGCCTGTCAGCATTGTTGAGGTGACTGTGGTGCTGGTCGGCGAACTGAAGAGGCTGGAAGTCGTCAGCCTGCAGGAGCAATTGGATTACACGCTCGGGCTGGTAGCGACCGGTCGCATCCCCCGGGAGTGCGGTGTGCAACTTGCAATCATGGACCTGCTGATGGATGCGGGGGCCAAGCCCGGCGGAGGTTTGGGGGCATTGGCGCACGGCAATGTCGATGCGGCCCGCCGGCTCATTGAATGCGGGGGCGCCCTGACATTGGGAACGGCGGTCGGGCTTGAGCGAGGCGACGATGTTCGGCGCATGGCTCCCGCGGCGGGACAGGACGAGAGGCTCGTTGCACTCACGGTGGCCGCCTTCTACGGCAAGCAGGAATGGATTGCCTTCCTGTTGGCGCTTGGTGTTGACCCCAATGATTACCCGAAGTCGGAGGGATTTCATTCGCACGCCACGCCTCTGCATCAGGCAGTGAGCTCGGGTTCACTCGCGGCGGTAAAACTACTCGTCGAAGCCGGCGCCGACCTGGCGCTGAAGGATAAGATTTATGGCGGAACTGCCTGGGGATGGGCCGGGCACATGCTGGCGGAGGAGCGCGAAGAAGCCCTGAGGAATCAGCATGCAGCCATCGCGGAGTATCTTGAGAGAAAAGCAACTGGCCCCGAATGAACTGAACGCCGAACCCATGAACGACCTCAAATTCGCCATCCGCCATGAATAATTTCGGATCACTTATATTCTGTCGTTATGCCGCTCCCAGCGTCCTTCTTGGGAGAATGACGAACATGCTGCGTTCTGACTTGGACTCGTGCGTCTTGAGCCCAGCTAGGAGGCGTGAAATGCGGTCGGCGATGACGCGGACGGCAGTTTTCCTCCTATTGAGCTTCGTATTGCCTGCCGACGCGCAAGTCGATGAAGACCGTGCACAGCGGTTCTTCAAGGAAGCCCAGGAATTATGGGAGCGCGACGGCGGACGTCGGTGGGGAGTGTCGCTGGGCGCACCGATGGTGATCGCCGACATGCGGACGCAGACGCTCGCCACCAGCCAGCGCGCACCGGAAGGGGCTCGGCCGCGAGTGCTGGGCCTCGTGAATGCCCCAATCGAGTGGGGTGGGGTGACGTGGGGAGCCTACATGTGGGATGACGTGGTCAACCGGACGCCGCGAGAGCGTAATGAACTCCTTCTCCACGAATTGTTCCACGGCGTGCAGTCGCGGCTCGGCCTGATGGTGCCGACCGGGGCGACCGAACATCTCGACGCAGCGGATGGACGGTATTGGTTGCGGCTGGAATGGCGCGCGCTCGCGCAGGCCCTGCGTGAATCAGGAGAGCAGCGAAATCTCGCTGTCCGCGACGCGCTCGCGTTCCGGCAGGCCCGGCGCACGATCTACCCAGCCAATGTCGAAGGCGAGCGCGCGCAGGAGATTACGGAAGGGCTCGCCGCGTACACCGGTACAGTGCTCGCGGCGCAAACGGCGGCCGATGCGATTGCGAGTGCGCTCGACCTGCTGACCAATGGCGAGGCCGGGGAAAGCTTCGTTCGCACGTTTGCCTACATGTCCGGTCCCGCGTATGGCCTCCTGCTCGATGAATCGTCTCCCGGCTGGACGCGACGGGTGCGCGCCACCGACGATCTCGCCACGCTCGTGATGCGTGCGCTCGCTGTTCAACCAGCCAGTGACGCCACGGCGGCTGCCGTCCGATACGGCGGTGCCGAAATTCGCGCGTCCGAACAGCAGCGCAAGCAACAGCGGGAGGAACGTCTCGCCGAATTGCGCCGACGATTTGTCGACGGTCCAGTCCTCGTGTTTCCAGGAGTGGGAGGCACCGCTTCCGATTCCCGGGGCGCGGTTGTAATTCCGGGTGTGGGTACGGTGTATTTCCATAGGTTCCGTTCTTCAGGAGAGTGGGGCACGCTCGAAGCGGAAAAAGGCGTGCTCGTCGCCAGTGATGGCCGCACCCGTCGTGTGCCGGCACCCGTGCGGCGCGACGATGGGACAGTTGCCGGTGACGGCTGGACGCTCAAGGTGGGGGCGGGCTGGTTGGTGCGCGAAGGCACACGGGGGGGCGATTTCGAAGTTGTCCATCAGGAGCCATGAAAAAACTTCGCCTTTTCGTTGGCGCAATGCTCGTAGTACTTTGCGGTAGCTTGGCTCATGGGGACAGGGTGGACGATTTCGTCCTGGCGGAAATGAAGAGACACCAAATCCCCGGCCTCTCGCTGACGGTGCTGAAAAACGGAAAGCTTCTCAAGTCCAAGGGCTATGGCTTCGCCAATGTGGAGCTGGGCGTGCCGGCCACGCCGGAAACCGTCTATCATCTGGCTTCCATCACCAAATGCTTCACTGCTACAGCGATCATGCAGCTTGTAGAGGATGGGAAGCTCAAGCTGGACGACAAGATTTCGGCCC
>JACQWK010000044.1 GCA_016209525.1 Verrucomicrobiota bacterium
CGTCGTGGGAGAGGGAGAAAACAACGGTGACAGTGTCAAGATGCGGCCGCGCGTCCCTACGGGCGTTAAGGACTTGTGGAAAATTCGTGCCCGGTGCGGTATAACTGCCTGAATGAGTTCCGACGCTGAAGCCAACTTGCTGAGTCGGTGCCGCCGCGGCGAGGCTGAGGCGTGGGAGGAACTCTTCGATTTGCACTATGCCGCGGCCGCGCGTTTCGTGTTCCAACTGAGCCCGGATTTTTCGCGCGAGGACGTGGAAGAGATTTGCCAGGAGGCTTTCCTGTCGGTCATCCGAAACATCGCTTCGTTTCAGGGGGCCAGCCAATTCCAGACTTGGCTTTTCCGCATCGCCGCCAACAAAGCGCGCGATTTCCGCGAACACCGGCAAGCGGCCAAGCGGGGCGGCGGGCAGACCCCCGTTTCGCTGCAAGCGGAAGATCCCGAAAACGGTTTGACCATAGATCCGCCCAGCAACGGCCCAAGCCCAGACGCGCAGTTGATGAACTCAGAACGGCTGGCCCTGGTGCGGCAAGCTTTGGAACAAATCGGCGAGCCATGCCGCGAGATCATCGAACTGCGTTATTTCGGCGATCTGAGTTACGAAGAAATCAGCGCGGCCTTGAACCTCAACCCTAAAACCGTCAGTTCCCGGCTCAGCAAATGTCTAGACCGGCTGGAGACGGTCACCCGCTCGATGCTGGCGCGGGAGAAATCAACGCCGTTTTCCGTCTAACCCAAGTGGTCATGAACAGAAATACGATGACGTTCGTTGCTTCGCAATTGGCCTGTGGCGAGGCGCGAGGAGGGAGCATCCCCCGAAGTGGGGCTGTGACCGACGAGCAACGAAGCCACAGGCCAATTGCGAAGCAACCCGAAGGGCGGCAGTGCTTTTTGACGAAGGCGTCGTTGCTCGCTCCTTACAGATCCACTTCGGAGTCTGCGCGTCGCTCGCGCCTCGCCTCCGTCAAAAATCCCTTGCCGCGAACGTCATCGTATTTCTGTTCATGACCACTACCAGAACGCATATGCCATCGGCTCCAGAAAACAACATGGACCCGCTCCTGCGAGCGTGCGCTCAAAAGCGTCGGGAAGAAGCGGGTCAACCGTTCGAGATGCCGGCGGCGACGCGCCGCCTGTTGCAGGCAGAAGTCGCCCGCACATTTCCCAGGACAGCGGAGTCACCCGCGTGGCTCCGCCTCTTCTTCGGATTTTGGCCGCGCCTCGCGTTTGGGGCCGGCCTGCTCGCCGTTCTGGTGATCGCCGTCCTGACCTCGCTGCAGACCGACAAACAGTCGCAAGAAAGTTTCAAACTGGCGCGAAACCTTGATCAAATCCAAAAGGCTGAGCCTCCCGCGCGCGTTGAGCCGTCCCCGGCGGCATCTGTTCCGAGCGAGGGGCCACGGATCGAGCCCGGCCTGGAACGCGACGTCTTGCGCCTTGACGATAGAGACAGCGGGACGGCAAAAGGTCCGCCAGGAATTGCCGGCGGCGAATCGGCCCGCGGCGCGCAGACGCTCGCATTTAAGGACGATTCGGCGGGCAAGCCCTTGCCTCTCGCCAGTCCGCATGCTCAAGCGTCGGGTGACCGCTTTGGAATTGCCGGAGTGACGGCTGCGGAGCGTGCAGCCCACCCGGAAGCCGGCCCGCCTGAAATGCCAAACAGTGCTACATCCTCCGCACCCGCTCCCACTTTGGCCGCGAGCCGGCTGCAATTGCAGTCCGTTGCTCCCGCGGAGGAGAAGGCGACCCTGGGGCGAAAGTTGGAGTCAGCCCCGCTGACCGTGGCTCCGTATCGTTCGGCAAGCCGTCCTGTCGCCAGCGGCGAAGCCAGTGCGGCTGCGGCTTCGGCAACCGTTCTGATGGCCAAAGCTCCCGACGCGCCGGCGCTGTCAGTTTCAAATGCCGCTGAGCCGGCCTATTTCCAAGTCCAACGAGCGAGCGGCCTGGCGGAAAAGGAATCCATCGGATGGCCGGTGCAATTCAGCCGGATCGACTCGCGGACCAAGTATCGCGCGAATCGAAACTCACCGCCAGACCCGAACGTCCTCACGACTTTCCAATTGCAGCGCCAGGGCAACAACGTGGTGGTCATCGACGCCGATGGCTCGGTTTACGAGGGGACGGTTCAGTCTCTGCCTCAAGTGGCTTCCAGCGCGGCGCGCGGAGTGGCTCGCAATACCGAGGCGAGCAAAGCGGCACAGAGACTTCAAACCCGATTTCAAGCGGATGAGTCAAAACTCAAGATTCAAGGCGTGTCCGCCTCCACTGCCGCCGCGCCGCCAGCCGAAGAAAGCTTCTCCTTCCAGGCGATTGGAACCAACCGCAGCCTGAACCAGAAGGTCGTTTTTACGGGTGACTACCAGACCCTCCAGAACGAGCGCATCGAAGGCAAGGCCTCCGTCGGCGGCAAAACCGAGTTTCCGATCGAAGCGCTCCGATCAGTGCCGGGCCGCTAGGCTCAGGATGCCTAATCCGATCGGACGCGAAATGCGATCCTCCCTCTCCCAGCGGGAGAGGGCCGGGGTGAGGGAGAAAGGCCGGCAACCCCCGACGGCTCTGATTTGCCCGCCGCGTGGCCCTTGCCCATGAACCGACGGAAACGTTCAACATCCAACTTTCAACTTCCAACGAAGGAGTTTATTGAACGCTGAGTGTTGCAGCATCGCCAACGTTTCTCCCTCTCTGAGCGGGAGAGGGCCGGCGTGAGGGAGAGACGCCGACAACTCCTTGCCACTCTGGTCCGCCCGCCGCGTGCACACTGCCCTCAAACACAAAAGGAGCGGTTTGACCAAGGATGCACTCAGCGCGGCGAAGCCGTAGCCAAAGCAATCAGTAATCAGTAATCAGTGATCAGTGATGAGAGCAGCAATTCTCATTTTGACGCCAGGCACGACCTGCGACCTGCTCGTAGTCCCGGCTTTAGCCGGTTTTCTCACGCCGGCCGGCTAAAGCCGGGACTACATACGGGTCAAAATGAGAATTGCTGTGATGAGAGAAATTTGCGTGGGAAAACTAGACTTTCATGGATAAGAGTACGGATGAACACAGATTCGAAAGACACGAATAGCTCGAATTCTCACGAATCATTCGGATTTCATCGCATTCGCGTGGATTGGCGTTGATTCGCGGTTGACCTGAACAGTTACGAAAGAATTATGGATGAGTTCAAACCTTGGCAGATACCCCTCACCCGGCCTTTGGCCACCCTCTCCCCATCCGAGGGGGAGAGGGCCGGGGTGAGGGGCATGTTTCATGTTGGTTGACTTATGAACTATTTGTTATGTTCCGGCCCTGTATTGATCTTCACGAAGGAAAAGTGAAGCAGATCGTCGGCGGATCGCTCAGCGAAGATCCCTCGCAACTGCGCACCAATTTCGTGGCCGACCGTTCCAGCGGCTGGTACGCCAGGCTCTACCGCCAGGATGGCCTGCAGGGCGGGCACGTCATCATGCTCGGCCCCGGCAACGAAACCGCAGCCCTCGAAGCCCTCGGCGCGTATCCCGGCGGACTTCAAGTCGGCGGCGGAATTACGCCCGACAACGCGCGGCATTATCTGGAGAGCGGCGCCTCTCACGTGATTGTGACTTCGTGGGTTTTTCGAAGCGGCAAGTTGGATTCGGATCGCCTAAGCGCTTTGGCCGGCGCGATCGGGAATCGCCGCCTGGTCTTGGATTTGAGCTGCCGCCGCCGGGGCAACGATTTCATCGTCGTTACAGATCGCTGGCAGAAATTTACGGACCTGGCCATTGCAAAGCAGACTTTGGATCGTCTCGCCGGCTTCTGCGACGAATTCCTCATCCACGCCGTCGATGTCGAAGGCCTTTGCCAAGGGATCGACACAGAGTTGGTGGAAAAGCTGGGCGAGTGGGCGCCCATTCCGACCACGTACGCCGGCGGCGCGCGTTCGCTCGCGGATTTGGAGGAAGTCACTCGGATCGGCCATGGCCGCATCGATCTGACCATTGGCTCCGCGCTCGACATTTTCGGCGGCAAGGGGGTGCGCTACGCCGATGCCGTGGCGTTCAATCGCCGGCAAACCGTCGGGTCGTAGCCGCCGAGGTAACGAGGCGGACAGTTTACTCTGAACTCGGAGGTCGAAGAGCTAAAAACCACGGAATGAACATCGAACAGGGCGGATCTTGTCACTGCCACCGAATCTCCAACGCCGTAACTCCCTCTCTTCCACGAAGTGGAGGAGAGGGCCGGGGAGAGGAGGAGCATTTCATCCAAGCACATCTGGCCACGGTCACCACACGAGGTTGCCCTCTCCCCGACCCTCTCCCACTC
>JACQWK010000426.1 GCA_016209525.1 Verrucomicrobiota bacterium
CCTCTGTATATTGATCAGTTCATAAGCAAGTTGACATGAACAATGCCCCTCACCCCCTCCCCATCGGATGGGGAGAGGGTGTCCGGCCTGTCCGCCGTAGGCTTGGCGAAGGCGGAAGGATGGGTGAGGGGTGTCTTTCAACTTCTGAACTCATGAATATGTGGTCGCGGGCTCGACAATCCAATCCGCGCGACAAGCGAAAGGAACATAGCCGATACGGGGCCGTCAGCCGTTGACGTGAATCAAAGCGAACAGCCGCCAGGGCTTTTACGGCTATGCCCTCAAGTACGGCTTCACGAAATCGAGTGCTTCGCGGAGCGCTTGTTTGGCCGCTTCGTCGAGGCTCGATGACGCCGCCGTGCCGCCCGTTGCTGGTGTCGCGGGCGCGGACGCGCCGCGCCCTTGGGGTTTGCGAACGCCGTAGGCTTTGAAGACGCCACGCAGAAAAAGCAGATACTTCATCGCTTCAGAACCATAGTTGGTCATTTCGGTGAGGATGAGCAGCGTCCTGGCATGCATCTCCATGGCTTCTTTGTGTCGGCCCGCTTGCCAAAGATTCCACGTCGCCGCGTAGAGGTCGGCAAAAGGAGCGGCGGGCATGCTGCCGGAGAATCCACGCCGCATTTCTTCAATCAACGTTCGCCCGTGGGAGCCGGAGAAGACTTTGATCTGGTCGCCGCTCTTCTCCCGAAGCGGCCCGACGCGCTGGAGCGGTTGTCCCGCTTCGTCCTTGATGTAGCGCAGGGTGGGAACGGCCTTGTGCAGATCGAGGACCGACTCCACGCTCATGTTGCCCACCGCCTGCACGAACAACGGAAGCTCGGTCGCCTTGCCAACTTCTTTGTAGTATTCGAGCACGGCCTTCGGGTCGCTCTGGCCCGAGGGTGGAAGCGAGATGATTGCATCGGCACCGAGTTTCTCAGCGTGCTGCGCAAATCTCACCGCGGTGGCCAGATCAGGGCCTTGCACGCCGATCACGATGGCCGGCCGCAACCGTTTCCCGACGGATAGGATGGCTTCGGCGCCGTCCAGGCGTTCGCGTTCGGTGAGGGTGGACCACTCGCTGGCGATCTGCGGCCAAACGAATCCGTGCACTCGTCCGCGGTCAACGAACTTCACTTCTTCTGCCAAGGCGTCCAGGTCGAGCTGGTTCGATTCGGTGAACGGCGTCTGGGCGATGGGAAAAATGCCGCGCAGCGGTTTCGACCCTGAGCTCTGGCTGGCGAACGCGCTCGCTCCCGGCAACACGAAACCCAGCGCACCCGCGCCCAGCGATTTCACAAACTGCCGCCTCGACGAATCTATAAAGTGATTTTTCATGGGAGTCATCATTGTTACTTCTGTTCAACTTGAGCCAGAGTCTTTGTCGGAAAATCTGTGCCAGGCAGCGTGGACTGTTCGGGCTAACGCTCGATTCGTCTTGTCATCTTGTCGAGCACATCGCGGTCGATCTCGTATCCGAGACCGGGCTTGGTCGGCGCATAGACATATCCGTCTTCGGCGGTGCGGATGCGGTCCTTCATGTACGGACGGTCGCTCGTTCCCTGGGGCACGGTCATTTCGAACCAGACGTTGTTCGGCATGGCCAGCTCGCAGTGAAAATGCACGGCGTGGTCGAACACGTCGCCCCAGTTGTGCGGCGCGCATTCCAGCCCAAAGCATTCGGCCAAGTGCGCGACCTTCATCGCGCCGGTGATCCCGCCGATATTGTCCACGATCAACCGCACGACGTCGAGCGCGCCGCGGCGGATGTATTCGGCGTAGTTGTACGGCGAGAATATGAATTCGCCGATATGGATCGGCACATCCAGTGCCTGGCACAACTCCGCGAGGCCGTCGATGTCTGTCGTGGGAATCGGGTCTTCGTACGCGACATAATTCAACTCGTCCATCAAACGCCCGACCTTGATCGCTTCCTCCCGCGTGTACACCCCGACCGGGTCCATGAGCAGGATAAAGTCGTCACCGGCTGCTTTCCGAACTGCCTTGGCCACTTCCATGTCCAGCCTGTAATCCACGCGACCACCCGGCTGCTTTGCGTCCGGCGGGTGAATCTTGTAGGCCTTGAAACCCTCGGCCTTGCACCGCTGGACTTCTACAACAAACTCTTCCACCGTCCGGTGGTGCTGGGAGCTCGCGTAGGCCAGCACACGGTCCCGGTACGCGCCGAGGATGTGATAAACCGGGAGACCGACGGCCTTGCCGAGGATGTCCCAGAGGCAATTGTCGATAGCGGAGGCGTAGGAACTCTGGCCCACGCGCCGTCGTTGCGGCTCCCACTGGGAAGTCAACGCGGGCAGGTCAAGGACGCTTTGGCCGACGAGCAATCGTTTCGCGTGATCGAGCCAGCCAAGGTTGCTCCAGTTCGGGTGCCAGTACCGGCTGCCGAGGGTGTAATTACCCTCAATTCCGCTCCGGGTCACCACCGAGGCGATTTGTCCGCGCTCCAGCACATAGACTTTGACTTCCTTGATGGTGAGGTCCGGCAGATCGGACGGTATTGTCCCGACCGCCTGCGCAGCCGCGCGTGCAGGATCACTGAGGGCGGACGCACCGGCTATGGCCCCAATTGCCGAAGCGCCGAAGAAATGACGGCGTGAGACGTTGCGTTTTAGCATAGGCTTCTCCTACTGAGTTCAATTTGTTTCAACACCGTTCCGACCGGCGAGGGTATGTGTTTGGCCAGGGGTAGCGCAGCCGTCGCGGCTGCGGGTTTTGGCGGCGTCTCGCTGCCAGTCATGGCGATGGTGGCGCCGAGACGGCGCCTGAACCCGCAGGCGTGGACGCCCACGCCACGTTCACTAAACACATACGGTTGCCCGCCTCACCCATTTTCAAACACGCCCTAAAGCCGGGACTCTGTGCCGGTCAAGTTGAGAATGGCTGGCCGGAGAATGCCGGCCCTGGACCAATCTGTCCTGCTGTGTATTAATGAAAACCAACATGTCTCGCGATCCGTCAAAACCGGCAGAGGTTGCCAAAATTCCGGAGCCCGCCTCCCTTTTTCCTCCGCTGACTCCGGGAACGCTCTACCTGGTCTCGACTCCAATCGGCAACCTCGAAGACATCACGTTGCGCGCGCTGCGCACGTTGCGAGAATGCGATGTCATCGCCGCGGAGGACACGCGCCACACGGGGCGACTGCTGAATCATTATGAAATCTCCAAGCCGTTGATGAGCTATTTCCGGTTCAACGAAGCCAGGCGGGGCGCGGAAATCATCGATCGATTAAAGCGGGGCCAAAAGGTGGCGCTCGTCACTGACGCCGGCAGCCCGGGCATCAGCGATCCAGGCCAGAGAATCGTCCGGGCCGCCCTGGACGAGGGCCAGCGCGTCGAAGCGGTGCCGGGACCCTGCGCCCTGGTGGCCGCTCTGACCGCGAGCGGATTACCCACCGATGAGTTTCATTTCATCGGTTTTCTGCCGCATAAGCCCGGCCAGCGCCGGAGGATTTTGGAGCGATTCAAGCAAGCCGATGGAACGCTCGTCTTATATGAATCACCCTACCGGATTGAGAAGCTGCTCGGCGAGTTGAGCGAGATCTGCCCCGACCGAAAAGTGGTTCTGGCCCGTGAGCTCACCAAACGGTTCGAGGAATTTCTGCGAGGTTCGCCTGTTGAACTCCTGGAGCTGACCCAAAGCCGCGTTTTGAGAGGCGAGTTTGTCGTGCTGATCGAGGGGCAAGCCTGATCTGGACCTGCGCTTCGAGCAGAATAGTTCGGCGACCCGCATTCGGATTTCCGGGACGCTGCTGCATTCAAGCGTGGCGTCCACGCTTATTGACGAGAGCGTTGGATGAACGACAGGTCGGCGTTTGTAGTCCCG
>JACQWK010000427.1 GCA_016209525.1 Verrucomicrobiota bacterium
AAACGGCATGAGCCCAAACGGAGCGTTGGAGTGATGGAGTATTGGGATTTTCAACACTCCACAACTCCAATACTCCATCACTCCGGCTCAGTCTTTTTCCACGGCGTCAGGATGTCTGAGGCTGGTGGCCTGCTCAAACAGGCCCGTGGCCTATTCCACCAAGAATGCACTTTTCGGACACGCTCCTAGGATTCACCGCCGAAGTAAGACGCCGGCCGGGCGTTTTTATCCATGTCTATCCGAGTCCATCCGTAATGTTTCGCGCTTCAACTGGCGAATTCAGGGTTCCACACGAAATCCGCCTCCTCACGTCGGCGGCTACGGTTCGCTCAGCAATTCTCATTTTGGCCTCGTAGCGCGGCCGTCCCGGCTGCGAGTTCGGATGGCGTCTCGCCTTTCCGAGGAGAAACGGGGCGGGACGCCCCTGGAACTCGCTGGCGAGGACGCCTGCGCTACGCCAAAACGAGAATTGCCGCGGTTCGCTTGACGCCGCCTGCGAGAGAGGGCAGGGTTTGGCTCGCTTGACGCCGGATCGTTCAGTGATGGCCGGCGAGAACATTTTCGCTGCGGTGTTGCAGACTCCCGCTGTGCAGGCCCTGCGGCAAAGCGTGGAGAAAGGCGGCGCTTTGTCCCTCGACGGAATCAGCCGCGCTGCCCACCCTTTTCTGGCTTCTTTTCTTCACCGAATGTTTCCCACTCGGCCCGTCCTCGTCGTGACCGAAGGCGTCAAGGCGCAAGAAAGTTTTCATCAAGACGTCGAGACTTGGTTGCACTTGGAGGCGGTCGGCTCGGATGGGGGGAGCGGCCTAGTGGGTGGTGGTGGCGTTCTCCCTCACCCCGGCCCTCTCCCGCTGGGAGAGGGCCGGGGTGAGGGAGAACGCACCTCAGTTCCTCGCTATGCGCCGGCAGTGACTCAGAAGTTCAGCGATCACGGCCAGGCCGCAGCTCCATCAGATCTCACGTTTCACGTTTCACGCTTCACACCTCACGCCCTCTTCTATCCCTCTTGGGAAATCCTTCCGCACGAAACCAAACTCCCGCACGCCGATGTGATCAGCGAACGGCTGGAGACACTGGTGGCGCTCTTTTCTGCGTTCACTCAGTCACCCCCCGCCTCCGCCCCTCCCAGGAGGGGACCGAATACCAGAGCGATATCAGTCGGCTCCCATCCCTCAGAGGGGTCAGGGAGCGGGTCTGGTGTTCCCGCAGAGGAAGCGGGCGAAAGCCAGAACTCCGTCCAAGCAAGGGGTCCGCATTCGCTCGTCATCGTGACCAACGTCGCGGCGCTGATGCAGCGGACTTTTCCGCCTGGAACGGTCCAGGCGCGAACTCGGAGGCTTCGCCGCGGCGACCGTGTCGATCCGCTGGACTTGGTGGAATGGCTGGAGGAACAAGGCTACGAGCCGGAAGCGCAGGTGACGCAAAAAGGCGAGATCGCATCCCGTGGCGGGATTTTGGACGTGTACCCGCTCACCAGCCCATGGCCGGTTCGTTTGGAATTTGACGGCGACGAACTCGAGTCCCTGCGCTATTTCGATCCGCTCACCCAACTTTCACGCGAGCAGATTCAAGAGGTGATCTTCCCGCCGGCGGGAGAACTTGGATTGCTGAAGCAGGGCTTGGACGGCGGCGCCGAGCGCGCGTCTGACAACGTAGGGCAGGCTTCGAGCCTGCCGGTTCAGGCGGCATCCTGCCGCCCGGACGTCGGGGCAAGGACGCCCGGTCAACCGGCAGACAAGCTGTCCGCCCTACAGGTTCAAACAAGCTCTGAAGGCACACCCCCAAAGCTAGCGACATTGATTGAACACCTGCCGGGAGATTCGATTTGTCTTTTGTGCGAGCCCGAAACGCTCGAAGAACACGCGCAAGTTTACGCGGATCAAGTCCCGTCTGATGATCCGTTTTTCGTGGACTGGGAGGAGATCGTGTCGCAGATGACCGGCAAGGGACTGACGATGGTCGCTGTTTCGGAGGAATGGACAGGCACGGATGCGATCGATCGGTCGGCAGAAGTTGACGCGGCCGAATCGGATGACCTTTCCATGGAGCGATCCACCCCTGCGCCACTCCCAGGAGGAGAACTGGCAAGTCCTGCGTCCGGCGTATCTCCGCTTGCGGGGGTAAACTTCGTCGAGGCCGAGGGAACGAAGCTCCCCTCCTTGGAGGGGCCGGGGGTGGGTTCGAGTCTGGCCACCGAATCCGATCGAAACTCGAAGCTTTGTTGCGGATCTTGCTCTCCCGTATCCGCTCCACTTCACTTCGGAAACCTGGATGCATTCCGGCCGCTGGGTGACCGCCCGCCCGAACCGCAAGTCGCGGAGGTGCAGCGCCGGGAATTCTTCAACCAACTCCATCGCTGGCTGCGGCAGGGTTTCCAAGTTCACGTCTTCTGCAACAACGAAGGCGAACGCCAGCGGTTCCAGGAAATCTGGCAAGAATACGGCTTGAATGAAAAAACGAAGGTTCCGGAAACGGAGTCCGATTCCAACGGTCCTAACTCTCCACTCTCCACTCTCCACTCTCCACTTTCCACCCACCTCGGCGCCCTGTCCCGCGGCTTTCTTTACGAGTCCGGCAAATTGGCCATCATCACGGATGCGGAGATTTTTGGGCGCTACAAAGTGCAGCGCCCGCGCCGGCTCAAATCCCCCCATGCCGTGGCAGCGCGGTCGGCGTTGGATATCGATTTCACGGATTTGGAGGAGGGCGATCACGTCGTGCATTTGCAGCACGGGATCGGGCGTTACCTCGGTTTGCGCATGTTGCCGGTGGGCGCCGGGCGAAAAGGCGGCGGTCCATCCGCGGAGGCTCAGGAGACCGGGCAAGAATGTCTGGTGATCGAATATGCCGCCGGCGATCCGGACCATCCGCCGCCGAGGCTTTACGTGCCGGTGACGGAGGCGTATCTGGTGAGCAAATACGTCGGCGCGGGCAAAGCGCGTCCGGCGTTGAACACCTTGGGAGGCGCGCGTTGGGCCAAAGCAAAAGCACAAGCCGAAGAAGCGGTGCGCGATCTGGCCGCCGAGCTGCTGGCGATCCAGGCCGCCCGCGAGTCACAGGCGGGGCACGCCTTCGCGTCGGACACACCTTGGCAGCGCGAATTCGAAAGCGCGTTTCTCTACGAAGAAACTCCGGACCAAGACCGGGCCATCGTTGAAACCAAGAAAGACATGGAAACGGCGCGCCCGATGGACCGGCTGATTTGCGGTGACGTGGGCTATGGCAAGACCGAGGTGGCTTTGCGGGCGGCCTTCAAAGCCGTCTTGGACGGGCGCCAAGTCGCGGTGCTGGTGCCCACAACCATCCTGGCCCAACAGCACTTCAACACGTTTCGCGAGCGGATGGCGGATTACCCTGTGAGAGTCGAGCAACTCTCGCGGTTCTGCGGCCGCCAGGAACAAAGGCGCATCGTCGAGCAACTGGCCAATGGTTCGGTCGATATCGTGATCGGCACGCACCGTCTTTTGCAGGGAGACATTTCGTTCAAAGATTTGGGCTTGGTCGTCATCGATGAGGAGCAGCGTTTCGGCGTGCTGCACAAGGAAAAACTCAAGCGGCTGCGGATGTTAGTCGATGTGCTGACGTTGAGCGCCACTCCCATTCCCCGGACACTTTATCTGGCCCTGACCGGCGCGCGCGACATGAGCACGATCGAGACGCCGCCGCAGGATCGCCTGCCCGTTCGGACCCTCGTGGCCCAATATGATGAGCGGATGGTTCGCGATGCCATCCAACGCGAGATCAATCGTCAGGGCCAAGTTTATTATTTGCACAACCGGGTCCAGGACATCGAGAGCGTGGCGTTGCGCATCCAGGCACTCGTTCCCAACGCGCGCATCATCGTGGGTCACGGCCAGATGGACAGCGATCAATTGGAAGAAGTGATGACCCGGTTCGTCAGCGGGGAAGCCGACGTTCTGGTCTGCACGACGATCATCGAGAGCGGCATCGATATCCCGAACGCCAACACGATTATCATTGATCGCGCCGATCGGTTCGGCTTGAGCGACCTCTACCAACTTCGGGGGCGGGTCGGGCGCTACAAGCATCAAGCCTATGCGTATCTGTTGCTGCCGCGGCACGCGGCCCTGCTGAGCGATGTGCGGAAGCGCATCAGCGCCATCCGGCAATATTCCAGCCTGGGCAGCGGCTTTAAAATCGCCATGCGCGATTTGGAAATCCGCGGCGCAGGCAACCTGCTCGGGCCGGAACAGAGCGGCCACATCACCGCGGTTGGTTTTGAGCTTTATTGCCAGTTGTTGAAGCAAAGCGTCAGCTCGCTCAAGGGGGAGAAAGTCAAACCTCGCGTCGAAGTCCAGGTGCGGTTCGATTTTCTGGCGCTGCATCCGGGCGAAGAAGAAAAGTCCGAGGCCCAGGATGCAATGACCAGGGCCGCAACCCGCAAGCCAGCCCTGAGAATCAACGTCCCACGCGAGGTCGCGGCCTACGGTTCTCCTGAGGAAGCCCCGCTCTCTAAATCAGAAATCAGAAATCAGAAATCAGAAATCAAGAGGGCGTCCGCTTACATTCCTTTCCGGTTTGTCTCCGAGGCCCGGCAGAGAATCGAAGTTTACCGGAAGCTCGCGCAGGTGACCGACAAGCCCTCGCTGGAACGGCTGCGCGCGGAACTCCGCGACCGGTTCGGCGAACTCCCGCGCGCGATGGAGATCTTGCTTCTGGTCACCGAACTGAAGTGTTTGGCGAGCGAGCGAGGCATCACCGCCCTCGAGACGAAGGAGGAGAAGCTCATGCTGACGCGGAACAACGATTACATTACGCTGGCGGGAAAATTCCCTCGGCTGACGAAAAAAGACGCGCGCAGCCGGCTTCTCGAGATCAAGAAGCTCCTCCTGGCGCTGTAGTCGCAGCGCTCCCGACACCGTGGAAATGGACTGCGCTTGCTCGTGGTTTTCGCCGGTTCCGTTCCCCTCACCCCGGCCCTCTCCCGCAGGGAGAGGGAGAACCGTCCCCAGTGCGCGGAAAAGTCTGACGGCTCGCGGTTGTTCCTACGCGGAAATGACGATTCCCTCTCCCTGGGGAGAGGGGAAGAGGGGCCAGTCCAATCTCACGGTCGTCCACATCTTGCCAACGGGATCAGGAGTCCCAAGGCTGCTACAGCTTCGCCTTGCGCCGCCGCGATTCCTCGACGCCGGTGACATGCAAGAACTCGAAGCCCTCGGCAACCACGATGTACCTAGGAGTTGTTTTGAAAGATTTCTGTCCAGGGAGTCCCGAGGCGGCAGGGACCTGGCTCAAGAAGGTTAAATTGCAGATTCGAATTCTCAGAAAAGAGAGAGGCTGGAAGCCTGCCCCTGGAGTGTGAACATTCTGCGTTGCACGAACGACAGGCCCGGGGTGCGCCAACTCAACGACAACCAGCCCCGGAGGGGCGACCAGAAGGTAGCCCGCGGCGTGAGCCGTGGGGAAACCCGACCGCCCCGTGTTTCAGCCCCAGAGGGGCGACAGAGCCTACCGGCCAGACCACGATTCGTCAGGGTTCGGGGACGGAATTCACCAGGACAGACCATGTCCGTTTTCTTTCGCCCCATCCGGGGCCGTAGGCGGTGGATGGCGCCGCTCCCACAGCTTGCGCTGTGGGCTATGTGCTGGGCCACTCCGCGGCTGAGCATGTGCCGCATTTCGAAAAACAGGATTGGATCGTTCCTGAATCTGGACCCTCACAGCCCACGGAAATATCCAAACTCCGGAGGCACACTGAAAGCCTGCCCTGCGCTCGCACGCCGATTTTTCAAACAGGCTCGCGGTGATTTTGGCGGGAACCCACTATACACGCCCCAACGAATTTGCTACTCTCCCCTTACCTATGCCAGTCGATGATATTCTTTTGGAAGCGGAAGAGAAAATGATCAAGACCGAGGAGATCGTCCAGCACGAGTTCTCAGGTGTGCGCACGGGCAAGGCTTCGCCCGCGCTAGTGGAGAATATCCAGGTCGAAGTTTATGGAGCCCACATGCGCATTCGCGAGTTGGCGGGGATCACGACGCCCGAGCCGCGCTTGATCCTGATCCAACCGTGGGACGTCAATACGGTGCATCCTATCGAGAAGGCAATCCAGAAAAGCAACCTCGGCGTCAATCCCGCCGTGGACAAGAAGCTCATTCGCATCGTGCTGCCCGAGCTCAGCCAGGAACGGCGGGTCGAATTCACAAAAATCGTCCGAAAAATGGCGGAGGACGGACGTGTCGCCGTCCGCCACGTCCGGCGCGACGCGATCGAGCATCTAAAAAAGGAGTCCAAAGACGGGAAGATCACCGAGGATGATCTTGCCTCGGGGGAGAAGGAAGTCCAGAAGCTGACCGACCAGTACATCGCCAAGATCGACGCTCACCTGGCGCACAAAGAGAAAGAAATCATGACGGTCTAGCCGATGGGATCAGGACTCCTGCAGCATCCGTGACGAGTTTAGCGATCTCTCCGACAACGGTCCGTCCGCCCTGTTCTGCTTCCGAAGACAGCTCCGTGCCAAAATCAAATTCTTTCCCGCGAATGCTGAACAGCAGAGCCTGGGGTTCGCGACGATAAAGAAGCTGAGATAATCCCAACACGTCCGGCGGCGTCAGATAGTGCGCAACGGCGTGGTGTTGAAATCTTGGCTGGACCGCCTCCCGCTTGATTGGCATCGGCGCTTCGGGAACAGCGGCATCGACAAAGATCACCGCGTCGTAAGCCGCCAACGATTCGGCCAGCTCGACTTCAAGCTGTGGGACGGCCACCAGATCAACGCCGGGCAACCCTAACGCCGAGAGCGCGTCGATCACGAACCAGCCAACACCGTCGTCGCGGCGGCTCCTGTTGCCGTAGCCGACGACCAAAACTCTCGGATGCGTGTTCATCCGTAGCGCAGATTTCAAATCCGCGCTACGACATCGGTGCCCACACGTCACACCTTCGCGGTCTCCAATTGCTTGGCGTCGTCCTGTATTCCGAGCCGTTGTTTGACGCCTGGGTTTCATTCGACGCGCTGCAAGCACTCCAGCGTCACGCCATCGGCATCGATCAATTCGATCTGCAGCGGCATTTGGCCCACGGCATGGGTGGAGCAGCTTAAGCAGGGATCATAGCAGCGGATCACGGCTTCGACCCGGTTGAGCATGCCTTCCTGCAGTTGCCTTGCTTTCACGTACTTTTTTGCCACGGCCAGAACCCCGCGGTTCATCGCCAGATTGTTGTGACCCGTAGCCACGATCAGGTTGACCTTTTCCACTCGCCCGCTCTCATCGACCCAATAGTGATGGATGAGCGTGCCGCGCGGCGCCTCGATGACGCCCACGCCTTCCGGCCGGCTTGGTTCCGCCGTAACGAGAATGTCCGTGCCGGTGATGTCAGGATCGTTGAGCAACTGTTCGATTCGTTCCAGGGCATAGACGATCTCGACCAGCCGCGCGGAGTGATAATAAAATGAACTCGTTCGGATCCTCCAGCCTTCCGCTCGCCATTCTTTCAATGCGGCGTTGGCCCGTGGCGTGGTAATCTTGCTGGCAACGTTCAACCGCGCCAGAGGGCCCACTCGGTAAATGCCTTCCGGATATCCTTGAGCTTTGATAAAGGGGAACTTCAAGTAGGACCATGGCTCCGTCGCTTCCGCGAGGATCTCGAGATAACTGGCCGGATTGAGCTGATCCTGGAGGATATTGCCGAAGCCGTCGCAAAAGCGCAGCTTCCCATCGTAGTGCTCCAGCGAACCGTCCGGCTGAACTAAGCCCATGAAACTCGAATCGAAGTCGGCAAAGCCGTCGATTTCTTCCCGGTGGTGATGCTGGTAGCCCTTGAGCAATTCGAGGGCAAACCGGGCGTTTTCCCTGGCTTCGGGAAGCTCCGAAAGCATCTGATCGCGCTCCGAAATTTTGAGCACTTTGTTCACGCCGCCGGCCACCGTGAAATCCGGGTGAATCTTCCGGCCCGCCACGCGTTGGATAACTTCCTGGCCGAACTTGCGCAGGCGAATGCCGCGCCGGGCGATGTCCGGGTGCAGGGCGATCAATCCGATGACATTGCGCAGTTTCGGATCGCTGTCGTAGCCCAGCAGCAGATCCGGCGCGCTGAGGTGAAAAAAGCTCAGCGCGTGGCTCTGAGCCAACTGGCCCATGTGCATCAACTCTCGGAGCAACCGCGCCGGGCGGGGAATCGCCACTCCCAGAATCGCGTCGCACGCCTTCGCGCTTGCCAGCAAGTGGCTCACGGGGCAAATCCCGCAGATGCGCGCGGTGATTTGGGGCATTTCACCGAAGTAACGCCCTTCGCAGAACTTCTCAAATCCGCGGAACTCAACCACGTGAAAACGCGTGTCCGACACTTCGCCGGCCTCGTCCAAGTGAATCGTGATCTTCGCGTGCCCCTCGATGCGGGTCACGGGGTTGATGGTGATGGTTTTGGCGTTCACTTGAGCGACCTGTTGTCAGACGAGGAATTGGGGTAACGGAGTGTCGGAGTAACGGAGCAACGGAGTAACTGAGTGACGGAGTGGTGGAGTGTTGGTGTGCTGAATGATTGACCGCAAGGCATCAACACTCCGACACTCCGACACTCCGACACTCCAAATACCCAAGCGCTCCATCGCTCTGTTTCGCTGAACTAATCATACCTCATATTTGTTTCATTCCATTGCGGCCGCCGGCCGGCCAGAAGTTCGGTCAGCGCGTGCCAGATCGCGTCGGCCTCGGGCGGACATCCGGGAATGTGAACGTCCACCCTGACGATTTCTTGGATGGGCCGCACTCGGTGGAGCAGCTTCGGAATGCCAGGATCGTTCGGGATTTCTCCGATTTGAGAGCTTTCCGTTTCGACGTAGCCGCGACTGACGACTTCCGCCAGCTTGAATCGATTCCGAATCGCCGGGATGTTGCCGGTGATTGCGCAATCGCCGAGGGCAATGAGCAGCTTGCACTGGCGGCGCATGGTTCGCAGGACGTGCTCCTGCTCGTCATTGCACACCGCGCCTTCCACGATGCCGACATCCACCTCGGGAATGTCCTTCACATCCGTGATGGGACTGGCGGTGAACTCGACCAGTTTGTCGAGCTCAAACAGCCTTTCGTCGAGATCGAGGAAGGACATGTGACAGCCCGAACATCCGCCAAGCCAGGCGGTCGCCACTCTGATTCTTGGTCGATCGTTCATATTGCTGGGAGGCGCGCGGCGCGGATGACGCCGCTGAGTCGGTGGGCGTTGCGTTCCCCCTCACCCCGGCCCTCTCCCAAGGGGAGAGGGTGAAGACGGACCTTATGCTGGAAGCGGCAAGGGAGTTCGGCATGGAGACCGGGGCCAAGATTCTCGTCGAGTCCTGCGCCGGGGTGAAGCCGGGCGAGGAGGTGCTGATCGTCACCGACGAGGAGCGCCTGCCCATCGCCCGCGCCGTGCGGGGG
>JACQWK010000428.1 GCA_016209525.1 Verrucomicrobiota bacterium
TCGGGCTCGGAAAGTCGTTGCTTAACGGACGATGTAGTTAGCATCGCTCAGAGTTACAAGATTACCCGACAATTGTCCCGCATTTTCTTATGGGGCAAGCGCAGAGCTACCCTGGGTCATCGGTTCAAATAATCAGCCAACCCTGACGGGGTTGCGACGTCGCCGTGTCTCAGTGGGTAAATTTCCTTTGGGCCGCAACCCCATTGGGGTTGAATAACGTCGCCTTCACGCACCCAGGGTAGGTCCGCGGACGGACCAACCCTGGGCTTTGGGTCACAGCCCCGTTGGGGCTGAGCAGATGGCGAGGACTTGTGCATGAACTTGTGCATGAGTATCAGGTGCAGGCGGCGGCAGCCCCGGGGCGGGAAAAGCTCGTCGGAAACCGCGCCGGAGTCTGGATAAATCCGCGAGGAAATCCCAACGGGATTCCGGCCCAAAGCCCAGGGTTGCGAGGAACGAGCTACCCTGGGAATCGGGTCAGACAATCAGCCAACCCTGACGGGGTTGCGACGTCGCCGTGTCTGAGTGGGTAAATTTCCTTTGGGCCGCAACCCCGTTGGGGTTGAATAACGTCGCCTTCACGCACCCAGGGTAGGTCCGCAGACGGACCAACCCTGGGCTTTGGGCCACAGCCCCGTTGGGGCTGAGGCGGCGGCGAGGACTTGTCCATGAACCTGTGTATGAGGATGAGGTGCAGACGGTCGCAGCCCCCGGACCCCCAATCAGAGGACAGAGTTTCAGAATTTCAGAGTTCAGAGGGTTCAGCGTCCAGAAACGAATGGGGACGCCACTACCCGAAAACCCACATCGTCGAACCGGTAGTCGGGCCAGTCCCTGTAGCGGAACGCACAGCGCGCGAAGACGGCATCGTAGTACCACGAGCCGCCGCGCAACACACGGGCGGTGTCGCCTGCCGAATTCTGGTCGGCTTCTCGCTCGTAACTCCGGTAGTCTTGCCGCCACTGGGTCAGGCACCATTCCCAGGCATTGCCGGCCATGTCGTGCGCTTGGCAAACAGCCGCGCCGCTGGGAAACAAGCCCACGGCACTCGTGTGCCGGATGCTCGTCTCCCTGCAATTGCAGCGGCTCGGCGGAGCGGCTTTGTCCTGCGGGTCCCATGGAAATTCCCGGCCATCGGTGTGCCGCGCGGCCCGTTCCCACTCCGCTTCGCTGGGCAGGCGCACTTTCCAATTCTTGTGCGGCAGTTTCAGTTCGTCAGAGCTGAAGGCCGCGTTGAGCCAGTTGCAGAAAGCCACGGCTTCATACCATGAGACACCGACGCGCGGATGGTTCGGCGTCTGAAACGCAATCGCGTAATCATCCGGGCGCTTTCGCTGCTCGCTTTCGCGCCGTTGCCATCCGGCCTTGGTCCAGAGGTCTTCCCGCTCGTAGCCGCCGTCCTGGATGAACAGTTCGTACTGCGCCACCGTGACCGGATACTTTGCGACGCAAAAAGGATGCTCGATCCGATGTTTGAACTGGAGCTCGCCCTCGTATTCCCCTGGGCCGCCCATGATGAATTCATCCGGCTCGATGACAGCGGCCCAGGCGAGATCGGGCACCTCTTTCTTTTCAGGGCGCGCGCGTGTGCCAACGCCTTCGCGGTCGTCCCCCAGCCAGCCCAGCGCCATGGCCGCTTGCGCGCGTTCGAGGGGCGCGAGCGCTTCCTGCTCGATGAGTTGTTTCAACAGGCCGCGGATGCGCCGGACGAGTTCCGGTCCTTCGTCAAACTGCTCCACCTTGGCGAGGCTCATTTCGAGCAAGGCCTCACCCGCCAGCCAGACGCGGTGCCAAGGGAGAGGTTGCGGCGGAATGGAGTTGGGGCAAAGTGTGCGGAGCAGATCAAAACCTTTCCAATCGATCAGGTCGTCCACGTGGGTCACGCGGCCAGCGGCCCATTTGATCACTTCGCGCCAGTAACCGGTCTCGTCGAGCAGCGCGACGGCGGCCGCGCCGAAGTGCCGGTCTTTGGTCAAATGAAGAGCCGCGAGATATTCCTGGAAGGAGCGGTGCGGAAAACGGAACACGTGTTCTTCGACGGCAATGAGCAACCCGGCGCGCTCCTTGACGGTCTCGACGACGCGGTTGGCCCAGTCGAGGCTCTTCTGCGGGTGAAGTTCCTGGAGCGCGTAGAGCAGTTCGTGGTGTTGGATGTCGCCGGTTTCGTCCGGCTTGAGGGTTCGGCTCCGGCCATGAGCCGCAAAGGCGACGGCGCCCAGGGTGCGGAGCAGGTCGTTTTCGTCGCGCTTGGCTTCGCGCAGCAGATCTTGCAAGCCAGAGCCCGCTTTGGCTTCGTCCCAGCGGAGCAGGAGCAGTTCGATGACTTCCTTGTAGAGTTTGGCGCGGTCGTCCGGCAAGCGGCCCCGATGGGTGTGGAGCAGGGCCATGTCGGTCAGGAGCATGGGATTCCCGGCCAGACGCCGGAGTTCGGGCCGTTGGACGGCTTGCGTCAGACCCCGGCGCCGTTCGTCCGCTGCGTCGCGCGAGAAGGGCTTGGGGACATGGGCGGTGTACCAGGCGGTGATGAACGCGGCGATCTTGCCGTCGTCGAACGGGGCGAGCTCGAAATCCGGCACGCCTTCCAATCGCATCGCTTCGTACGGCAGGGTGCGGCAGGTGAGCACGAGGCGGGAGCGCCGGAAGCGTTCGGCGAATTTGAGCACGCAAGCCCGCACGTAATCGCGCTGGACGTCGGTGGGCACCTCGTCCAAACCGTCGAGGAAAACAATCGCGTGTCCGTTGTCCAAGGCTGTCTCCAGAGCGGCGGCGCAAGCGGAGAGCTTCGCGTCCTCCAACGTTCGAGCGAAGAAATCCCAGAAGCGCCGCGGGTTCGGCTCCGGCAGCTTCTCCGGCAGGGCGCGGACAAAGTCGCGCAGGACGACGGTGATGGGAATCCAGCGCGCCTCGGCAGGCCAGCCTTCCAGGCGCTTCAGCCACGGGCCGTCCGGCTCCAGATGGTGTTTGGCCAGGCAAAGGCTGAGGTAACTGAGGAAGGTGGATTTGCCGGAGCCGGGATCGCCCTTAAGCACGAAGCAGGAATGGCGGGCGACGGCTTGGAGGGCGGAGAGCGGTTTGGCCTTCTCCCCGCCCGGCTTCGCCATGTCTTCGGCGCGCTCGGACGATTGGGTGTCCAGCGCGGTATAGACGGCATCGAGGGTGAGCGGAGTGTCCTTGCTCTTGGGGTCCAAACCGATGAGGGGAAGGCGCTGGCACTGCGGGGCGAGGTATTCCAAGTAAGCGTGGGCGCCGCGGACCAGATCGTCAAGAGACGCCGGCGGTGGCGGAAGACTGGCGCGGCGGGGCCAATAGACGTGGGCGATTCGCTGCAAGAGATCGAACCGCAGATAAAGCTCGTGCCAGATATCTTCCCAGGCCCAGACTTCGACGGTGAAGAGTCCTTTGGCGCGATGTTCTTCGGTGAGCTGGTTAGCACGCTTTTGCAGCGCCGCATCGCGCGGGGCGGTGGTCGCGAGAATGAAGCGGGCGAGTTTCGGCTCGAACTTTTTCGCGGCGTTGACTTCGGTCTCCAGCTCTCGGACGGTCAGCGCGGCCCAGAGGCGGCCATCCTTTTGTTTGCATTGAATCCCGACAAGGGCGCCGTGGTCGCGGCCAAAGATATCGACGCCGTCCTGCTTTTGTCCGCGCCGAGCATGTTTCTGCGCACTTGGGTCGTGCCAGATGTCCCTCCACAAATCCAGGCAGAGGGACTCGAAAGCCGCCGCGTCATTCGGCGGTTCCCAGCGTTCGATGTCGGAGCTCATGGTTGCGGTTCAGTTCTCTGAAGACCTTAGCCGTATCTACTGCGTTGCGAGGGGGAGCGCACGCGCCCTCGCGTGCCGTGGTCGGCGCCCTCGCCGACCACATTTGCGGGTTGGAGCAAATCATCATTGCGTGACCCAATCACGCACCCGTTTCGACCGGCGGGGCGCCGGTCGAAACACGCGAGGGCGCGTGTGCTCCCCAATCTGAATTGCGTCCTTCCGGCTTAGGCAACGATGCATCTGGCCATGGTTTTGGGTTCCTGAGCCCGGCTTGGCGAGCCAATTTTGGCTTAGAGACTCTCCATGAACCTCAAGCTGGGGCGACACTCTTGTCGAGCCCTGACTTCTTTGCCAGCAAGGATTCCAGGGCTCGACGGGAGTCTAGCCCCACCGATTGGCTGGTTCATGGTCCCAATGGGCGCCCTTTGGGCTTGGAGGCTTTCCAAGAACCGGCGAGTCGGAGCGCGGGCGGCCCGCCCGCAAGTTTCGGCGTCCCCTCCGAAGCGGCGGGCGAGCCGCCCGCGCTCCTCCACTTCTGCGTTTTTACGTTTTCACGTTTCAACATTTCAACGCTTCAACCCTTCAACGCCTCTCAGCATTTCCTCACGCCGCGCTATGAACTCGGAACCGGCTTTCCATTCGGGATACTTGTCCCCCTGCGCCACCCGATAGCCGACTTGGAAGAGCAACTGCAAATCTTCGGCCGCGCCGGCTAAATCCCAGTCTTCCTTCACCTCGTCGCTGACTTTGTGGTAGTCGCGCGCGGTGTATTCGTCGCTCTTTTGCCGGCCGAAGCCGGCCGGCTTTCCGACAAAGTCAATTCCTGACTTGAGGTAAAGACCGGGCACGCCCAGCTTGGCGAATTCGAAGTGGTCGGACCGATAGTAGCGGCCTTTTTCCGGTTCCGAATCCGGCGCGACCGCGCGGCCTTGCGCTTTGGCGAAATCCTGGAGCAAATCTTCCAGCGTCGTGCCGCCGTAGCCAACCACATTGATATCGCGCGTGCGGCCCCAGACGTTGACGCCGTCGATGTTCAAATTCGCGAGCGTCTTGGCCAGCGGATAAAGCGGACGCTTCGCGTAAAACTTCGCGCCGAGCAATCCTTTCTCTTCGGCGGTCACGAACAAGAAAAGGATCGAACGCTTGGGCGCAGGCTTCAGTTTCGTGAACGCTTCCGCCAGTTCCAGCAAGCCCGCCGTGCCGGATGCGTTGTCGAGCGCGCCGTTGAAAATCTGATCGCCCTCCAATTTTGGGTTCCGGCCTAAATGATCCCAATGCGCCGTATAGACGATATACTCGTGCTTCAACTTTGGGTCTGAGCCTTCTATCACGGCCACGACATTCCGGGACGCCACGTCGCGCATCGACGTTCGAATCTGAAAGGTGGCCTTGGTCGCGAGCGGCACAGGCCGGAAATCGCGGCGGATCGCCTGCCGCTTCAGCGCGTCGAAGTCGTGGCCGGAGGCGGCAAAAAGCTTCTTGGCTTGGTCCAGCGTGATCCATCCCTCGACCGAAGCGCGGTCGCGGTTCTGGTTCGGCGATTGCAGATCGAAATTCTCCCGGCTGTTGCTGCTGACGAGCACGAAATATGGATAACCCGCCGGACCGGTTTCATGCACGATGATGGCCGCGGCGGCGCCCTTCGCGGCGGCGATTTCATATTTGTAGGTCCAGCGGCCGTAGTAAGTCATGGCGCGGCCTTTGAACATGGCGTCGTCGAGTTTGGCCGGGGCTTTGGGATCAGGGATCGCCGGATCGTTCACGAGCATGACGATGGTTTTGCCGCGCACATCGACGCCTTTGAAATCGTCCCAGCCATATTCGGGCGCGACGACGCCATAGCCGACGAAAATCATCTCCGAATCGGGCACGTTCACTTCCGGCACGAACCAGGGCGACCAGACGACGCAATCTGCGGGAAAGGAAACCTCAGTGGTTTGGCCGCCGGCGCGATAGGAAAAGGCGGGCAGCGGCGTGAATCCAACCATGGGGACGTTTTGAATGTACGTGCCGTCGGGATGGCCGGGTTTCAAACCGAGCCGCCGGCATTGATCGATCAGGTAATTGACCGTCAATTCCTCGCCGCGCGTGCCTGGGGCGCGCCCCTCGAACTCGTCGGAGGCCAGGATGTTGATGTGCTTGAGCAGATCCTCGCTGCGAATACTGTCGAGCGCGGACTTGGTATTAGATGAGCGGTCTTGCTGTGTGCGCGATTCCTGGGCTTGGACCGTTTGAATGCCGCAAGCGAGTGAGGCCGAAAGAATGAGCATCGGTCCGACGTTCGCCATGAACCGCCGCTTCGTAGCCGCCGAGGTAACGAGGCGGACACGCTCAAATCCAAAATCGTAAGTCGTAAATCGTAAATGAGCCTCCGCCTCCTTACGCCGGCGGCTCCGGTTCATGGGCGCAATGCGCGACCCTCGGACGCGGCGATGAATCTTGCGGGCGAGCCGCCCGCGCTCCGGTCCAGTCTTCGGTTCATGGTTCCAATTCGCGCCAGACTTGGCATGTGGATTTCTTGCAATTGATGGTGTCATTTGCGCTCGGATTATGAAACACACAAAACCGATCCGACTGCAAGCAAGGCGTGCCAGCCGTGGGGGTGCATGATCCGAGGTCAATGTTCCTCCGCCACCGGCAGAATGATCGTAAACGTGGTGCCGTGGCCAACGCGTGATTTGACTTTGACGCGGCCTTGATGGGCTTCGACCACCTTGGCCACAATGGCGAGACCGAGGCCTGTGCCCGTCGCTTTGGTGGTGCTGAGCAACGAAGAGAACGCGCGCCGGCGTTGTTCAGGCGGCATTCCCTGTCCGCTGTCTTTAAAGTCGATCGCGACATGCGTGGGCGCCGCCGCGCTCCTCGGCCATCGCAGCGTGCGCGTGGAAATCGTCAACTTCCCCCCTTGCGGCATGGCTTCCACCGCGTTGAGGGTCAGGTTCAAGAAAGCTTGTTCCAATTGGGTGGCGTCCGCCATCACCGGAGGCAAGTCCGGCTCCAATTTTCGGACCAGAGTAATGTTTTGGTTCGTCAGCTTGTGGCGCGTGAGCAAGCCCAGATCATCGATGAGCCCGTTCAGTTGCACCGCGGTCAATTGCGGTTCGGCGCTGCGCGCGAAATGCAGGATCTGCTCCATGATCCTGTTCAAGTGATCCATCTTTTCGCCGATGACGCGCGCGTCTTTGGCGCGAGGGTCCTCAGCCGGGAAATTCAAATCCAAGGAGTGATAAAGCATTTTCATCACCGTCAGCGGATTGCGGATTTCGTGGGCTACCTCCGCCGCCAAAAGACCAATCGCCGAAAGTTTTTCGTTCTGCCGCAGTTGCTCTTCCAAATCCACGACGCGCTCGTAGAGGCGGGCTTTTTCGATGGCAATGGCGGAAAGGTCGGCCAAAGCCGAGAGGATGCGAATTTCTTCGTTCGAAAAACTGTGAGGCGTATCGGTATAAACGTTCAAGGCGCCGATGGCCTGGCTGCTGAAGACCAGCGGGACGCTGAGCAGAGACACGAGACCTTCCCGGCGGGCCACATCGACGTTTTGGTAGCGGCTGGAAGTCTGGACGTTTTCCACCTGGATCGGACGCTTGCGGCGCACCACGATGCCCACCAGACTTTCGGACACACTCAAGCGCGGTTTACCAAGGTAGTCCGGGCCGGCGGCGAAGCTGGCCCGAAGGTCCAGCCACTCGCGCGCCTCGTCCAGCATCAACAGTGAACACATCTTTGCCTCCATCAGGACACAGGCCTCGCGGGTGATGACGCGGAGCGCGTCATCGACGTTTAGGGTGGAGTTGATCGTTTGTCCGACGTTGATGAGCGACTCGAAGAGCCGGGCTTTGAGCCGGAGTTGTTCGTAAAGCCAGGTGTTGTGAATGGCCCGGGCCGCTTGAATCGCCAGTGCTTGGAGCAATTGTTCGTCCGCCTCGGTGAACGCGTGCGTTTGATTGGAATCGACATTCAGCACCCCGCGCACTTCGCCGTTGACCTCCAGCGGCACGGCCAGATCGGAACGAACGTCCCGGCTGGCCATGACGTAGCGCGGGTCTTTCGAGACGTCTCCCACGCGCGCGGGTTTGCCATGCTTGACCACCCAACCCGTGATTCCCTCGCCGAGCCGGAGCTTGAGCCCGGCGGCCTCGGCCGGCAAACAGCAGGAAGCCTCGATTTCGAGGAAGCGAGTCGTCGGGTTGAACAACGCGACCGAGCCGCTGGAAGCGCGCGCCAGCCGCACCGCCTCGCCCAAAATGAGCTTCAGGGCTTCGGAGGGATCGAGCGAAGAATGGATGACGTCGCTGACTTGGTGCAGCAATTCCAGGCGTTCGTAACGCGCTTTGAGATCGTCGGGCTCAAGAGGCACGCCACGCAATAAACCAGAATTCACACGGCAGGTCCACCAAACCTGCGATGCGGTTGTTCAATTGCACTGTGCCCTGCCCTCGAACCCCGAGACAATAAGCAACCAGGATTACGATGGCTGTAAGGGTCTTCATTTCAAGGTGACACTTAACCGAGCACGATCTGTTTTCGCGAGAATATTGTCTGACCGATGGCGAATGCCGGTTGGGGCGCCTCAGAGGCTGGAACTGACCGTTCATAGCGTGAGCAATCCTGATCCGTGGAATCTGGCTGAGACTCATTGACTTTGTTTTCTCACCAAACTTTGATGCATCTGCATCGAAGTTTGGTGGGGAGCCTATGCGCACGGATTCAATATCGGCCGGCGTCGTCGCCCGGCGCGACGATTTTCCGGAGCGCGGCTGTGTGCGAGCACCAACCGCAGCCTTCGGCTGTTCCGACGCGCTGCGGCTGGGTCTTCGATCACATCCGCGCTCCGTTTCGGTTGCGGCTCCTTGGCCTTGTGGGGTATCACTTCACCATGACGGTTCTGGAAGTGATCCAGAAAAGCGCGGAGTACCTCGCCAAAAAAGGCCTGGAGTCGCCTCGGCTGCAAGTCGAGTTGCTGCTGGCTCATGCTTTGAAAATTCCGCGCCTCAATTTGTATCTGGACTTCGAACGGGGATTGTCCGACGCGGAGATTGCGGACGTGCGACAGATGGTAAAACGCCGCGGCCGACGGGAGCCTTTGCAGCACATTCTCGGTTCCACTTCATTTTGCGGACTCGAGATGCGGGTGACGCCGGCGGTCCTCGTGCCGCGGCCGGAGACAGAATTGCTGGCGGAGAGAGCGTGGCGATTTCTCTGTATCCGGCAGGCTTCTTCAAATATGCATCCGGACACTGAACCCACCCCCGAACCCCTCCCAGGGAGGGGAGCCGAGCGTGGTACAGCAGATCAGAGTTCCCCTCCTGGGAGGGGCGCAGGGGTGGGTTCGTTCGTGGAAAACCTGGCGCAGAATGAGTCGGTTGCGCCTGCGGTTCTGGATTTCGGAACTGGAAGCGGCTGCTTGGCGGTCAGTATTGCCGTGAATGCGCCCGCCGCGCGAGTCTGGGCTCTGGAAATCTCGGAAGCGGCTCTTGAGGTTGCAACCCAGAACGCCGCCTTGCATCACGTCTCGGATCGGATTCAGTTCGTGCAGGGAGACGGTATTGCGGCTTTGCCCGCGGGCATTCAATTTGATTTGATCGTTTCCAATCCGCCCTACATCGCGTCGCGGGAAATCGACTCGTTGCAGCCTGAGGTTCGGGATCATGATCCCCGCATCGCGCTGGACGGCGGCGAAGACGGCTTGAACTTCTTTCGCGCTTTTGCGGCGCAGGCCAAGACCTTCCTCCGTCCTTCCGGAAAGCTCATGGCCGAATTCGGAGACGGGCAAGAGCAAGCGATTGAAAGGCTTTTCCGGGACCGCGGTTGGCTGATTGAAGCAGTCGGGCGCGACTATGCAGGTCGGCCCAGGATTCTCGTGGCACAGCCATAGTCCGTAGCCGCCGACGTAAGGAGGCGGAACCAAATTGACGACTTACGAATTACGATTTGCGATTTGGGAAGGTCCGCCTCCTCACGTCGGCGGCTACGAACGGGCGGTTCATGGAGAGTTCCACAGCGCGCTTGTCTTATTTCGCTTTCGCGCTAAACCAAGGAACACATGGATAGTTTGCTGATCAAAGGCGGCGCGCCACTGCACGGCGAGGTGACCATCAGCGGAGCCAAAAACGCCGTGCTGCCGATCATGGCCGCCACACTGTTGACGCCGGAGGCCTGCACGATCCGCCGGGTCCCCAACCTCAGTGACGTGAAGTTCATGGGCGAGATCCTGACGTCGCTGGGGGCGGAAGTGAAATGCGGCGAGAACGCTCTCACCATCCGGGCCGAGAAGATCAGGGGTGTCGGCGACTATGACCTCGTGCGCAAAATGCGCGGGTCGATCTGCATCCTCGGACCCCTGCTGGCTCGTCTGCGCAAAGCGCGAGTTTCCATGCCCGGCGGCTGCGTGATTGGTTCGAGGCCAATCGATCTTCACCTGAAGGGGCTGCAAGCCTTGGGCACCAAGATCTCGTTTGCCAACGGATACGTGGTGGCCTCAGCTCCCAAGTTGATCGGAGCCGACTTGTTCCTTGGCGGGCGCGCCGGGCCGACGGTGCTTGGGACGGCCAACGTGATGATGGCGGCGGTGCTGGCCGACGGCGTCACCATCATTGAAAGCGCCGCCTGCGAACCGGAGGTCGTGGACTTGGCGAACTTCTTGAATGCCATGGGCGCCAAAATCGCCGGCGCTGGGAGCCCGACGGTGACGGTTACTGGCGTGAAAGCGTTGCACGGCGCGGAGCACGAAGTGATCCCCGACCGCATTGAAGCCGCCACCTTCGCCATCGCCGCCGCGGCGACGGACGGCGAAGTGAATATTCTGGGCGCGCGGCCTGATCACATGCACGCCGTCCTGGACAAATTGCGTGAAGCCCGCGTAAGAATCGAAAGAAATGGTCCGGCGCTGACCGTGCGGCGGGGAGGGCGCCTCAAGCCGGTGGATATCACCACGCTTCCCTACGCCGGATTTCCGACCGACGTGCAAGCGCAGATGATGGCGCTCATGGCCTTGACGCCGGGGATCAGCATCATTACAGAGCGGATTTTCGAGTCTCGGTTCATGCACGTGAGCGAACTGGCGCGCTTGGGGGCCGATATTGCGATTGAAGGGCCAAGTGCGATAGTAAAAGGCGGCAAGCCCCTGAGCGGCGCTCCTGTGATGGCCAGCGACCTGCGCGCTTCGGCGGCATTGGTCATCGCCGGTTTGACCGCGCGAGGCGCCACCATGGTGAAAAGGATTTATCACTTGGATCGCGGATACGAGAACATCGACGCGAAACTGAGAGGACTCGGAGCGCGAATCGAGCGCGTGGAAGAATGAGCCGATACCTCATTGGAATATTGATCCTCCTGGCGTTCTTCGGACTGTTTCGAAAGGTCATGGAGAGGTATCAGGAGATCGAGAAGCGCGGCACTCTTTCTCAGCCGGCCGGCGCCGCGCCGGCTCCGCAGTCCCCCTCGGCCAGCCCGGCCGGGCTCCCGCCTTCGCTCGAACCGGTGCTTCAAGCCGCGCAAAGGCAAGGCGCAGCCGGGTTGAGGGATTTCTTGGCCCGCTACAGCTTTAGTATCCAGGACCCGAAACTCGCGGCCATCGAACTCGATTACGTCGTGCTGGTCAGCTTGCACGATCCCGCCGAAGCCAAACGCGTTTTTAAGGCTGTCCAGCAGCGGACACCGACGTGGTCCCCGATTTACCCGCGGGTGAAGAGCCTGGAGAAGAATTACCAGTGAGCTGAAGACGTGTTGCTCTCTCCACGAACCTGGTAGGGCTGACCTGCAGGTCAGCCCTACCAGGTTCATGATCGCACTGCGCGCCAAATTTGGCGTTGGGGCTTTCCATGAACGTGGCAGGGACGGATTCCACTCCGTCCTTGCCAACGACAAGGAATTGCCTTTCACACTCACGACGGATCGTTAGTATGGCGTTTGTAACGCATGCACAGCGAACAACAGAGAACGCCGGCCCGCGGAATGGTGATTGCCGCGTTCGCGTCGGTGTACGTGATCTGGGGAGCGACGTACCTGGCGATTCGGTTTGCCGTGGAGACGATCCCTCCCTTCCTGATGGGCGGCACGCGGTTTGTGCTGGCGGGAGCGATGCTTTACGGCGTGCTGCGTTTGGCTGGAAGCCCGGCGCCGGAACGAATGCACTGGAAGAACGCCACGGTGGCCGGGGCGCTCTTGCTGGGCATCGGAAACGGCGGTCTCAATTGGGCCGAACAAAAGGTCGCTTCGAGTGTGGCCGCTTTGTTGATCGCTTTTACGCCGCTTTGGTTCGCCTTGCTCGAATGGCTGCGTCCGAAGGGCACACGGCCCACGCTGCAAACCATCGCCGGCATCACGGTCGGATTCGCCGGCATGGCGGTGCTGGTGAATTCACGAGACGCCGGACACGCCGGAGTGATTGATCCCGCAGGAGTGGCGGCCTTGCTGTTGGCCAGTTTTTCTTGGGCGTGCGGCTCGCTTTACGTTCGTTATACTCCCAAGCCCGACACAGCGCTGATGGGAGGCGCCTTGCAGATGATTACGGGAGGCGCCATCCTGTGCGTGATGGGACTCGCCGCCGGGGAATTGACGTCGTTTCGAGTGGCGGAGATTTCTGCCCGCTCGGCGGGGGGTTTTTTGTTTCTGCTGTTTATCGGTTCGATGCTGGGCTTCACCTCTTATACCTGGCTGCTGAAAGTCACCACGCCGGCCCGGCTCTCCACGTATGCCTACGTCAACCCGGTCGTCGCCGTGTTCCTCGGCTGGTCCATCGGCGGCGAAAAGTTGACGGTCCAGATGCTCACGGCGGCGGTGGTGGTCATCCTGGGGGTGGTCATCATCACAACCCAGCGAACCGCTCCCAAAGGTCCGCCGAAGGACACCCGCGCTAGGGACGAGGCGCGAGCGGCTGTTGCTTGACTCGCCTCAATTCCATCTGTTCCTGCAGCAATTGGAGCCGTTCTCCTTCGCTGGTCTCCGGCAGACCGCACCGCCGGATCAAATCTCTCAAAGCCCGGTCGATGGATAGGTTTCTCAAGCGAAGGCCGAGATCCTGAATCTGTTGCAGAGGATTTGGAATGGCGCGGCTCTCGGCCAGCGCTTCGCTGATCATGCTGCGCGCGGAGGAATCTTCAAATTGAGCCAACAGAGCCGGGGCTCCGGTCGCGCTCTGCTGGGAGTGCAGAGCCATCCGGGCCGCTACGATGGCGCGCACCTGATGATTCTCGATCCACTTCAGGTCGAAGTGAACCGTGACCCAAGGCAGCACGTCCTCGTGCAGGAGAATCAACTTCAACAGCCACACCTCCTGCGGGGCCGGGCGGGCCGCAGCCTCCGGAGTTTCCGTTCCTGCTTCGACCGGCTCTCGGCGTTTGGCGCCGATGCGAGCTAGCCTCCCAAACTCCAATCGCACAGCCTCGGGCGCCACTCCAAGCCGCAGCGCCGTCTGCTGCGCATATTTATCCACGAGCACTTGATGGCCGGTCTTCTGAACAGCCTCGGCCATCGCTTTGGCGATGGCCATTTGTCCCTTGTCCGATCGCACATCGTGAGTCCGGCAAAGATGGTTCAGATAAAAATCAAAAAATCCTTCCGCCCGATC
Source organism: Verrucomicrobiota bacterium (assembly GCA_016209525.1). Lineage (GTDB taxonomy): Bacteria > Verrucomicrobiota > Verrucomicrobiia > Limisphaerales > SIBE01 > VHCZ01. The sequence continues at coordinate 13,330 of JACQWK010000428.1, forward strand.
GATCAATTGTTGAAAGGCGGGGCCGCCTTGTTCTTTGATCAAACTGTCCGGATCGTGCGGCGCCGGGATGGAGGCCACACGCACGGCCAAGCCGGAAGCCAGCAAGCTGTCGAGCACGCGGATCGCCGCGGCTTGGCCGGCCGTGTCCGAGTCGAAGCACAGAACGACTTCGTCCACGTATCGTTTGAGAATGCGCGCGTGATCGGCGGTAAAAGCCGTTCCTTGGGGAGCGACGACGTTTCGGACTCCGGCCATGTAACAAGCGATCAGGTCGAGCTGGCCTTCACAGATGATCGCACACTGCGCGTCGAGCAACGCGCGTTTGGACTTATCGAGTCCGAAGAAGACCTTTCCTTTCGTGAAGATGGGCGTTTCGGGCGAGTTGACGTATTTCGCCGTCTTCTCATCGCCGGCAATGACGCGGCCGCTAAACCCGATGACTCGCCCTTGCTCATCGCAGATCGGAAACATGAGCCGGCCTCGGAAGCGATCGTAGTAGCGCTCCTCGCCTTCCTTGCGGATGATGAGGCCCGCCTGCTCGATGAGCGGCCAGGCGTAGCCTTTCGATTTCGCCCAGTTCACGGTGTCGTCCCAAGCGTCCGGAGCGTAGCCAAGACGGAACAGCTTCACGGCTTCGTCCGAGACACCGCGCTTGGCGAGATAGGCGCGCGCGGGTTCTCCTGCGGCATCGTTGAGCAGGTTCGTGTGCCAGCGCTGCGCCATCCGCTCGTGGATTTCGAGCAAGCTCTCTTTGAGAAACCGGCTCTGCTGCCCGCCCGGTTCTTTTTCGAATTCCAGAGCGATCTTCGCCCGTTCGGCCAAGCGCCGGACGGCTTCGCCAAAACTGATGTTCTCGTACTCCTGGATGAAGGTGAAGACGTCGCCGCCCTTGTGGCAGCCGAAACAGTGGAAGATTTGCTTGTGCGGATTGACGTTGAAGCTCGGGGTCTTCTCCTTGTGGAACGGGCACAGCGCGACGAAGTTCGCTCCAGCCCGTTTCAGGGGCAGCACCGAATTGATCACTTCCACGATGTCGCTCGCGGCGCGAATTTGCTCGAGCACAGCTTGACTGAACAATCCTGGCATCAGCGCTCAAATGCAGCGTGCGTCGCATTTTGTCCACGAAAAAAGCTTTTCCGTGCGAACGGTTCCAAGCGAGGCAGGCTGGAAGCCTGCCATACATTGGCGAACGGACTCTTGCAGCATTCTCCATCAATATCCGCGGCCAAATAGGGTGGGGCGAGACTCCTGTCGAGCCCTGGCATCATGTCTGACAAAGAAGTCAGGGCTCGACGAGAGTCTCGCTCCACCCAACTCGCTCGCACTTTGCATTCCCTCTCCTTGGGGAGAGCGGGCAGGGTGAGGGGAAAGGCACGGCTTCGATGTGGACTAGCGGATGCGACGGAGGACCGGTCGCGGTCCGACAGAGGAGTTGCAGGTCAAGGCAGCACTTGCACTCGGTAGTAACGCATCACGTTGGTGGCTGACGCATCCAAGAACTCAACCGAAGTCCCGGCGGCAATCACGGCCCCGCCCGCGGGCCGCCAGGGGTCAGCGATCAGTTCCGACCGGCTGAAGACTTGATAGCGCTTTCCAGGGACGCCCTGCCACACGATGGTGCTGCCGCGCTGTGTTTGAATTAGCCGCTCGATCCGGAACAGAGATAGCCGATTCGTCGGGTTGGTGCCGGCGGCGTGTTCGCCAAAATTGTCAAAGCCGTCCCCGTCCGGGTCGGAAGCAGGCCGGGCCGCATCCGCGGTAAAGCGCGGGAAGTAGCGGCGTTGAAAAGTGTCGTCCAAGCCGTCGAAGTTAAAATCCGGCATTGCCGGCAAGATTTCCAAAAATCCATTCGCGTAGGCAATGTTCGTCCCGTGTTGAACCACCAAGCTGCGCAAGCCGGGCACCGCATTGGCGGCGACACTGATCGTGGCTGAGATAAGATGAAGGCTGGGATTCGAGCCAGGAATTGCGTCGAACGTGAAGCTCGCCGGTCCCAGAGCAACGCCATCGCCGGTGACGGCCAGAGCTGCGCCGCTGGGCGGGAAATCCGGCGAATAGACGCCGATGACGAAATTACTGTCGCCCGGACGTAGGGTTGTCGGCGAGTTGACGGCCACCCATTCGCCGTCGTCCTGGGTGGCGGGCTGGATTCGAGTGATACGGAATGCCGGGTTTCCTCTCGTGACCACCAAATCGACGCGGTTCGTCCTACCGGCAGGAATCGAAACGGATGCGCTCGAAACCGGGAGAAAACGTGTGTCCGCGCCCGCAAACTCCGGCGCGATATCAAGCCCGGAAATCAATCGAGCCGGAGATCGGTTCGACGGAGGATCAAGCGGAGCCGCCCGCACGCGGTAAACTCCGGGTGGAAGCGCGGGCATTTCGTACTGGCCGTTCTGCCTCGTCACGGTGCCGGAAGCGAGACTTCCGGAAGCATCTTCAGCGATCACGCAAGCGCCGAAAACACCGGCTCCATCCAGCATCACTCGCCCTGACAAGAATCCCAGCTCCATCATCTGCTCCGGCGCCGGATAGAGCGCTCTGGCCGCCGCGATCTCGTCTCCGGAAAGCCCGGCCTGCGTGTTGACTCCGGCCGCGCCGCGCGCCAGCATGGTCGCCCCTCCCACCGGCGAATGGTCGATACCGATAAAATGGCCGATTTCATGCAGCACGGTCGATTCGACGAATTGGTCCAATCGGTTGGTCGAGCTGAAATCCGCGAACCATTTGAATTGAACTCCATTCAACACAATGTCGGCCTCCAAGATCGCGTTCTCCGGGCTGACGCGGGGAAACGTCAGACTCAGGGCGCCGGAGATGTCGTCGAATCCGCCGTTGACGAGCGTGCTGTTCCGTGCCCAGAGAACGAGATTAGTCTGATCCGACGTGTTCACATCGACTTTCGAGAAAGCCAATCCCGCCTCTTCGAATTTGAGCGCCGTGCCCGGGACGCTCTGCCATTGATCGAAAGCGGCGCGGACGGCGCTGAGTTCGGCGACGGCGTTCGTTTTCGAGTAGGCGTCGGGGCCCAGGAAGTAGCGGATGCTTTTGTTGGCTCGATTGATGATATTGGTGCTGACAGGAGCGTTGGAGATCATCAGCGGCCAACGCCTGTATTGTCCGGACGAGTTCGAGTTCACGACGAACGCCTGACTCGGCAGGATCAACAGGGCGACTAGCAGGTATGGCGCAGCGCGGAAAGGCAGCAACCAAACTGGGTGGCGCGAGACTCCGCTCTGGATTCTATACGCAATCCGCATCGCTGCGGGAACTCTACGCCGGAGATCAGCAAAGCAAACCAGATTCCTCCGAGGAAGGGAGTCATCGTCTGGCAGCCCAGTGAGCGTGTTTTGAAAATGGGTGGAACGGGCTACCAGCCCGTTTTCGGCGGCAACCTGCCGCCGAAAATGGCGGCAGGCCAGTGGCCTGTTCCGCCCAAAAGGCAATTTCAAAACACGCTTTGAGCGGGCGGCATCGTTCAATGCGCGCTCAATCCTCAAACGTTGTTCCGCCGGGCGAGACGCCGCGGCTCCACGGCAGCCGAGGACGCCCGCCGCTGCTGCGGTCGGCATCGAGGGGAAGCACCTCGTTTGGCCCAATGAAAATATCTGGATTCTGTCTGGCAGTTCGTTAAGCTCGCGCTCATCTGGCTCCTATGCCGAGAGACTATTCCACAGTGGGCCATTGGCGCGGCGGATTCGACGAAGCGGCTTTACAGCAATGGGCCGAAGGATTACGCAACCAGCTCTCCGCGCCGCGGATTTCATTGGGGTTGGTCTTCATGGCTCCCCCGTTCTTTCCGCACGCGGCCCAGGTCTTGGAAATCCTCCGCGTCCACGCCCAAATTCCGCTGCTGGCCGGATGTTCGAGCACGGGTCTGATCAACGGCGCGGAGGAAGTCGAGGAGGATGCGGGATTGGTGCTGGGACTTTTCCATCTGCCCGGAGCGGAACTTCGAGCCTGCCGCTTCGTGCAGGATCAAGTGGAAGAATCGAACGGCCCGGGTTATTGGCATTTGGAAACCGGCCTCAATCCGGATCAAGTGAACGGCTGGCTGGTTTTTGCGGATCCGTTCCACCTCGATTGCGACACGTGGCTCAAGGGCTGGAACGAGGCCTATTCGCCGGCGCCGATCCTTGGCGGCTTGGCCAGCGGCGAGCCGTCGGAGCAACGCACGCAGGTTTATATCAATGGCGACGTCCACGAGGATGGCGGCGTAGCCATCGCCTTCGGCGGCGAGGTTGGCCTCGCCAGCGTCATTTCTCAAGGCTGCACGCCCATCGGCGAAACCTGGACCATTACTCGCGCGGAACGAAATTTGATCCATGAAATCGGCAATCGGCCCGCTTACGAGGTCCTCCTCGAAACGTTCAATGGCCTGCCGGCCACCGACCAGAAAACGGCCCGAGGCAACCTCTTTGTCGGTTTGGTCATCAATGAGTATCTGGAGGAGTTCCATCGAGGTGATTTCCTGATCAGGAACCTGCTGGGAGCCGACCCGAATTCGGGTTGCATCGCCATCGGCGCGTTTCCCAGAACCGGCCAGACGATCCAATTCCAACGGCGCGACTCGTCCGCAGCTTCGGAGGATCTCTCGGTGCTGCTTGAAAACGCGCGGAAGCGCCTCAGCGCCGGCGCCATCTATGGCGGCTGTCTTTGTTGCTGCAATGGACGCGGTGCCCGCTTATTCGGCCGAACCAGCCACGACGCGAGCACCATTCAGCAGCAGTTGGGTCCGTTTTCATTGGCAGGATTCTTCTGCAACGGGGAGATTGGGCCGGTCGGCGATCGCAGTTTTCTCCACGGCTACACGGCCTCGCTTGCGCTCTTTTTGAAGAAATGACTGGGACGAAGGAAGTCGTCAGTGATCAGTGGCCGGTGTTCAGTGTTCAGTGACCAGTCATCAGTCAAATTCCGAGGAAGGCAGTCGCCGCCCGTCGCCTCCGGCCTCTCGCCCATCGCCTCCTTCGCTGATCTATCGACCGTGTTCGTATGTCGATCGGCTTGATTTGCCGGACCTATTTGCACTGGCGCAACCGTTGGAGGTGGAGCTAGGCAGCGGCGACGGGTCGTTTCTGGCGGAGTACGCCCGGACCCACCCCGATCATAATTTCCTGGGTGTCGAGCGATTGCTTGGCCGGCTGAGAAAGCTTGACCGAAAGGGGCTCAGACTCGGACTGTCCAATCTCAGGCTTATTCGCCTCGAAGCGTCGTACCTGGTGGACTACCTGTTGCCCGCGAACTCGGTGCGCGCCGTCCACGTTTACTTCCCCGACCCATGGCCGAAACGCCGCCACGAGAAACACCGGCTCATCACCCCGCGCTTTGTCGAGACTGTCCGCCTCGCCCTGGAGCCCCGGGGCAGGATCTACTTCCGCACCGACAGCCCCGAATACTTCGAGCAGATCGCCGAGGTCTTTGCCGCGAATCCTGCTTACCAAGCGATTGGGACTCCAGGATCGTTGACCGCGCTTTTGACCGACTTTGAGCGGGATTTTCAGGCTCGAGGGATACACACCTTGCACGCGGCCTTTGAGCGCATGGAGGGAGCTTGATGTGGGTCGACTAGAGCGGACTCGCGTCCGAAGCGACAAGGTTCATGGAGGACCTTCAAACCCGAATGGCGCGCAATGGGACTATAAACCGGAGGTCGGGTAGGGCGCGTCTGTCTCAGCGCGCCGTTTTGGGTGGAACAAACTGACGGCGCGCTGGGACAGACGCGACCTACGTTTTGGTTCATGGCGAGAGCTACGGCAGCAGGTTTGCTGAAGACGGTTCAGCGGCTTTTGGCGCCAGGTTTTGCCGAATCTTGAGCTGCCGCAACTGCGCGACCTCTTCACGGAGTGCACGCAGAAAACCGCACTCAGACATCAATCACCGGCCCATTTCCTCCGCTCCCGCCGTTCGGTCGATCCGGGCCTCCGCGCTTCGTCTTAATCTCCACGCGGCTGGTCCCTAGCATGAAGTTCACGACTAAGGAGATAACGCTAATGACGAGGGAACCCCAAAACGCCGCCCCGAAGCTGTCCACGTGGAACGGGCCAACGAGCCAGCCGACAACATAGAGCAACAGAGCGTTGATGACGAAGGTGAAGAGGCCCAAGGTGAGAATCAACAACGGCAAAGCCACCAACAACATCAGCGGGCGCAGGAAGGCGTTCAAGATACCGAGCAAGAGTGAGGCAACCAAGAGACCAGCGATCGAGTCGCAGTGAATGCCGGAGACGACATTCGCCGCCACCAGGACGGCGAGTGTGTTGATCGCCCAACGTTGAAGGAATGGTTTCAGATTCTCGCGCATGAGTTATCCCAAAACAGATTCTCGAATCTCCCATAAGCGTCATTCCACGAAGCTGCATCCTGAGGTTCGTAGGTCACGAGTTCGAGAGAATTGCGCACCACCTCGCGCGCTTCGCGCAGCGAAGGCAGATGACCGAGCGCGATCGCTTGGACAAGAATATTCCCCGCAGCGGTTGCTTCAGCGGGGCCGGCCAAGACAGGGATTTGCACCGCATCCGCCGTGAATTGGTTGAGGAGCGCGTTCCTGCTCCCTCCACCGACAATGTGCAGGCGGCGCATGCGGCTGCCGGTGATGCGTTCGACTTGCCGGAGCGTGCGGCGATAAAGCAGCGCAAGGCTTTCCAAAACGCAACGAACGGCGGCGCCGGGATCAGCGGGCACTGTCTGACCCGTTTCGCGGCACTGCTCCGCGATCTTTCGCGGCATATCGCCTGGAGCGATAAAGCGCGGGTCCGTTGGATTGATCAGGGAGACAAACGGTGGAGCTTTGCCGGCAAGGTCGGTAAGCGCGGCGTATTCGAATTCCAAACCGGCTTGGGCCCAAGCACGGCGGCATTCCTGCACGATCCAGAGGCCAACGATGTTTTTGAGCAAACGCACCGAGCCCCCGTAGCCGATCTCGTTCGTGAAGTTGAGTTCGCGGCAGGTGTCGTTGATGATGGGGACTGGCAATTGCACGCCGAGCAAAGACCAAGTGCCTGAACTGATGTACGCCCAATGTGAGGCGGTGCTTGAGGTCGGGACGGCGGCCACCGCCGCCGCTGTATCATGCGAGCACGTGGCCAGGATTTCGAGTCCGGCAAGCCCTGATTCCCGGGCGATTTCATCCCGCAACAGGCCGAGCTTCGTGCCGGAAGGAACAATCGGAGGGAACAAACGCGCGGGTAAATCCAGCGCCTGGAGAAGGCGGCCCGACCATGAGCGCGTGCGCGGGCTGTAAAGTTGGCTGGTGCTGGCAAGCGACTCTTCGGCATCGGCGACGCCGGAGAGCATGAAGTTGAAGCCGTCGGCGATGAGCAAAAGACGGTGGGCGCGGTCCAGCCGCTCCGGGGATTCAGCCGCCAACTGGAATAAAGTGTTGAGCGGCATGAACTGAATCCCGGTCTCCGCAAAGATGGTTGGCCAGTCGATTTTTGCGTAAGCGTGCTTCACGCCGGCCGCCGTACGCGAATCCCGATAATGGTACGTCGGCGGAATGACTTCGCCGTTCGCATCAAAGAGCAGATAGTCCACACCCCATGAATCGCAGCCGAAGCTTGAGATGGGCCGCCTAAGCTGAGCGGCCCTTTTCAGGCCAACCTTGAGCTCCGTGAAAAGTCCGGGGATGTCCCAGTGAAGCATGCCAGGAGCCTCCACTGGGACGTTGGCGAACCTGTGAACCTCCTCCAGAGCCAGCTTCCCATCGGCGAGAGTGCCGAGAATCAGGCGCCCGCTTTCGGCCCCGAGATCACACGCGAGATAATGTGTTGTCATACGCTGCCTCCAGTTTCTCAAAGCTTTCCTCGATAAAGGTGGTGTTCTGGATGCGCGCCAACCGCGCGTACAAGCCATTCTGTGCCAGCAACTCCTCGTGAGTTCCCCGCTCGATGATCTGTCCGTGACGCATGACCAGAATCTGATCGGCCTTGCGGATCGTGCTGAGGCGGTGCGCGATCACGAAGCTCGTGCGGTTGGCCATGAGCCGTTCCAGCGCTTCCTGAATGAGCTTTTCGGTCGCCGTATCCACACTGGCGGTGGCTTCGTCGAGGATAAGGATCGGCGCGTTTTTCAAAAGCGCTCGGGCGATGCTGACCCGTTGTTTCTCGCCCACGCTCAATTTCACGCCGCGCTCGCCCACGCGCGAATCATAGCCCTCCGCCAGGCGAGAGATAAACTCGTGGCAATTCGCGGCCCGCGCGGCGTTCATCAGCTCGTTTTCCGTCGCATCCAGCCTGCCGTACTGAATGTTTTCGCGAACGGTCCCGTTGAACAGGAAGGCTTCTTGGCTGACGACACTGATCTGATCGCGCAACGATGAGAGGGAGAGCGTGCTAGTATCTTGGCCGTCAACCAGGATTCTGCCGTTGGTCATTTCGTAAAACGCGGGCAAGAGGTTCACCAGCGTAGATTTGCCGGAGCCGGTGGGCCCGACCAGCGCGATCATCTCTCCAGGCTGCGCCCGCAAGCTGATGTCTTTCAGGACGATTCGGTCTGGCCGGTAGCTGAATCCTACGTTTTCGAACCTGACTTCTCCTTTCACGGGGGCCCGCAGAGTTTGTTGCCGACGGAGGTCCGCACGCTCTTTCGGCGTATCGAGAATATCAAACACCCGTTCGCCGGCCGCCCGCGCAGCCTGCAGCATTTGGTTCAAGCCGTGCAACCGGCCTACAGGTTCGTAGAACAGGCCCAGATAAAACAGGAAGCCGACCAGCTCACCCACGGTCATTTGTCCCGCCAGGACTCGAGTGCCCCCGAGCCAAAGAACCAGCCCCAATCCAAGCGCCGCCGAAAAACTCATGGCCGGGGAGTAGGCGGCCCAAGCTTTCATCACTCCGAGGGTGCCGTTTCGCAAATCGTCCGCGCGCTGTGCAAATCGTGCGTCCTCGTGGACCTGCCGCCCAAACGCTCTAATTTGTCGGATACCCTGCAGGTTGTCCATGAGAAGCGCGTTCAGTGCGCTGGCGGCTTGGCGTTGCACTCGATATCGCCGATGAGCGGTCAGCGTGTACCAAATCGCTCCTCCTGAAAGCAATGGGATCGGAATCAGCGCCACCCAGGCCAGCATGGAATCGGTATAAAACAAAATGGTCAAAACGCCGAGGATGCTGAGCACTGCAACCGTGCCTTGTTCCGTCCCATCAATGAGGACGCGCTCGACTGAGTTGACGTCTTCGACCACGCGCGTCATTAAATCGCCGGAAGCTCGATGATCGAAGTATTCCACCGGCAATCGCTGCAGACGGGCGTAAACATCGCGGCGCATGTCGTAAATGACGTTCTGTTCAAAGCGGTTGTTGATGCGGATGCGGAGACTGTTGAAACCATCCCGAAGAAGAAATGCAGCCAAAAGCGCTATCATGGTCGGTGCAAGCAAATCACCCTGCCTTTGGCCGATAACATCGTCGATGACGAATTGAGTGAGTTTCGGATAGGTAAAAGCGAAGAGCAGCGAGAGCACGGCGCAGCCCACGGTGCCCAATGCCATCAGCCTATAGGGCCAAAGGTACACCCCCACACGGCTCAGCACCTCCCGCGTCGAACGGGGTTTGGCCTCCAAAGTTGGGTCACTTGCGGCTAAGGAGTGGTGGTGGTGATGGCCGCTCATTGCTCCAATCCCTGATTTGTCTGTTGGCCCTTCGCGCCAGAGCTTCTTGACATGTGTATCTTCAAGGAAAGAGGGACGCCGTGGAACGGCCCGCTACCCGCCTCTTCCATGGGCACGCTGGAAACCCGCCCTGCGTTGAGCAGAAGCTTCTCTTGAATCGTCTTTAACCTGCTTGACCTCAATAACATGCCGTGATCTCTCTTCTCAATTCTCAGGCCGGAATTCCCGAGTTCAATCGGATCGTCACCTGCGTTTAAGGAGATCAACGAACTCTTATGCATACGCCTATGTAATCTGAAGAATCTGAATTAGACAACGCTTTCGGAGGCCGCTTCCCTGAGATGGAATGGTGAGCATAGGGTCTATTGGGCAAAGGGTTCCAGCACTCGGAAATTGGGGGACCGATGCAAAAAAACGTGCATTTTTCCCGTGAAATGCTAGAAAAGTGCTGAATGCGCGCGCTGGTCAACACACGAGACCCCGCAGCCGTTGAATCGGAAGTTCAAGCCGCCTATCAGGCAATGTTTCCGTACGCGGATCGAACTTTTGTTTCGAAGGCGTTTTTCTGGGCGCAAAACTGCTTCATTGGAAACTACCGCGACTACCAGGCGATTGACGCTCGTTATCACGACTTTGAGCATACTCTGCAGGGGACGTTATGCATGATCCGCCTGCTCCATGGAAGGCACGTTGCCAAGGCCCAACCAGAGTTGACCCAACGCATGTTTAAATTAGGTCTCCTCGCCATCTTGTTGCACGATACAGGCTACCTGAAGACCAAAGATGATACTGAAGGCACCGGCGCGAAATACACTTTGATCCACGTCAACCGCAGCGCCGAGTTTGCCGCTCTGCTGCTCAGTGAAAAGGCTTTTGGTCCGAAAGACATCCTTGCGGTCCAAGACATGATCCGATGCACTGGAGTCAACGTCGATCTAAACGTGCTGCGTTTTCAAGACGAGCTGGAGCGGACCGTCGGTTTTGCGCTTGGAACGGCCGATTTGCTCGGCCAGATGGCAGCCTCTGATTACGTGGAAAAACTTCCCATTCTTTATCAGGAGTTCGCAGAATCGGAGCAGTTTAACGCCGGGACCAAAGCGGCCAGGGCTGTCTTCAGCAGCGCGCAGGACCTGATTCAAAAAACCCCGGCCTTCTGGAGCAAGTATGTGATGCCTCGGGTTGAGAGAGATTTCCAAGGACTCTACCACTATTTGAACCAACCCTACCCGGACGGACCCAATTATTACCTCAAATGCATTGAGGCAAATATTGACCGGGTCCAGCGCATGCTCGCCGCCACGCCGGTTTGAGAATTAGTTCAAATAGACTTGGCCGGCGCGTCGTCTGTCCTTATATCTTTCAGGTGCTCACCTTGTGATGACGCGGCTGCTCTATCTGACCCTTCTCGCCACGATGGGATTGCTGGCACCGTTGGCCGCAGAAAAGCCGTCGCCAACCCACTACGTTCAACTCGTCCGCGGCACCGATAACGAGAAGCCACCCGAGACCGGAGCGAAGGCCGTCGGGCCGAAACTGACCAAACGGCTTCAACCGGTTTTCCGATGGAAGAACTACTGGGAGGTCAATCGTGTCGAAGTTTCTCTGGAGCCGGGCAAGAAGAGCAAGGTGCGGCTTTCCAAGCAACACGAAGTCGAGATTGACCTCTCGACGGCCGGCAAGAGAACGGTCCGGTTTTACCAGGACGGAAAGCTCGTGAGCACTTCGACTCATCCGTCGGGCGAAACCCTCACCATTCAGGGCGAGAATTCAAGCCCGGACAGCGCTTGGTTCATCGTCGTGCGCCGGGATAAACCCAAGGAATGATGCTCATTCGAAGGATCGGTTCCTTCCGCACCTACTGAGGAGACCGTGGGATGGGCTACACGCGGAAGATTTGTAGCCCCGCCTTTAGGCGGCCAGAACCGGCTCAAGCCGGGGCTACAAACGCCGGCCTGTCGTTCATCCAACGGTCTCGTCAATAAGCCTGAATAGTTGGCTAACGCTGTGACGCGTCATCCTCCGAGCCACCGCATGCACAGCGCCGCCAGCCCGAGGAAAAAGAAGAATCCGGCGACATCGGTGACAGTCGTCACAAAAATGCTCGACGCCAATGCTGGATCGATCTTGAGCACTTTGAGCCCAAAAGGGATCAACACACCCGAAAGCGCCGCCGCCAACTGATTGAGCAGCATCGCTGTGCCTGCTACGAATCCGAGCGACGCGCTCCCTTTCCACAAGTAGCCCAAGACACCCACGACAAGCCCGATGGCCAATCCATTGATCAGGCCCAAAATGATTTCTTTGATCAACGCCTTGCGGCCATCCCCAGGCGCGAGTTCGCCCAACGCCAAGTCGCGAATAATGACCGTGAGTGTCTGCATGCCGGCGTTGCCGCCTTGGCCTGCGATGATCGGGAGAAAAATCGCCAGCGCGGTCCATCGCGCGATGGTGTCTTCGAACCAGCCGACCACGATGGCCGCCAGAAATGCGGTCGCCAGATTGACGTAAAGCCACGGCAGCCGTCTCTTGATCGAGACTGACCAAGGCGTCAACGCCCGTTCCTCACCGGACAGACCGACCATGAGCTGCATGTCTTCGGTCGCCTCGGATTGCGCGACGCGCAAGGCATCGCTCGCTTTGACGACGCCGACCAATCGGCCCTGGCGATCCAGAACGGGAAGTCCCATGTAGTGGTAATGCTCAAACTGACGCGCCACTTCTTCCTGATCGTCGTCCGCGCGGACAAACCTCACGTCCCGGTTCATCATGTCCTCGATGCGCCGATCCGCGTTGCGGAACACCAGGTCGCGGAGCGTGACGACACCCACCAACCGGTTGGCGTCGTCGGTCACGTAGAGGTATGAGATGTCTTCCGGGCGCTGCTCCGGCATCCCCCGCAGGCGTTCCTGGCTCTGGCCGACCGAATCCGCCGCCCGCAAGGCGATGAAGCGGTCGCTCATGATCCCACCGGCCGTGTCCACCGCATACCGCAGGAGAGCGTCGATGGATTGGACCTTTTCCGGCGGGAGTTTCGTGAACACATCGCGGCGCTGCATCACGGGCAGGCCGCCGAGCACATCCGCGGCCGCGTTCGGGGGCAATTCCAGGAAAAACGCAGCCAGCTCCTCAGAAGGCAGAGCGCCGAGCAAGTCGCGAGCCTTGTCCGCCTCAAGCTCGGCCAGCATGTCTGAAGCGATCGGGCGGGGAAGTTGGCGGAGGATTTCCCGTGCCTCATCGGCCGGCATTCGCTGGAGACGGTCGGCCAAATCCGCCGGGTGCAGTCTCAGGTATTCCTCGAGGAAAATCGGCGTGCCTTCAGTCATATCAAAACAGGCGCCAAGGCGAGAAGAATAACAGTGAAATGACGGCGAAGAACGGGATCAGGATCGGCAAGGCAAACCTGACCAGATACCCGAAAAAGCTCGGCGTATGCACTTTGGACCGCTCCGCGATGGATTTGACCATGAAGTTGGGCCCGTTCCCGATGTAGGTCATCGCTCCAAAGAACACCGCGCCGAGGGAAATCGCGACCAATTCATGGTCGTGCTGAGCCACGAACTCCCGCACGTCGGGGGGTTCGCTGAGGCTGAGCTGATGGCGTCCCAGCGCGGCGGCGAGAAACGTCAAGTATGTCGGAGCATTGTCCAGAACGCCGGAAAGCAGCCCGGTGAACCAGAAGAATTTCATTTCGGATTGCAGGCCCAGTTCTCCGGCGTGTACTTCCAGATAATCCAGCGCCGGGACCATCGTCGCAAAAATTCCGACGAACAGCCAGGCCACTTCGCGGATGGGCTCGAAATTGAAGTCGTTCGCCTCGTGAATCGGCTGCGGGGTCAAAAACCAGGAGCCAACTGCCGCCGCGATCATCAACGCCTCGCTGAGGCCCGGCGGATACTTGATGAACACCGCGGCCAGGATCAGGGCGAGGAACACCAGATTGCGCAAGCCGTCGATCTTCCAGGTTTCTTTGTGTGTCTCGGCGTCCCGCACCTCGGGAGGCGCCCGGAGAAAATTCCGGCGGTCGAAACAGTAAAAAATCCCAATCAGCCCCGTGACGGCCAACGTCCACGCGATCCAACACTTTTCCAGGACCCACCAAAACGGCACGCCTTTGATATACCCAAGGAAGAGCGGCGGGTCGCCGATCGGCGTCAGGCAGCCGCCGATATTGCTGACGATGAAGATGAAGAAAACGATGTGGAACGCCGTAATCCGATACTTGTTCATCCGAATCCAGGGTCGAATGAGCAGCACGGAAGCGCCGGTGGTCCCAATGAGATTGGCCAGCACCGCGCCGATGAACAAGAAGGCGCAGTTAACCCACGGTTTGGCTTCGCCTTTGACCCGAATGTGAATGCCGCCGGAGACGACGAAAAGCGACCCGATCAGGGCAATGAAGCTGACGTATTCGTGCGCGACGTGCAGCATCCTTTCGGCATGAGCCAGCACGAAAACGTAGTAAAGAAGCGGGACGACGCCGAGGCCCATGGCGACTTTCGGGTAATGATGCTCCCACCAATGTTTGTTGATGAACGGCGCGAGGGCGATGGAAAGAAGCATCAGGCCGAACGGCAGAATCATCGCCGGGTGCGGCTCAGGGGTGCTGCCGGCAGCGGCCGCCGCAAAAAACGGCGATGGAACAGAGCGGAGAAGTTCAATCATGGCCGCCACATCCTGCCGCAAGACTTCCCGTGAGCACAAGACCAGAGCAAGGCATCACTCATTATCCAGCCGCACTGTTTCGCGCAACTCATCCAGGAAAGTGGGCAGCGCCGATTCCACTCGGTTCCAGTTCGGGATAAACGCCGTGCCCAGCGGGTTTTCCAGGAACGCGTTGGCGGCCGCGCGGATGCTGCGCACAAACGTGGCCACCGCGGTCTCTTCTTCGTGGCGATCATAGACCAAGCCATTGATGGCGGCGTCGGCAGCGTAGAAACGCATCGTGTCTTCCGCTTTGCGCACGTAGGCGCTGAGCAGCGTGTCGAAGAGGCCGGTATCCAGCTTGATGCCTTCGGAAGCCATGGTGCGGAAAATGCATTTGGCCACGTCGATCGCCATCCGATTCAAGCCCTTCTCCGGATCACGCGGCGAAAGTTCTTGGTGCTTGTGTTCGTAGCGCTCCGCAAATTCGGACTGGCAGATGCTTTTGGCTGCCGACACTCGGAAGACTTCCGCCATGAGCCCCACCTCCACGCCCCAGTCCGACGGGATGCGGGCGCGGCGGGCGATGTCGAGGTCGAGCGCGATTTCGCCGGACAACGGATAGCGAAAGGTATCGAGGTAAGTGATGAAAGGGTGCTGGCCCAGGATGGTTTCGAGGGATCGGACCAGCGGAGTGAACAGCAGCCGCATCACGCGGCCGTGCAGCTTGTTCGTGAACCTGGCGACGTAACCTTTGCAGAAATCGAAGCCGAGGGTCGGATGGGCCACCGGATAGCAGAGACGAACCAGCAACTCGCGGTTGTAAGTGAGGATGTCGCAGTCGTGCGCGGCGATCATGCGAGCCTGATCGCTGCCTAGCACGTAGCCAAAACAAATCCATAGGTTCCGGCCCTTGCCGGGCGGCCCGACATTCAGTTCGGCGTCTTCGAGCTTTTTCAACAAGCATGTCATGCGCGGGCCGTCGTTCCAAATGAGCACGGGCTTTTGCGGCAGATGCGCAAAGAAACGCCGCGCTTTGCGCCACTCGCGCTGGCGCGTCGCACCGTCAATGCCGACGACGATTTGCTTCAAGTAGGGCACGCTTTTGAGTTCGCGCACGATCAGCTTGAGGGCGTGTGTGCCCACCTCCCGAATGTGGCACGGCAGCACCAGCGCGATTGGCGTTTCTTGGGCGAAGCGCTCCAATTCCCGTTCGAGCCGGGGGAGGTCGGTCGGTCCCAGGCGGTGCAAGGTTGCAATCGCTCCGGTTTGAAAAAAATCAGCCATAATCGAGCAATGCTATCCGCTGAAGAGGATGAACGCGCTTGTGCTCAAATGAAACGGGAACGCTGCGAGCTAAGCGGGAACAATCCAAGCATGCGTTGCTGGCCGTGCAACTCAATCTGTCGGATGGCGGCCCGACCATCCGGGTTGTCCTCCGAGACGCCGCAGCCCCGGACCCTTAGATCATTCTGGAGGTCAAAAACGACCCAGTTTTGTCCAGACAATCATCCAAGACTCCTTCGATCAAGCACAAGTTCTGACACGCCGCACCAGCCCGCGCCTCCCGAATTTGTTCGTGGCGGCGGAACGGAGGATGCGCCATGAAAAGGTTCGCACGTTCCAAGGGCCTCTGGAACCATGGCCGGGCTTGAGATTGATTATCGTGCATAGCCACTTTCGTCCTGGCGGAGTTCGGCGGTTGATCGAACAAGCCGCACCCTATCTGGCCGAGGCGCTGCGGCCCCAGGTGGACGAGGTCTTGCTCGTGGGCGGCGAAGCGTCCGTCGGTTCTTGGCAGAGTGAATTTCGCGAGCGGCTCGGAGGCGCGCGTTTGCGGTGCTCCATGAGTCCGGATTTGGGCTACCTCTCGAATCGTCCGGCCCATCCACAAACGATGGCAAAGCGCATTCGCAGGCATCTCCAACGCCTGCTTGCGGAGGCGGAACCAGGCCATTGCGTCGTGTGGGCTCATAACCTTGGCTTGGGGCGCAATCCGCTCCTGGCGCGCGAATTGACTCGGCTTTGCGCGCAAAGGAACATCCCTTTGGTCGCTCACCATCACGACTGGTGGTTCGACAATCGCTGGGCACGTTGGGCTGAAATGCGCCGCGCGGGTTTCCGCACGGCGTCGCAAGTTGCCAGGAGCATATTCGCAGCCGGGCCGAACGTTCGCCATATCGCGATCAACCAAGCTGACGCGCGTCTTCTGCAGCGGCACTTCGGTCGCCAGGCCGGCTGGCTTCCCAATCTGTGCGAACCGATAGACCGCCCTCTCGTTCAACACGCGCGGGCGGCGCGTCTCTGGTTGTCTCAGCAATTGGGTGATGAGGCTCCCGTGTGGGTCATGCCCTGTCGTCTGCTCCGCCGGAAAAACATCGCCGAAGCCCTGTTGCTCACACGCTGGCTGCGTCCGGAAGCGTGGCTCGTGACGACCGGCGGCGTCAGTTCCCAGGAGGAACGGGATTACGCGGACACGCTGGAAAGTGCGGCCAAACAGCGAGGTTGGCGCTTGCGGCTGGGAATTCTCAAAGGGGACGACCGCGCAGAACCCAGCGTGGCGGAGTTGCTCGCCGCAAGCGAAGCCGTGCTGCTCACTTCGCTGCTGGAAGGTTTTGGTTTTCCATACCTTGAAGCGCTGGCGGCGCGGCGACCTCTGCTGGCCCGCCTCCTGCCCAACGTCGCGCCAGACTTGGAGCGATTCGGATTTCAGTTTCCCCAGTCGTATGACGAATTGTGGGTGGACTCCGACCTGTTTGACTGCGAGGCCGAGAGGACCCGACAAAAGAAACTTTTCTCCGATTGGAATAGGCGTATCCCTCGATCATTTCGGCGTTGGCTCTGCAGGCCTGGTCTCGTCGGTTCAACCGAAACTCCGAAAGCGGTCCCGTTCAGCCGCCTGACGACGACCGCTCAGTTGGAAGTGCTGGGTCAGCCTTTGGCGGAGTCTTGGGCGCGTTGCTCCGCACTGAATCCGTTCTTGAAAGTGTGGCGACGCCGGGTTCTGGCCGGCCGCCTTCGCCTGGCTTCCTGGCCACGGAAGGCGGAGGCTTGGCTCAATGGGAAGACCTATGCGCTACGCTTCCAGGAAATTCTCAGACACTCCGTCAAGTCCGGGGCGCGCGTGAACGCGAGCATCCGGGTCCAGCGCGATTTCATCCGGCAAAAACTCGGCTCAGGCCAACTGTATCCGCTACTCTGGAGCCGCAAGACATGAGAATTCGAGCCGTCATGTTTGACGTGTATGGGACGCTTTTGGAGGCCGGCCCGCCGCCTCTGGACGCGGCCCAGCAGTGGCTTTGTTTGTGCCGCGCGCACCTTGGCGAACGGAGGCCGGCACTCTGTCTTGAATCGTTCAACACGCAGTGCCAGCGAATCATTGAGCGTGAACACAAAACGGCTCGCGCGCAGGGAGTGCCGCATCCGGAAGTGTACTGGCCGGCCGTGGCTTGCGAAGCGCTCCCGGCGCTGGAAACCTTTTCGGAAGCGGAGTTGGACGAATTTCTGTTTCGACACGCCCAATTGCAGCATGGCATCCGCCTGACTTCCGGAGCGGCCCGGTTTCTGACGGAACTGGCCGGCGAAGCCACCTTGCTGGGCGTGGCTTCGAACGCACAAGCTTATACGATTCGCGAGTTCCAGTCAGCGTTGATCACCGCGGGGCTGAATCCTTCCATCTTCCAACGGGACCTTTGTTTTTGGTCGTTCGAGCACGGCTTTGGCAAGCCGGATCCGCATGTCTTCCAGATTCTGGCTGCGCGGTTGCGGGCGCGCCGGATTTACGCGCGGGAAACGCTGATGGTCGGCGACCGGTTGGATAACGACATCGAACCGGCCAAGGCCCACGGCTGGCACACCTGGCAGATGTCCGCGCCAACGGACGAAGAGTGGGCCAAGTTGCGCCGGGCGTTGTTTCATCCGGAGCACGGCTTATGAGCACCTGCATTCTGACGAGCGGCGCACCGAGGCGCATCGGTTTCATCTCGACCCGTTTCCACGGCACGGATGGAGTCACGCTCGAGGCGTGCAAGTGGGCGCACATTCTCCGAGGCATGGGCCATTCCTGTTACTGGATGGGCGGGTTGCTCGCCACTCCGCCTGAAGTGAGTTACCTCGCTCCCTTGGCTTGCTTCTATCATCCGGAAGTGACCGAGGTGCAGAATCGACTCTTCGGCATCGGCTTCCGCACCCGCGCTGTCACGAACCAAATCCATTCGATCAAGGAGCGTCTCAAGGACGAGCTCTATCGGTTCGTTGAGAAGTTCCGGCTCGAAGTGCTCATCCCGGAGAACATCCTGGCCATTCCCATGCACGTGCCATTGGGATTGGCGATGACGGAGGTCCTGGCGGAAACGAGTCTCCCGGCGATTGCGCACCACCACGATTTCTCTTGGGAACGCGAGCGTTTCACCCTGAGTGCGGTGAACGACTATTTGCAGGCGGCCTTTCCGCCGTTGCTCCACAGGACGGAACACGTCGTGATCAACAGCATGGCTCAAAAGGAACTCGCGCGCCGGCTGGGCATCCCTTCGACCGTGATCCCCAACGTGCTGGATTTCGAGACTCCGCCCCCCGGACGGGACGATTACAACGCGGACCTTCGCCGCCAAATCGGCTTGAGCGATGAGGACTGGTTCATTTTGCAGCCCACGCGCGTCGTGGCCCGCAAGGGCATCGAACACGCGATTGAACTGGTCCGGCGCCTCCGAGAACCGCGGGCCAAGCTCATCATCTCTCACCCCGCCGGAGACGAAGGCAGCGCTTACCTGCAAATGTTGCGCGAGCGGATTGATGACGCACGGATTGACGTGCGATTTGCAGCGGACCGCGTCGGGGAGCAACGGGGGGTGAACGCGGGCGGCCGAAAAGTTTACACGTTATTCGACGTGTATGTGCACGCTGACCTCGTCACCTATCCGAGTTACTACGAGGGCTTCGGCAACGCTTTCCTCGAAGCCATTTACGTCGGCAAGCCGGTTGTCGTCAACACTTACGCCGTTTATGCCCGGGATATCGATCCCCTCGGATTCAAGACCATCGAAATGACGCAATTGGTCACGAACCAAGTCGTGGAACAAACGCGCACAGTTTTGCGGGACAGCGCGATGCGGCAAGAATGGGCCAAGATCAACTATGACCTGGGTTTGAAGTATTTCTCCTACGCCGTCGCCCGGCGCAAGCTGGCGGCGAGACTGGCCAATTTGTTTGGGGAAGGGGTATGATGGCAGGCGACATGACGTGGGAAACGGTCTTTGTGTTTTTGCTGATTGGGGCCACTTTTGGCTTCATGGTCCGGGAGAAGCTCACGCCGGACTTGGTGTCGATGCTCGCCCTCGGCGTGCTGCTGGTCGCCGGCATTCTGACGCCGGCGGAGGCCTTCAAAGTCTTCAGCAACGACGCCGTGATCGCGGTGGCCTGCATGTTCATCCTGAGCGCCGCCTTGGAGCAGACCGGCGCGATTGAGTCCGTGGGCCGCCGCTTGAACCGATGGGTCGGGCCATCGGACTGGTCGGTGCTGCTGGTTCTGCTGCCCATCGTGGCATTCCTTTCCGCGTTTATCAACAACACGCCGGTCGTCGTAGTGTTCATGCCGATCATGATGTCGCTGGCGGCCTCGCGGAACTTGAAGCCGTCAAGATTGCTGATCCCGCTGTCGTTCGTGTCGATCCTCGGTGGCACTTGCACGCTCATCGGAACTTCGACGAATATTCTCGTCAGTTCCACGGCCGCCCAATTGGGTCAGCCTCCCCTCACCATGTTTGAGTTGAGCCAAATCGGCGTGCCGCTCGCAGTCGTGGGGTTGCTCTATCTGCTGACCGTGGGCCGGCGATTGCTCCCGAACCGAGAAACTTTGGCGTCGTTGCTCTCCACGACGGATAGCCGCCAATATCTGACCGAGGTCGTGGTCGTGGCACAATCCCCGTTGATCGGCAAGCGGCTATCCGATACTCCCCTGAAAAACCTCCCCAATGCGCGGGTGCTGGAAGTGATCCGCGGCGGTGAGACCGTGGCCGCGCCATTGTCCGGACTCGTGCTGGAACGAGGCGACCGGCTCCGGCTCACTTCGGTGCTTTCGTCCGTGATGGAAATCAACGCGCTGGAAGGGCTGGAGATTCTGCCCAAAGCGACACTGGGACTGGAATTCGTCGGAGCGCAAAAGGCGGTCGTGGTGGAGTGCGTCATCGGCCCAAGGTCGGACTTGATCGGGCACAGCATCCGTGAGACCGAGTTTCGCCGCCGCTACGGCGCGATTGTCTTGGCCGTGCACCGGCAGGGCACCAATCTTCAGGAAGCGTTCGCCGACGTGCAGCTTGAGTACGGCGATACGCTGCTCATCGAAGGAACCGAAGGCTCGCTCCGGCGCCTGAGGGAAAGCGGCGATTTTCTGTTTCTCATGGACGTGCCTCACACGCTGCCCCGTCGCTCCAAACAAGGGTGGGCGCTTATGGTCGTGGGATTGGTCGTAGCACTGGCCGCGCTCAACGTGAGTTCCATCGCCACTCTCGCATTCTTGGGAGCCGTCGCGGTCGTGTTGCTGGGTTGCTTGGATCTCGAGAAGGCGTACGACGCCGTGGAGTGGAATGTGATTTTCTTGATTTTTGGCATGCTGGCGCTGGGACTGGCCTTGGAAAAGACCAAAGGCACCGAGATCATTGCCAACGGAATTCTGCGCGGCTTGGGCATCTGGGGTCCGACCGTGGTCCTGTCCGCCATCGTCTTCCTCGCCTCCTTGTTGACCAGCTTTCTGTCGAACAACGCCGTTGCGGTTTTGCTCACACCCATTGCCATCCAAATGGGGTCCGCGCTCCATCTTGACCCGCGGCCCTTTTTGATCGCAGTGATCATTGGTTCGTCGGCCTGCTTTGCGACGCCGATTGGCTATCAAACCAACACGCTCGTGTACGGCGCGGGCGGCTATCTATTTCGGGATTTTCTCAAAATCGGGCTTCCACTCAACGTGGTCGTTTGGCTTTTAACGACATTCTTGATTCCGGTATTCTGGCCGTTCAACCGATTGTGATGAATGCCGCATGCCCTCGGAACCACGTATCGTAGCCGCCGACGTAAGGAGGCGGGCCCGAATCTACGATTTACGATTTACGATTTACGATTTAGGACTTGCGGCTGTCCTCTCGTTGCTTCGGCGGCTACGAGCCGTCGGTTCATGGAGAGCCTCCAAGCCCAAAGGGCGCGCATCGGGACCTTGAACCGGCCAGTCGGTGGGGCGAGACTCCCGTCGAGCCCTGACTTTCTTGACCGAACTAGTGCCAGGGCTCGACAGGAGTCTCGCCCCACCTTGAGGTTCATGGAGAGAAAACCGGATCAAA
>JACQWK010000033.1 GCA_016209525.1 Verrucomicrobiota bacterium
CTACCCCAGCGACCTCCAAGACAAATCGATCTCGAATTACAGCGCCAATTTCCGGCTGGGCGGCTGCGATTGGCCGGAGACCTGGCCCATGACCATGTGGCGCCAGCTCAAAGACAGCGATGTGCGGCGTCCGTCATCGACCGTTTATCTCACCGACGGCGGCAGCCGTCCCAGGAACACCAAAGATCCCCTTCAATGCGTCACGCCCGCCACGCCGGAAAAACCCGGGTGCTGGATCGTGCACGATCCGCAAGACGACCAGCCTTGCTCCGGATGCGTGACCTCCCCGGGCGATCCGAATTGGGGCGGTCCGCACATCCGTCACAATTTGAGGAGCAACGTAGCATTTGCCGACACCCACATCGAAAGCCTCAAGTCCTCCCGCTGGTATTGGACCGGGACGCCCTGGCTCAAGCCCGACACCGGCGGCGACGGGCTGTAATCAGCACTCGGAGCGCCGAACTCCGATTCATTTGACGAACGGCGATATCCTGCTCGTCGAACCTTAAGAGTCGTCAAGAATTCTCCGCCGGCTTTTTCTGAAAGGCTTCTTACTTGTTCCAACGCCTTCGGAAGGCTAGCCTGCGATTCACTGTGAAAAAGCGTTCTCCTTTCCGGACCGGCGCCTGCCTGGCGTCATGTCTCCTGATGATCGGCAGCACGCTTTGGGCGGGTCAGTACTCTGAGAACTTCAGCAATGGTTCAGGTCGATGGGATCCCTACGACAATGCCTGGAGTGTCGTCCAAACCGCGCCGGGGATGTTTGTTTACCGGGGCGACCTTGCGGGCGAGACGTTGAGCCGCAACCGGGACATTGTTCTTGGCGGGTCGTGGACGATGGAAGTGAGTTTGCAGTTCCAGAGTTATTACAACAGCAATCCCACTCGAGGACAGGGGGGATTCGGCCTGTTCCGAAATGTGGACTCAGGCGTGGAGCTCTTGGCGAACGTGGGCCAACAGGCCGATGGGAATGTCCGAGTGGACGTGGCCTGGTACAGCAGCTCGACCAAGCAATGGACGGTTGTGCTCGACAGTGGCTGGACCTCCGGAGTGACTCCGCTCTACCGGCTTCAATTGACACGGCTGGCCGGATCGCCAAGTCTGATCTTCCGAGTTGTTTCCCCCGATGGCTTCACCTACCGAGGGGAAACTTCGCCGATCCCACTCTCGTTGCTGAATTCGATGACCGTGGTGGGAGTGCGGGCGAATTACGCGAGGGTCGATTATTCCGAGCTTCGAGTTACAACACCGTTCGAGTTTCCAGGCACGATCACCGTGCCTGGAACGGCCGATCCCTGGCTCGCTGGAATGCCGGACGGCTCGCGCGCGTCGGGAAACGACACCGCGCCGGCGCAATCTCCGGTTCTGGTTCAGGGAATAGCACTGACGCCTGCCATTGGGCTCCAATTCCGCGCTTCGGGAGGCGTCGCCCGGCAGTCGGGAAATATTCTGCGCTCGCCCGACGGCGCTGAGGCCACCCTTCACGACAATGGAGCCGAGAACGGCATCGCGAACATCACGGCCCCGTACGAATCTCTGGTCGGAGTTTTCCTCGGCCCCAACCAACCCAGCCTGTCCTCACCGCCGGCAAGCCTGGACTTCAGCACCGCTGAGCGCGCCGATTACGCCATTCTTCGGCCGCAACTCCGGCAAGTGTTTTTCATCGGAGACGGCCGGACGAGCACCGGAGCCGGACAGTTGGTCATTATTCCAGTTGGCGCCACGCGGCTTTTTCTTGGAGTCATGGATCGCACCGACTGGCGCGACAATACCGGAGAATTCTTTGTCGAGATCAGCCGGACGGGTCTGGGTACGAGCCCTGCGCCGATCCAATGGACGGTTTCGAGCGGAGGCAACGGACACTACTACGAATGCGTTGCCTCCCGCAAACAATGGGTGGAGGCGCGCAGTGACGCTCTCGGCCGACGGTTTAATGGTTTTCCGGGATACCTCGTCAACATTTCCTCAGCGGAAGAAAACACGTTCGTGGCGGCTCTGGTGTCAGCCAGCGCCGTCCGGGCGGCATGGTTTGGGGGCAACGACATTGCAGAAGAAGGCAACTGGGTCTGGTCGGATGGACCGGAATCCGGCATCCCGTTCTGGGTGGGCGGAGCCAATGGTGCTCGCGTCAACTTATCGTTCGCCGGATGGGATCGCGACGAGCCGAACCAGAGCGGAGACGAGGATGCGCTGGGGATGTGGGGTCCCGCCACCGAGCGAAGCCCCAGCTCAATTGGAAAGTGGAACGACTTTCGAGTTTCGGAAACGATAGGGTATGTGGTCGAGTACTTGACTCCGATGCTGCCTGGATATGCCGCTCTGGTGCAACGAGAAACCCTCATCGCCACCGCGCTGACCGAACGAACTTCGACCAATGTCAGTTCGGCGGCCCTTAAATTCGTTCCGCCGGCCGGAGACGGCAGGGGCCGACGAGCAGGCTTGGTGGTCAGTTCAGACTCCTCGTTCCAGAGCTTGGGGTCGAAGTGGGAGTTCGATTACATTCGCGGGGATCAGGGAGTGCAAGTGATTCACCCCTTCCAAGACGGCCAATGCATCATTACGATTGATCGGGACAGCGTTGGCCTCAGCACGCCCAGACGGTGGATCGAGATAGGCTACGACAGCGGGAACCCCGCGGCCCTGGTTCATGCGCCGGATTACGGCCGCGTTTTTCCCCTCGCAAACGGGATACGCTACCGCGTGAACTCCATCGTCAGTCCGGATGGCGGGGTCTGGCTTTTCATCAACTATCTGCTCGTGGCCAGTGGCACGGTCTCCGTCGCGTATCCGATCGACTTTACAGTCGGCCTCTCTGAATCGTTTCGCGGTGCCTCCGTCTGGGACACGATACAATTCACCGGCGCAGGATTTCCCTACACTTGGCGGCAAGGTTACAACGGCGTGATTCTTAAGCCGATCGATATTTCCGGCGGCGCGGTCAATCAAATGTTGCAGCTTACCTTCTCACCCGGTGTGGTGCCTCCGCCAGCCATCACCCGGCAGCCTTTGGATAGCACGGTCGTTCGAGGACAGGCCGCCACATTTTCGGTTGGCGCGACGGGTGCGGCACCGCTGCAATACAACTGGTTTTTCGGCACGAATCACCTTGCCGGTGAAACGGACGTGACGCTTACGTTGACGAACGTGGCGATGAACCAGGCCGGGGATTACACCGTGATCGTGAACAACGCCAGCCCCGTCACGGTCACCAGCCGGGTCGCGCGATTGACCGTGATCCCACCCACCCCGCCGTCTATTACCCAGCAACCCCGGGACTCGACGGTCGATCGGGGTGAGACCGCCATGTTCACTATCGGGGTCAGCGGCACGGCACCCTTCCAATATCAGTGGTATTTGGCGAACGCCGGCTTGCCCGGCGAAACCAACGCGACGCTCACCTTGCGCAATGTGACCATCAACCAGGCGGGAGATTATTCCGTCAAAGTGACCAATCCCAGCGGGGAGCTTGTGAGCAGTCATATCGCCCGACTCGGCGTGATCGTGCCTCTCCCACCGACCATCGCCCAACCCATCAAGGACGCGGCGGTTGTCTGGGGCGAATCCGTCACCTTCACCGTGGCCGCCGACGGCACGCCGCCGTTCCAGTATGAATGGTCTCTGAACGGCGCAGGCCTCCCGGGACAAACTAATGCCACGCTCACGCTGTCGAACGTCACGACCAATCAGGCCGGGATTTACGCCGTGGCTGTGAGCAATCGAACCGGTGTCCGAATCGTCAGCCAGGGCCGATTGATCGTGGCGCTTCCGCCTCCACCGATCATCACGCAGCAGCCCGAAGACGTGACGGTGGATCGCGGCCAGACCGCGGCATTCCGCGTGACGGCGATGGGAACGCCTCCGATTCAATACCAATGGTTTTACGGCGGACAGATTCTACCCGGACAAACCAACGCGGTTCTGACTCTGGCGAACGTCTCGACCAATCAAGCGGGCGTGTACATCGTGGAAGTGACGAATCCTTCCGGGCTTTCCATTGGCGCTCGCACGGCGTATTTGACCGTGATCGTGCCCACGCCTCCGGTGCTCACCGAGGCGGCGAAGGAAGTCCGAGCGGTCTGGGGTTCGACGGTGACAATGACGGCTGCAATTGGAGGTTCGCCACCGTTCCAGTATCAGTGGCTTCACGGCACCAACACGCTCAGTGGCGAAACCAACGCGAGCCTGCTGCGGCGCAATGTGACCACGGCTCAGGCCGGAGAGTACTCGGTTCAAGTCCGCAACCGCGCCGGCAATGCGGCGGGCGTGGCGGCGCGATTAGTCGTGGACCTTCCGCCGCCGCCCACGATTGCGCAGGAGCCGGTGGATTTGACGGTGGACTGGGGAGCCAACGCGACGTTCGCGGTCGAAGCCGGCGGCGTTCCACCTTTCCAGTTCCAATGGTATTTCGGACCGAGCAGCATGGCCGGGCGGACCAACGCGATGTTGCTGCTGCCAGGAGTGACGACGGCCCACGCCGGGGAATATCGGGTCACGGTGACCAACCCCAGCGGCGTGGAGGTCAGCAGCCGAACAGCACGCTTAACGGTGAAACCGCCGCCGCCGGCGATCATCACGCAGCAACCCGTGAACGCGAGCGTGGAACTGGGCGGCACGGTCAGCTTCACGGTGACGGCGAGCGGCACTGCGCCGCTGCAATATCAATGGTTCTTCGGGACCAACAGCCTGGCAGGCCAATCCAATCCCACGCTGCGCTTGACCAACGTGACGGCCAATCTGGCGGGAGATTACCAGGTCGCGGTGAGCAATCCGAGCGGCGTGGCGGTCTTAAGTGAGATTGCGCGGCTGACGGTGATTATTCCTACGCCGCCGGCGATCACACGCCAGCCGCAGGACGTGACGGTGGACAAAGGGGGGACGGCGACGTTGGTGGTGGAAGCAAGCGGGAGCGCGCCGTTGAGTTATCAATGGTTTTCCGGGAGCCGGAGCTTGCCTGGTGAAACGAGCGCGACGCTGACGTTGCGCAACGTGGCGACCAATCAAGCGGGAATGTACCGGGTGATTGTGAGCAACGTGCATGGGTCGGCGAGCAGTTCGAATGCGCTGCTGGTGGTGAATGATCCGTTGGCACCGCCGCCGAATGATCTGTTTGCCAATCGCGCGCTGTTACTGGGCACGGGGGTAGCCATCACAAACTCGAACGCCAACGCAACGCGTGAGACAGGGGAACCGAATCACGCTGGGAACGTCGGGAGCAGATCGATCTGGTGGACCTGGACGGCGCCGCAGAATGGGAACGTGACCGTCAGCACCGCCGGAAGCAACGTGGATACGGTGCTGGCGGTTTACATTGGCTCCACGCTTTCGAGTTTGGCGCTGATTGCGAACAACGACGACGATCCAGGCGGCGGGACGACGAGCGTAGTGAAATTCTCAGCACGCGCCGGCGTGGCGTACCAAATTGCAGTCGATTCTTTCGGTGGGCAGACGGACACGATCGTGTTGAATTTGCAGGCTGAGGTTGAGCGACCTCGTTTGCGACTCACGCTTTCGGGACAAAACGTGGTCCTGATCTGGCCGACGAACTCATTTGGCTTTGGTCTGGAAGCCTCGGAAACCTTGGCGGCCACCTCATGGACTCCAGTGACCGCGCAACCTGTGATTACGGGACTGGATTATGCAGTGAAGCTTCCATTAGGAAGAACACCCCAGTTTTATCGGCTTCGCGGACGGTAATGCTGGGTTGAAATTACAGCCCAATCCGATTTTATTTCCTGTTGATGCGCCAGAAACACCAGTGGGAGCAACCGTTCTGCTCACGCCTTTGGCTCGTGCTGATCTGCGTACTCGCGGTGACTGCACTCTGGGGTAAGCAGGAAACCTCTTCGCAGGAACACTGGTGGTCCCTTCAACCCCTTAAAAAAATCCATCCGCCCAGAGTCAAACATGAAGCCTGGCCCCGCTCCGCAGTCGATTATTTCGTCCTCGCGAAACTGGAGGAGAAGAATCTTCAACCCTCCCCCGAGGCCGACAAACGCACGCTTTTGCGCAGGCTGCACTTCGATTTGATCGGACTTCCTCCGACGCCCGACGAAATCAACCGCTTTCTCGCGGACGATTCTCCCGACGCC
>JACQWK010000457.1 GCA_016209525.1 Verrucomicrobiota bacterium
ATCGGATGGGGAGAGGGTGTGCGTCGGACGGGTGAGGGGTATCTCAAACATGACGTTCATAAGATTAATCGCTTCTTGATCGCTCATTAGAATCAGCAGGCGCCCCGCGCGGACAGCACCGCTGCGGGAGTCTTGAGCAGAATTTGGAGATCCAGCCAAAAGCTTTGGCGTTCGATGTATTCCACGTCCAAACGCACCTGGCCTGAAAAATCGATTTCGCACCGCCCCTCGATCTGCCAGAAACACGTGAGGCCCGGGATCGTGCAGAGCCGGCGACGGTCTTCCAAAGAGTAAAGCGCGACTTCGCGAGGCACTGGCGGACGCGGTCCAACCAGAGACATGTCTCCGATCAGGACGTTGTATAACTGAGGCAATTCGTCCAAAGAATATTTCCGCAGCCATTTGCCGACCCGAGTGATTCTGGGGTCATCCTTGACTTTGAAAGTGACGCCCTCGGCATGGTGATTCCGGCTTAGCAGCTCTTTTAATCGCGCTTCCGCGTTCAGGCACATCGAACGGAATTTATAGAACTTGAACTCTCGGCCAAACTTGCCGACGCGGATCTGGGCAAAAATGACGGAGCCGCCATCCTCAAGCTTTACCAACAACGCGATGAGGAGCATCAGCGGGCTCAACAGGGTGAGAAGAAGCAAGCTGCCGAAGATGTCAAAGGCGCGCTTGATGAGCGAAGCGCCTCGCACGAGCCAGCGCCAGCGGAAGCGTCGAAGGAGAAAGTGGAACTTCAAACGGAAACGTCCCCACGGGGTTTGTGTGGCCAGAAAACGCTTCGCCAGCAAGGCCGCCGCAGACTGGACAAACGCTCCTTTCACCTCTTCCCGGCCCTCTCCCCAGGGGAGAGGGAGAACGGACCGTCGTGCTTGGAGCAATCTGGTCCGCCCATTTGTTCGATGCGCGGGGTCGCGTGTTCCCTCTCCTTGAGGGAGAGGGCCAGGGTGAGGGAAGAGGGGACATTTAATCAACAAGCGCGGTTGTCCATTCAGGCCACTTTTAGGCCAGAGCTGTCGGATCGAGAAATCACTCATGTTTGGAGGGTGGGTTTTAGGGACCGAACTAATTCGCCGAAGAGATGTTCGAGCCCATCGATGTAACTCGGAAAATCGAACCGCTGCCGGACTGTCTGAAACGCGTGCTCTCCCATTCGCCCGGCGAGGACCCCATCCCGCAAGAGCGCTTCAACCCGTTCTGCAAACTGCCCGCAGTCCATCCACGGGACCAGAAAACCGTTGTAGCCGTCGGTCAACCACTCTTTGATCCCGCCCGCGTCAAACGCGACCACGGGAATGCCAAACCGCATCGCTTCCAATCCGACGGCGCCGAACGGTTCCGGCCAGACCGAGCTCATGACCGCCACCCGGCAATCACGGTAGTGCTGCTTCAGCTCCTCTTGGGACACGAAACCGCGGAAATGAACCTTTCCTCCGAGGCCCAAGCGCTGGCTGAGTTCCTCGCAGAACCTGCGGTAATGGCCGTCGCCGAAGAGGTGGCACTCAAAGGGGGCCTTGACTTTGGCGAGCGCCTCCAGCAGCACGTCCACCCCCTTGCCTCGCGTGATCTGGCCGGCGTAAATGATCCGATTCTGGCTGCTCAAGGCGCTGCGCCCTCCGGTGTCCGCCCGCGGCGGCACCGGCGGCCGCACCTCGATTCGACGCGCTTCAAATCCGTTGCGGAGCAATTCGTCCTTCATGTAATGCGTCGCCACCAGCAGCCGGTCGAATTTTTGATTCAGCGCGATTTCCCGGCGTTTCTTTCCATAGCTCACCCAGGCCAGAGGGAACCGTCCTTGCCGTTCGCGTTTGAGGAATCCCCCGCAAGGAATCAGACAGTAAGGCGACAACGCTCGCGTGCAGATCCGCCGGCTGAAGCAGTTGTACTTGTAGCTCCGCAGGCAATACAGATCGTGATCGTGCACCATCTTGACCGCAGGCACCTTCGAGGCGAGCAGCATTTCCAGCGCTTCCAACTGCGAGAGGTTGTGAACGTAGATAAGATCAGGGGCAAATTTTTCGAGCGCGCGGCGAGCCTCCGCCATCTGAGCGGCGGACGACAGAGAAGTGCAAAAGCACGAGAAGGTATTGCTCCAGTCCGATTCGCTCCGCCCCGTGCCGAGTCCATGAAGCAGACCCACTTCGTGGCCGCGCCGTCTGAATTCTGCCGCTGTCGCGAGGGCATTGGCCTCGGCTCCGGCCAGCGCTCCGAATCGGTCATGGACGAACAGCACTTTCATCGTCGTCACGCCACCGTAACGAGCGGACTTCCGGGCCAAAAGTGGGTCATCCCCTAAACCGGACCTACGGTAACACCCCAGCGAACATGGAGCCAAACGATGGGAAAAGCCTACTTGCGGACGCCGAATCCGACGGCCCAGGGAAGCGCACGGGAAGCGAAGCGAGCGCTTGAACGCGCTGAAGATGGGGTATTTACCTACTTCATAATCCTCGGTCAGACCCTAGATTCGCAGATGTTGCAGCTTTAGGCGGCATGACTGTTTTTTAAAGCGCCGGGATGAGACCGTGGTCTAACAGCAGATGAGAGGACGACATGAAACAGAAGGCATTTGAAATGAACGTCAAATTCAAATCTCCGAAGAGAGGCGAACCTCTTCGCGGCAAGGACCGGATGGAATCGGATTCGAACACGTTGCCGCAGGTCAAACCTCAGCCGACGGCGGATTACAGCGATCCGTTGCTTCGAGAGTTGGTGGCCCACCTGCGGGAAAACCGAACCCAGTTGCGCGAAATCTGGGCCCGCAACATCACGGATGCCCAACTCCTCTCCGCCATGAGCAAGGAGGAGATTTTTTCAGAGGCCACTTCCGTCTATGACAACTATGTCGAGGTCCTTGAAACCGGCAGCGTCGATGCCTTGCAGGCCTACGCGCGCAACCTGTCCGAGCGCATCATTCCCCGTGGCGTCGAAACTCACGAGGTCGTCGGCATTGTGCTGCTGCTGCGCGATGTGCTCGCCCGCTCCCTCTTCAAAAAATACCAGCACGACTTCGATCTGCTCAACCGCGTGCTGGATGCCTACGAACCGGCCGCCAACCGAATCGCCAATACCGTCGCGGTCAGCTTCGTCCAGGAACGCGAGCGCATCATCCGCCAGCAGCAGGAGGCGATTCGCGAACTCTCCACGCCCGTGCTGCAAGTCCGGGAGCGATTGTTGATCCTCCCGATTATCGGCGTGATCGATTCTCAGCGCGCCCGCCAATTGACGGAGCAACTGCTGCGCGGCATCCGGCAGAACCGGGCCAAGGTCGTGGTGGTCGATATCACGGGTGTGCCGACCATCGACTCGACGGTGGCCAATCACCTCGTGCAAACCGTGGAAGCCTCGCGGTTGATGGGCGCCAGCGTGATCATCACCGGGTTGTCCTCGGAGATCGCCCAGACGCTCGTCACCATCGGCGTCGATTTGAGCAAGATGAATGCAGTCGGCGATTTGCAGGGAGGGATCGAAGTCGCGGAACGGCTGCTCGGTTACAAGGTCACGATGGCGGCGGAACTGCCCCCGCCTGCGGAAGTCAACAAGTGACGCCCAGATGTTTCCGAAAACTCACGAAGCGCTCACCATGCAGGGTCACAAGAGGCCTCCACCATGCAGGTCCCCATTCTCAAGCAGGGCAACTACCTGATTGCCAGTATTCAGTCCGTGCTCTCGGACGCGGACATGCTGCAACTGCGCGACGACCTGGCGGATAAGGTCGGACACCATCGCGCGCGCGGCGTGATCATCGACGTGACCGTGTTGGACGTCATTGACTCGTTTGCGACCCGGACGCTGCGCGCCATGGCGCACATGCTGAAATTACGCGGGGCGGACACCGTGATCGTTGGGATCCAGCCCGAGGTGGCATTTACGATGGTGCAGTTGGGCTTGACTTTGGAAGGCGTGGGAACGGCGTTGGACTTGGAAGAGGGGTTGGCGTTTCTGGATCATCTGCCAAAGAGGAAACCGTCCCATGGGCAATGAGATCCGAGTGGAGGTCAAGTCCACAATTGACATCGTGACGGCGCGGCAACGGGGGCGCGAACTGGCCATGAAATTAGGATTCGCCGGCGCTGACGTCACTCTGATTGCCGCCGCCATTTCCGAGGTCGCCAGGAATATCATCGATCACGCCCAGAACGGTGAGATTCTTCTGGACTCCTTCCAACAAGGTGGCAGTCGCGGCATCCAAGTCGTGGCGCGGGACGAAGGTCCCGGCATCCCCGACGTGGCACAGGCCATGCAGTACGGTTACTCGACACGTAGGGGCCTGGGCGTGGGATTGCCCGGCGCCAAATGGCTCATGGATGAATTCGATATCGTCTCAAAGGTCGGCAAAGGAACGACGGTGACCATGAAAAAGTGGGTTCGAAGTGAAGTCAGAACACTCTAGGATACTGCTCGATTGGGCGGTGGCCCACCGCGCGCTCCCCGGTCAAGGGGTCTCCGGCGATCTGCATCTGGTGGAACCGTTCCCCAAAGGCGTGCTGCTGGCGGCGGTCGATGGCGTGGGCCATGGCCCGGAAGCGACCTTGGCCGCCAAAATCGCCGTGGACACCCTGAGATCCTGCCCCGCCGAGTCCGTTCACTCCTTGGTCAAACGATGTCACGCCGCCCTGAAGAATACGCGAGGCGTCGTGATGACGGTGGCGTCGTGGAATGGTCTGGACGGAACGATGACTTGGCTCGGGGTTGGCAACGTCGAAGGGCTGCTCTTCCGGTGCGATGGGACCACTTCTCCGGTTTGCGAAAACGTCCTCTTGCGAGGCGGCTTGGTGGGCGCCCAACTTCCGGCCCTTTACGCGAACGTCGTCCCCATCATTCCGGGCGATCTCCTCATTTTGGCCAGCGACGGGATTCGCAACGACTTTGAGCATGCCGTGGTCACCAAGGCGGCTCCGAAACGCATTGCCGATCACATCTTGGAGCAACACTTCAAAGGCACGGACGACGCCCTGGTGCTGGTCGCCCGATACCTCGGATGGAGCCATGACTGAGATTCCCCGTCCCACGGTCCGGGCGGACAGGACCGGCTCCGGAAAAGGGGTCCCTCGAAAGTTGGAGGTGAGCGGCGCCACGGCAAGCGCCCGCGCCCAACGCGAGGGACTCGAAGAACTGAGGCGCCGCTACGAATCGATCAGTCCGGCGGCTGCGGATTTTTTCACGGTCATCGACGCGAACTGCGCCTACGAAGAGGTGAACGACGCGTACTGCCTGGCTCATGGCAAACCGCGCGAGGAAATCCTCGGCCGCAATGTGGCCGACGTTTGGGGGGCGGAGGTTTACCGCAAATTCATTGAGGAACCCTTGCGGCGATGTTTTGCCGGAGACGAGATTCATTATCAAGCGCGCTTCGAGTTCCCGAGAACCGGCTTGCGGCACTTCGAGGTCAGTTTCTTTCCGCGTGTGCGTGACGGATCCGTGAGCCATGCCATTGTGGTGACGCGGGACATCACCGAGAGCCGCCGGGGGGAAGAAGAAGTTCGCCTTTTGCTCAATCTCACGCGCGCCGTCAATGAAGCGCAGGATTTCGACACCGCACTGCAGGTTTCGCTCCGGAAAATTTGCGAAGCCACCGGGTGGATCCTGGGGCAGGCTTGGACCCCGAGTGCCGAGCAATCTCACCTCCAGTGCAGCCCCTCCTGGCACTGCGCCAGCGCCGGTTTGGAGAAACTGAGAGCGATCAGCCTGCAAAGCCGCTGGAAAACCGGCGAAGGTTTGGCCGGCCGCGTTTGGGTTTGCAAACAGCCCTTGTGGGTGACGGATGCAATGCGGGAACCGTCGTTGCCTTCCGCTTATCGGAACTCCGAGCCGCCGATCCGAGGCGTTCTGGCCATCCCGGTGGTTGCGGGCGATCAGGTCGTGGCGGTCCTGGAATTCTGCCTCTTTGAGCCCCGGAGCGAAGATCAGAGACGAATGGGCGTCGTCTCCGCCTTAGCCGCCCAACTCGGCACGCTGTTTCTCCGCAAGCGCTCCGAAGAAGCCTTGCGGGAGTCTGAAGAACGCTATCGAACGCTGATCGAAACGGCCAAGGATGTCATCTTTCGTCTCGGCCGGGATGGAAAGATCACCAGCCTGAATTCGGCCTTCGAAGCGGTCACAGGATGGTCCTGCCGCGAATGGATCGGCAAAGACTTCGCGCCGCTTCTGCATCCGGAGGACCGATCGATCGCGGTCGAGAGGTTTCAAGCGATCTTGCGGGGAGAGACACCTGCCCACAATTCTTATCGGGTGATCAAGAAATCGGGCGAGTATGCGGACGGCGAGTTCACCGTCAGCGCCGAAGTCAAATGCGGAATGGTCGTCGGAGTCTTTGGCATCGCTCGCGAGGTGACCGAGAGAAAACAGGCCGAAGAGGCGCTGCGCCAGAGCGAAGAGCATTATCGGGAATTGTTCCATGAAGCCTATCGCATGCAGGAGAATCTCCGGCGACTCTCCAGCAAGATTCTCCAGGTCCAAGAGGAGGAGCGAACGCGGATCAGCCGGGAACTCCACGACGAAGTCGGACAGGCGCTCACGGCGGTCAGCGTCAACGTGGCGGTGATGAAGCGGGAGGTGGACCCCGGCAATCAGCGGTTCCTCAAGAAGATCGCCGACAGCCAGGCGCTCCTCTCGCAAACGATGGAAACCGTGCACGGTTTTTCCCGCGAATTGCGGCCGGCGTTGCTCGACGATCTTGGCCTGCTGGCCGCGCTGCGCTCGTACCTCAAAGCCTTCGAGGAACGCACCGGCATTCGCGTGCATTTCCGCCCCGCCGCCGCGTCTCTCATCGAGGCCTGGGACATTTCCCGCAAGACGGTGGTTTATCGCGTGGCTCAGGAAAGCTTGAACAACATCGCCAAACACGCCGAAGCCAAACGCGTGACCTTCAAAATTCGGAAAGCCCAAAGCCGCATCGCGATCGAGATTCAGGACGACGGCAAAGGATTCAGCCTCGAGCAGCGGCCTACGGGCAAAAGCCCCAATCGGTTGGGACTTTTGGGAATGCAGGAACGAGTCCGCCTGGTCAACGGAGATTTCGCGGTCCAATCGAAGCCGGGCGAAGGCACCGTGATCCGAGTCCAAATTCCTGTGAAGGCTTAAGGTGACGGCTCAGGGCAACCGCGAATGAACGCCAATGCACGCGAATAGAACAAATCCTCTTCCCCAGGAAAGGGAATCACCTTCACTGCGCTTGGCGAGTTCCGGGCCATCGATCTATTCCACTCACGGCGGACGATTCTCCCTCTCCCAGCGGGAGAGGGCTGGGGTGAGGGAGAACGCGTCACCTCACCGAACCAGTCGGGACTGCATCATGCCGCTACTGCCTTTGCCGATGCGTCCGGGGACGAACTGGAACTGGAATAATTTGTTCGCGAGCGTATATTAGCGGACGAGGGACAGGAAAAATCGCGCCGAATCGCTTTTAACATGCAAAAAATCACTGTACTTTTGGCTGACGACCACACTGTGGTGCGTCAGGGACTCCGGGCCCTCTTGGATGCTGAAGAAGACATCGACGTCGTCGGCGAAGCCGAGACCGGCCGGCAAGCCGTGCAACAGGCCAAGAAACTTCTTCCCGACGTGGTCGTCATGGACATCGCCATGCCGCTGCTGAACGGCTTGGAGGCGACCCGGCAGATCGTCCGCGAGATTCCTTCCACGCGTGTGCTCATTCTTTCGTCCTACAGCGACGACGAATACGTCCACCAACTGACCGAGGCGGGCGCGGTGGGCTATTTGATCAAGCAAACCGCCGCGGGCGAGTTGCTGAAAGCCATTCGCGAGACGCACAAGGGCGGCGCCTTCTTCAGCCCCAGCATTTCCAAGCGGTTGATGGATTACTACCGCGAAGCGTTTCTGAGCGGCCGGCCGGTGCGGAAGTCTTGCGAACAGTTGACGTCGCGCGAACTGGAAGTGCTGCAACTCATCGCCGAAGGCAAAGCGAACAAGCAGATCGCGGCCGAGCTTTGCATCAGCATCAAGACCGTGGAGAAGCACCGCCAGCAGGTCATGAACAAGCTGAACATTCATGACATCGCCGGCCTGACCCGCTACGCCATTAGCAAGGGCATCATCGAAATCGGCGTCGCGGCCAAGGTCATCTAGCCTTCTCTGTGTTCAGCGGCCAGGGCTTGCTCACTTCCGGCGCACATAAACGCGGTAAGCGCCGCACAATTCCTGGCCGTTGCTGTCGTAAAACCAAGTTTGCATCCGGGTCGGTCCGCCCTTGAGAGTCGATGTGAAGTTCGCCGCTTTGTCCCCTTGCTTCACGGGCTTCGACTGGTCGCTGTCGCCGATCCTGCCAGTCCGCAGGCGACAGTTGCACCGGGTTTTCCGCGTCCGCGCCTACGGTAATGGCGCTGAACTCGTTGATCCGCGGTCCGGCCCGCTCCCACCATTGATCGTAGTGCGCGCGCATCTTTGCGGCGACCTCGCGGTGCTGTTCCAGGACGTTCCTCTGCTCCGCCGGATCGGTGGCCAAGTCGTAAAGCTCTCGATACTTCTGGGGAACGAAAAGCGGCCCGTGAGGGGCGTTGGGCGCAAGGTAACAGAAGAAGGGCCGGCGCGCCGCAGCTTGCGCGCGCATCCACTCGATGGCCTCGCCGAAGAAAACGTCCGTGCAGTAGCCTCTGAACGCTCTGCGTCGGCCATTGTGATTGTACACGTCGTCGAAGTAATCGTTGTTCCAGTAGTCCGGCGCGCTGCCGATGTGCGATGAGGGAAACCAGACCGCCTCCTGAAAGCCTCGATCCATGGGCCGGTAAGGATAGTTGTCCCCCAAATGCCACTTCCCAAAGTGTCCGGTGCGGTAGCCGCTGGCGGCGTAGATTTCAGGCATCGTCGAAATGCCCCGCCGGAGCAAAGTCCGTCCGCTGCTGACGTTCATCGCGCCGTTGGCCAGGCAATGGCGTCCGGTCATGAGTTGGCCGCGCGTGGGCGTGTACATCGGCGTGACGTGGAAGTCCGTGAGCCGAATGCTTTCGCGGTGGAGTTGGTCGAGGTTTGGAGTCTTCAGGACCGGATTGCCATGGCACGAGAGATCGCCATAGCCTTGGTCATCGGTGATGACGAGGATGACATTCGGCTTCTGCGGTGCCGCGGTGTGCGAGTAAAACGGGAGCAGGAGTCGTGAGTCTTGGAGTGGCGGAGTATTGAGATTCCCAACACTCCAACACTCCATTACTCTGGCTCAGTCATTTTCCGCGTCGTCCGGCTGTCTGATTCTATCGCCCCGCCGCCGCGGCGGTCGATTGCTTCAGGCGGAAGAACTGCTCGGTGCCGGTCTTCTGAATGGTCAGGAGAAATCGGCCTCCGACGACAATCGGGAAGGCCGCGATGGAAAACCAATTGGCCGGCTCGCGCAAGGTCTCCGCCGCCTCGACCGCAAAGTCCATAGCATTCGTCGGCCAACTGAGTTGAATCTGGTCTCCGAAGGGTGCAATCGATAGGACCGGTTGATCTCCTGGAGCAGGACTGATCTCCAACAGGAAACTGGCGCTCGCGGAAAGTCCGCGGTCGTCGGTGACCGTGATGGTGATGGCGGTCGTGCCGGATTGTTGGCCGGCCGGCACAATGACCAAACTCCACCCAGCCTCCGAACCGCTGAAGAGAATGTTTTCGGCAGGGACGAGAACGGGGTTTGAGGAATGCCTGCTGATCTTCAACATGGCCGCCGGGGTCGCCTCGGAATTGACCGTAAACGGAATCACTGAGGTCGGCGTGTTCATCGTCGATTTCTGGTTTGGGATGGGCGAGATCGACGGCGGTTTGTCCGCAGGTTCGGCGGGCGGTTTCACATTGAGGACCGCGTTGGTGCTGGTGATCGAGCCGGCGCTGTTGCGCACGACCACGCTGTATTTGCCGGCGCTGGCCGGTTGCACGTTCGTCAAGGCGAGCACGTCGGTCGTGGCGCCGGGGAGGGCCAGGCCGTTGTAGCGCCACTGGTAACTGAGAGGTTTGGTTCCTGACGCCTCGACCCGGAAAACCACATCCGCGCCTGGCGGCACTTCCTGGCTCCGCGGTTGAACCAGGAAGCTCGCAGGATCGACCCGTGGATCGTTGTCCCGGATGGTGATGAAAGCCTCTCGTTGCGTCCCCAGAACGTAAGACGGCGTGGCGGTCAAAGTGAGGACGATCGATTCCCACACTTCGTAAGCCGCATCGTCCACCGGGCGGAGCTCGAGCGTGGCCGTAGTCGCGTCGGCCGGGATGACAATGAAATCAGGAACCGTGCCCGACGCACTGCGGTAATCGGTCAAACCGGTCGCGGTCCCGGCGAGTTGAAATCGAACCGTGAGGGGCGTCTGAACGCTGCCACGGCGCGTAAACGCGAACACGCCTGGATTGGAGGCGCCCTCAGCGGCGTCGGCATCCGTCGCAACAACCGTCACGATAGGCAGGCCGTTCGTCGCCACAACGTCGGCTTCCGCGAACACGCGCCGGCCATCGGGCCACTGGGCTTCGGCTTCCACCCAGTAAGGCGCGGGCTTGCTTGCGATAAAGGTGAAACTGAATCCGGAGCCTGGCCCTTGGCTGCTTGCCTCCCACACGATGTTCGCTTGTTCAAGGTTCATTCCAGGGACTTCCAAGCGGGCGGTCACCGCCACATTAGTGCCAACTTCCGCCGGCAGCCCCGTGATTCGCGCTGAGACGGGCTGCCAGCCCTGATGTTTCAATTCCGTCTGCGCGACGAGGAGGGCCAGCCCCGCCAGACTGCGCGCTTGGTTGACGATAGTGAACTCCGTGCTCACGTTGAAGGTGTCGGCCCAGCGGTCGTAGAAAGGATAGGGAGCGTAGGTCGCTCCGTCCGAAGGGAAGGTCAATTTGCCAAGTTCTCCTCCATACAGATCGAGGTACGGGAATTGGTCTTGGATATTCCCCAGCGGAAGTCCGGAGGGCGGCATTTGCCGCGCATCATTCAGCGCGTAATGATGGACGATTTCCGTTTGACGCTTCAATCCCAGCCCGGTGACATAGCACACGTTCACCGGATTGCACCCCCCTTCGTAATTCAGGTTGTAGAGATAGGCCCGCACGAATTCCTGATCCGGCTTCAGCAGCGAAGCCACGGCCAGGTCAAACGCCTGATCGGTTGAAAAGTACCAGCCCGCGCTCCGAACGCGCTTGGTCTCCGCCGGGAAGCTGGTCCCGTAGGCGTTCTGCCGGGACCGATTCAAGACGTCGCTTCCGGTGAAAAGGATCTGGCGTTCACACGCGGCCAGGAAGTTGGTGTTTAGTTGATTGGTGGCGAGGCGTCCCGTTCGAGCCGCGAACGCGTAACTCCGGATGGCATTGCCGTACGATTCAAACATCCGCCACCAACTCCAGCGCCACGTCGCAGAGCTCGCCGGATCGAACCAGCGGCGCAACTGTTGGTGATATTCCTCCTGGCCCGTGGCCAGATACAGTTCGCAGGCCGCCCACGCGAGCTCGTCGTCGTGCATGAATTCGTTGCCGTAGGAGATGAGCTTTTGATACGAGCCGTCCTTGCCGTATTTGGCGACCGCATTGGTCAGAAATTTCCAGCCTTTCAAAGCCTTCTCGAAATAGAGTTCCGCCGCCTCCGGATAGTGTTTTCGAAAATGCGGCGAAGAAGCGCACTGCGCCAGCGCGGCCACTCCCGCGGCGGTGGCGGACGTGTTCTTGGGCCAAACGATTTGTGGATCGCCTCGCTCCGGCAACACGTCGGACTCATACGCGCGGTTTCGCGGATAGACCAGGAAGTAGAATCCGCCGTCGGCATCCTGCATTTTTGCCAGGAAATCCGCTTCCCACTTGGCTTCCTGGAGCAAATCACTGATTCGGTCCCCGCTTTCGGGCAGGCCCAGATTATCCAGTTCCGCCGCTTTCGGGAACGCGTCCACCGCGAACATCAACACATGCACGAAACCGGCCGAATTGATGGTGTATTTGCTGTAGTCCCCGGCGTCGTGATGGCCGCCTGCCACGTCCAACCGGCCTTTGTTCACGAACGGATAGAGGCTGGAGTCGAAGTCTTTCAGCCGCGGTGCGGTGTGGCGCGGATTGCTCGCGAAATCGGCGGAGGCGTCGGCGACAAATCGTTGGGCGATGGCGAAAGTTCTGTCCGGAACCTCGGCGGGTTCGATGTGGCAGGAGCCGTGCGTAAACCGCGTGAAGGGCAGCGCATTGGATGTGCCGCAACGCTGATGGTAAATCCCCAGCGCGTAAGCCCGCGCAAAGGCCATGGCCGATCCTTCGTCAATTCGGAAGGGCCACGACGCGCCCAACCCCGGAACCACCAAACGATATTCTCCCGGAGTCGCGAAGTTGCTGAAGTCAGCTTCCCAGACGTTCTGATAGGGCCTTGGCGAATACGGATACCCGACGTCTCTTCGAGGCAATAACGGCCCTTCAAATACTGTCGAGCCCGTGTAGTGATCGATCAGCTTGAAGCCCTCCGCGCTGGGCACGCTGAGTTCGCCGAGGCTGCCAAGATAGTAACCCACCATGGCCGCTTTCGGGAAAGCAGGAACGTAACCGGCCTGATTGACGTGGATGACTGGGCTGTACCGAAGCGCGTCGGCTTTGGCCCTGTACGTCAGGTTCGTCTGCCAAAGGGCCGCAGATGGATTGCGCACCTCGACGGTTTGGCCATCGGTGATGCTTCGGGTGAGCCGAAGGTACAATTGATTGGCGATGCGGAGGTCCCGTTTTCGCAGCGGGGCGTAGAGAGGGCGCCGCTTGAAACCGACGGACTGGACGGGAACCGTCTCGCCATCGGCGACGACAAGGAACTCCTCCAGCGGAGGAACTCTGAATTGGAGATTGGTGTCCACCAAATCCCAACCCCCAACCCGGCCGGGATCCGGGGGCTTCGAATTGATCAAGGTCAGCTCCAAGAGGGTCGGAGCGATAATCCGCAATTGGTGCGAGCCGACCGGAGGCAAAGCCCACGAAGGCCCATCGACGATTTCCAATTGGAGCGGTGCCGCATGGCTCAGACACGACAACGCAAAGAACGCAGCGAGAGTGTAACAAGGAGTCCTATCCATCGGCGCGGCGAGTATCCGAATCTCTTTCCAAGAACCGGTCTGAAAATGTGGGTCAGGCTTCCAGCCTGACGGTCCAGGCCGCATCCTGCCGTCTGAACGACGGGTCAAGAATGCTCCTCTTGCCGACAGACAAGAGGCCTGCCCCACATTTTCGGACGCTCTCCAAGAACCTAGCCCGACCAAGGCGGGCTGTCTGGTAGGTTGTGACCCCAATGAGCAGGGGTTTCATGGTCCGGCCAAGGGATTCGACAAGCCCCACGGGTTCTACAACGGCATTCAAATCGTTGACCGCTTCAAGGAGGAGATGCCGATCCCCGCGCACTGGGGCCTGTGGCTTGGACCCGCGCCGGAGCGGCCGTTCCATGCGACGTACTTCCCCGGCCCACGATGGTACCGGTGGTGGGATTTCGCCAACGGCACGATGAGCGGCCTCGGCAGCCAAGACAACGACGTGCCGTACACGGCGCTGGATCTCTGGCGTCCGGATGCGAAGGCCGGGCGAGCGCTGGCTCCGCTGACGATTGAAGCGATTTCACCCAATGTTCCGGTGCCGCACAAGGAACTCGCGCCCGCGACGCTGCCCCGCTCGCCCGGCCATTGGGTCGAGTGGGGCGACTACGCCAAAGAGAACGATCCAGTACCCGGCTCGAACTTCCAGGACTCCGGTTGGACGACCGAAGCGAACCACCACGGCAACGTGGCCTATCGGACGGGGAAGAAGAGCGAGTGAGACTACGCGAACCTGCGCGCGAAGAACGCGCCGGAAGCCGCCCCGTTCATCCAGCGGCCCGTGTACCGCAAGGGCTGGGAAGACATTTTGAAGCCGTAGCATGGGCGGCGATGCGAGCTGCGAAGAAACTCGTCCGACAACTATTCAATAATAAGACCCGTTTACCGTTCACGGTCTAGACCCCTTGATAGACGATGCCCGCCGTTTAAGAGCAGTCGTGATTCATTCGACTCGGCAGGTCGGCGGCGCTTCGAATTCCAAATCGGCTTGCTCTCGTTCCGCGCAAGCCTCGCAACTGAGCATATGAAGTGTCTTGGACGAGCCTTCAATCGGTATAGAAAAGACGCCGCAGGTCATCGGGAGGAACGTATCGGCAAGCTTGCCGGAAAATGGCATGGCAAGTTCCGGTGTCGAGTTGTCGATGATTTGGAATGGTTAGCGTTTCCTTCTCGCCTGCCTGGTTCACGCGCCTCAATTTGATGTGGCTGCCACGTTGGGAAAGGATGAAAAAGCCGAATTGTTAAAGGATCGAAGCGGCTTCCGGCCCGGAAAGCCTTTTGAGTTTAGCCAGACGCGGGCTCGACCTCCATGGTCGCCAACAGCGTCGGACTTTATGCCAACCTGAACGCGGTCAAATCTTCTCCATCCAAGTGGAGAGCCACCGCTTCTTGAAGGTTTCGCGTTACTTCATCCAGCGTCTCGCCTTGGGTAACCACGGCAATCTCCACGCACTCGGCGACGTACCCCGATTCTTCTCCGCGCCGAATGATTGCTTTAATTGTGTGTTGAAGCGATTTCATCGAGGCTTCTTCTCCGTCACATTGGCTGTCGGCTGAAGGAGCCGGTGTTCGATCCGGCGGCGGAACATCTCAGTCATGCGGCAATTGTGCCGCAAGCCCGGACCATTTCAAGTCCGCTCGTGAGTTACGACCGTCCCGCTCGAAGCCGTGACCGGGCACATCGTGGAACAACTCAACCTCACCGCGCGCCCGGCTTCAAGGCGCTGGAAACACCGAGCTTCTAGCCATTCTCAAGAACTGACCCCTTGCCTGTTGCCGCTGGAGAATCGCCACGAACTTGTTCGCCCGCACGTAGCCCGCGTACTCAGCCATTTCTGCCTCAATCAACTCACCCTCAGTGGATTTGCCGGCGAGTTCTTCGATGCGAGCTTGAAGCTCGGGATCAGCCCGAAAGTTCACGACCGCCTCCGCCTTTTCCGGCAGGAGGATCTGCAGTACGGGACGAACGCCGCGATCAAAAGCCTCTGTTTCCGGTGTTACTGGCATGGTCAATCTCTACCACAATCGTCCGCGGTCTGGCAATCAAACCCTCAGCGCCACGG
The DNA here is from genome assembly GCA_016209525.1 of Verrucomicrobiota bacterium. GTDB lineage: Bacteria > Verrucomicrobiota > Verrucomicrobiia > Limisphaerales > SIBE01 > VHCZ01. The sequence goes on from JACQWK010000457.1 coordinate 15,074, forward strand.
TAAAAGGGGATGCACAATCCGTGAAACTCTGCACTCGCTTGTAACGTGACTCCGCCGTGCGCTCGCAGCGTGAACACTCCGTTGCATCGCCCTTCGGAGACGAGTAGCCTCTTTACATCGGGACCGACGGTCTTACTCAGAGCACCTGTTGTCGCGGGGAGTTGCAGAAGTTAGGAACTGATCCGCTGAAGAAGAATTAAATGATTTGCAGCCCGCGAGCCATCAGCTTTTGGCGTTTGATGTCGGTCAGCCGGCTCATCCGCGGACGGTATTTTTCCACCGGCTTTATCCCCGAGGTCTTCGGCTCTGCTTTGGATGTCACCGGCTTTTTTGTTTTCACGCGCTGAACATGATCCTCGATGACGAGTCCGTCAATGTTCCGGGAACTGAACGTTCCGGCGGACGATCTCGGGCCGTTGCATCGATCCCAGTGTCAAAGGGTGGCCCCCCGGGATTGCCCCCTTCCCCGGAAACCTTCGTCGGTTCTCGACTTGGCCGACTAATTCGCGTAGAGGTATTCGTATGAGCCAACTCGTAGTCGATATTCGGGAAGCGGAAGCGGATTTTGCGTCATTAACACCGCGGATACGCCGAGGCGAAACCATCGTGATCTGCGACGCCAGCCGGCCTCTGGCCGAAATTCGCCCCTTGCCGCAGCTCCCCGCACAGCGCCGTTCTTTCGGATTGGCCCGCGGCCTTCTCATAG
>JACQWK010000442.1 GCA_016209525.1 Verrucomicrobiota bacterium
CGAAATGGCCTTTTGTTGGTGGTTGCTGTTCTTGATAAACGCATTTCAACCAATATTTACGGGCATTTCGAGCTTTTTTATTATTTCAAGCAAAAATTCGCACTTGTTGCAGGACTAGATTCACTTCTCTTCCAGACTGACTTCGCCGGTCCAATTCTCGTCCGGGGGCTTCTCGTGAAAGCGCTGGATCTGTTTCAGGTAAAACTGGCTTGGCCCATCCTTGGGACTAAGCCGCAGGGTTTCTTCAAAGGCCCTTGCGGCTTCCTCGAATTCCCGGCGTCGAAACTTGTGCAACCCGTCTCCAAACGATTCCCGCCAGCTCTTCGTCGCGTCCGCGCAATCCGGAGTGCCGACCATCTCGAAGACCTGGACGCCCCGCGCGATGCCTTTGAACCGGAAGACCCCGACGGGCCGCGTGACAAAGTTGTCCTCGATCCCCATCTGGAATTCGCGCGTGGTCAGGATGAGCGTTCCCAGGTGCTTGTTCAGTCCCTCCAATCGAGACGCCAGATTCACGGCGTCGCCCATCACCGTGTAGTCGAACCGTTTCGAGCTGCCGAAATTGCCGACCAGCGCCTCGCCGGTATGGAGTCCGGCCCGGGTTCGCAACGGCGCGTTCTCATTCTGGGCATCGTGGAGAACGAGCTGTTCGCGCAAGCGCAGGGCAGTGTGGCACGCGCGGATTTGGTGGTCGGTTTGCTCCTCCGGCGCGTTCCACACGGCGAAAATGGCATCGCCGATGAGTTTGATGACGGTCCCTTCGGTTTCGTGGACCGCGGCCAAAGCTGCTTCAAAGTATTGGTTCAACATTTTCTCCAAATCCTTCAGCACGGTGCTCTCGCTAATCAGCGAATAATTGCTAATGTCGGTGAAGAGAACGCTGACTTTCTGCAACCGGGCGCCCGGCCGGAGCAGTTCCGGCTGCCGGAGGAGCTGTTTCGCGCGCGAGGGAGACAAATGCAGCGAGAGCGATTCGACGAGCAGCTTGCGTTCGACATACCATCGGAGCGACTGATTCAACCATGCGCAGAGGAGCGCCACGGGAATTTGCACCACCACGACAATCACCCAGGCAAACCAATGCCGTGTCCACCAAACCAGCAGACACGCCGACACGGCCACGAGCACCGCGGCACCAACGGCGGCCAAAGCCGCGTAGAGAGGCCGCCACCGGGCGAAGCCAAAGCCAAAACCGGCTCCCAGGATCGCTAGTGCGATGGCTTCGACGAACATCGGCAGGCGGACCAACCAATCTCCTCGCAAAAGATTCAAACACGCGGTCGCGTGAATCTCTGTGCCCGGGGCAAATCCCATGCCCCAGCGTGTATAGGGCGTCGCGAACTCGTCCTTTCCTTTGCCGCTGAAATCCGCAGACTGTTGCGCTCCGACAAACACGATTTTGTCGCGAAAAAATCCCGGCTCCACACCTTCCGGCAGAAGGGCCTTGTGGTAGCTGATGTGCTGGATCGTGCCCGGAGGACCATAGTAATTGAGCCAGCGAACGCGTGCAGGCGCCGGTGGACGTTGGGCGTGCGGACTGCCCACAATTCGCGCGGCCGCCTGAGCCAGCGTCGGCACCTCTCCATAGCCCGAAACATCCGACAACGCCGGGAAATGTGTTCGGACGCCGAAATCGGGATCGAGGTTCATTTTCACGTTTCCCCAACCCGCGCTGGCTGCTTGCAGATCGTCAAAGGGAATCTCGATCGTCTCTTGCAGCATGCCTTCCGCGGGCTCGGACCGAAGATAGTTTGCGGCGAGGACGACGTGGCCGTGCTTTTTCACAGCTTCCGCAAACAGACGGTCGGCGGCCGAAGCGTTCGTGTTGGGGTCAGAAAAGAGGATGTCGAAGGCAACGGCTTTCGCCTGCTGCTGACGCAAAACTTCCACCAAACGCGTGTGGAGCGAACGATCCCAGGGGGCGTTGAAGGGCTGGTTCAGGTCCCGGTGCGATTCCTCATCGAGATAGACGATCGCCACCTCATCCGGCCGGCTTGGGGAACGCAACGAGAAGGGGAAGTCGTAGCTGGCTCGGATTAGGCCTCCGCGCATTCCTTCGAATTGAAGAAAGACCAAGCCGCTTATCGTTGCGAAGATAGCCCCCGCAACCGCGCTCCCCGAATACCCGCGCATGCTCATTTATTCCCAGGAAGAAACTGAAGCAACGGCGGGTCTGCGACGCCGCTGGCTGCGAACGAAGTGTAGGAAGGCATTTCAGGCTGGCAAGGATTTTTGTCTCCCGCCGCACTGCGCGCAGGGCTGCATCGAGCTCTTCATCCTCTCCCTGCGAGGAACGAGTGGGGAGAGGACCGAGGAGAGGGGGACCTATAAAAACGTGCCTCCTCTCCCCAACCCTCACCTCCATCCGATGGAGGAGAGGGAGGATTCGAGGAGCTTGATGCACCCCTGCACAGCGCGTGTCTGTCCGCCCTCCTCCTTTCTTGCGCCCGTCGCGGCTAAAACCGTGGATTGTTGAGCCAAGGATTGGGCGTAGGTTGGAAGCGGCATTAAGGCTCCGCCCAAACCGCCGGACAGAGGTGAAACCGACTTCAAACCCGCTCTTCAACCAATGAACCAAACGATAGATTTCCAGCTCAACGGCAAGGCTGCGCGCGTGGAGACCGATCCATCGCGCCGGCTCTTGTGGGTCTTGCGCACGGATCTGGCGTTGACCGGTACCAAGTTCGGCTGCGGGATCGGATTGTGCGGCGCTTGCACGGTGCTCGTGGACAAGAAAGCGCTGCGCTCGTGCCGCCTCACTTTGGCGGACATCAAAGGCAAAGAAGTGACGACGATCGAAGGATTGGCTCAGGGCGGCCAACTTCATCCCGTGCAGCAAGCCTTTGTCGATCATGACGCGATGCAATGCGGTTTTTGCACGCCGGGCATGATTCTGAACGCATTTAGTCTGCTGCTGGCAAATCCGAATCCAAGCGAGGGGGAAGTGATCAGCGAGATGGACGGCAATTTCTGCCGGTGCGGCGCGCATCCACGGATCATGAAGGCGATCATGAGCGCCGCGCAGACCATGAAAGGAACTGTCGAGCAAGCCGGCTCCGCGAAGCGAGATGGTTGAAACGGTGAATGGCTCAACAAAATCCGGCACTTCCGGCGTCTTGGGCGGACTCTCCGAGAGCCTCGGACACTCCCGGAACTGTAGAACGCTGTGAGTCCTCTGGCCAAGCCGCAGGTTTCTCAAACCGTCTATGAAAACAAACCTCTCTGCTCGAAGTTTCCAAGCGCCGCGGGCGGCGAATCTGAACCGCCGCGAGCTGCTCAAGCTGCTTGGCGGCGGCATCCTCGTTTTCATCTACCCGCCGCTGTCGTTGCAGGCGCAAGACAAACTGCCGAGCGGATTCATTCAGATCGGTCCGGACGGCGCCGTCACGATGCTAACCGGCAAGATCGAAATGGGCCAAGGCGTCATCACTTCGCTCGCGCAGATGGCCGCCGAGGAGCTGGATGTGCCGCTCTCTTCGATGCGCGTCCTCATGGGCGATACGCAGTTGTGTCCCGCGGACGCGGACGGCGGAACGTGGGGCTCCCTCACGACGCGCAATTTCGGGCCATCGCTCAGAACCGCCGCAGCCAGAGCCCGAGCGATTCTGGTCCAATTGGCTTCCGAACAACTCGGACTTCCGAAGGACCAACTGATCACGCGAGACGGTTGTGTCATCAAGCGCGCGGACGAGAACGTGCGCGTTTCCTACGCCAGCCTGGCCGGCGGCAAGAACGTTGAAACGCATCTCACCCAGACGCCCATTCCCAAAGCGTTTGCTCAGTTCACCATCTCGAGCCAGCCGGCCAACCGCATCGACGCGATTGAAAAAGTCACCGGACAAGCCAAGTACGCGGCGGACATCCGTGTGCCGGGCATGCTCTACGCGCGTATTCTCCGGCCGCGCGCTCGCGGCGCAACGCTGAAGTCCGCGGATACAACCGATGCGGAAAAGATTCCCGGCGTGCGCATTGTGCGCACCGGCTCTTTGCTGGCGGTTTTGCACGAACAACCGGACATCGCTGAACGGGCGTTGGCGCTCGTGAAGGCGGAGTATGCATTGCCCCAGTCCGGTCCGGATGACGAGAGCATCTATCAATCCCTGCTTGGCCGGGCGCCCTCGGGACAAACCTCCGGGCAGAAGGGCAACGTGGTGACCGGCGAACAGCTTGCCACAGCAAAAGTGGAACTGACCTATTACACGCCCTACGTCGCTCACTCCCCGATAGAACCCCACGCCGCTCTCGCGTCGATGGAAGGGACGCGACTCACCGTTTGGGCTTCGACACAGACCCCGTCCGGGACCAGGAGCGAGACGGGCGCGGCTCGCGTGATCACCCCGTATGTGGGCGGTGGCTTTGGAGGCAAGATCAGCAACCCGCAGGCGATCGAAGCCGCGCAACTGGCCCGGGCAGTTGGCAAGCCGGTCCAAGTCGCGTGGACGCGCGAAGAAGAGTTTTTCTACGATACGTTTCAGTGTCCCTCCGTCATCAAGATCAGGTCCGGGCTCGATTCGAACAACAAAATCACTTTCTGGGATTACCAGGTGTATTTCGTGGGAGATCGGGGTGCGGCCTTTTTCTACGACACGCCGCACTATCGCATTCGAAGGTATGGTGATTACTCGCAGGCCCAGCCTTTTGCGGGAGGGCCGTGGCGCGCGCCGGGCGCCAACGCGAATTGTTTCGCCAGAGAATCCCATCTCGACGCGCTGGCAGCGGTTGCCAACGCGGACCCGGTCGAGTTCCGGCTCAGGCACCTGACGAACACGCGCATGCGCCGGGTGCTGGAGAAAGCCGCTGAGAACTTCGGCTGGCGAACCGCCAAACTGCCAAGCGGACGCGGTTGCGGTGTGGCGTGCGGGGAGGACGCGGGCGCTTACGTGGCCATGATGGCCGAAGTCGGAGTCGATCAGAAATCCGGCGCGATCCAGGTGAAGCGCATGCTTTGCGCGCAGGACATGGGACAAGTGATCAATCCCGAAGGCGCCCGTCTGCAAATCGAAGGAGGCATGATGATGGGATTGGGCTACAGCCTCAGCGAGGAACTTCACTTCAGCAAAGGCTCCATCCTGGATTTGAATTTCCACAAATACCGCATTCCGCAGTTCTCTTGGATGCCCAAGCTGGAAACGGTGATTGTGCAGAACAACAGCCTTTCACCTCAAGGCGGCGGCGAACCGCCCATCATCACCACCGGCGCGGCGCTGGCTAACGCGGTGTTCGACGCCATCGGCGTGCGGCTCAACCGGCAGCCGATGACTCCAGAGCGAGTGCTCGTAGCCATTCAATCGAAGCCGCCGACACTGAATCCGCCCGAGTGTTCGGGCGGCCAAATCCGGCTTTCGTGGAACGGCGGCCCCGGAATCAAACTTCAGAAATCCGCCACGCTGAGCAACCCGGTTTGGCAAGACGTGCCGGATACGGTCGGCAAAAGCAGCGTGAGTCTGCCGCTGAGCGACGCGGCAGCTTACTTCCGGCTGGTTAAGCCTTAGAGCGTGTTTTGAAAGTGGGTGGAACGGGCTACCAGCCCGTTTTCGGAAGCAACCTGCTGCCGAAGATAGCGGCAGGCGGGTAGCCTCACACATCCTGATCGGAGGAATCAGAATGTGTGAGGCTGCGGCCAACCAAGGTCAAGCCGCGCCACGCAAATCCTTTGTCGCACACTTTGTCGGCAACTTTGTCGATAATGGCCGTTTTCAGCGGAATTCAGATAACTGCGGGGGCATCGCACGGATATTGCACACGTTTTTCGGGTCGGTGCGGTGCTGAGACCTCGTAGCGCAGACTTGAAGTCTGCTGTATCGCCGACTTGCAGTCGGCAGGCCGTCGAACGACCCAAGTGGCTCGGAGTTGTCCTGCCGGCGCAGGCTGCAAGCCTGCGATACGGCAGATTGAAAATCTGCGCTACAAACC
>JACQWK010000034.1 GCA_016209525.1 Verrucomicrobiota bacterium
ACCCAAGGCTAAACACATACCGCCATTTTCGGCGGCAGGTTGCCGCCGAAAACGGGCGAGTAGCCCGTTCCACCCATTTTCAAAACACGCTCTAAATCATCGTCGGAGCGGCCTTTTCGCAAGAAAATCCGTAACACGAAGCTGAGCTTCGGCTTGCTCTTCCGGGGTGGTCCTCTTAAGCAGCGTCACTCGAGTCCGCACTGCGCTTTGATTGGCATGACACGCGGCAAGGCTGAGCCACTTAAGCCCTTCGATAGAATCGCGCTCCACACCGCGTCCGAGAGCGCACATCATTCCAAGATTGGCTTGCGCCCGCACATGGCCCTGTTCCGCCGCCCGGCCAAACCACTTGGCCGCCTCGCCGTAATCCTGCGCGACGCCCCGGCCAAAGTAGTACTCTTCGCCGATCTCAAATTGCGCGGTTGCGTCTCCTCGTTCCGCCTTCTCCAGGCTCTCCTGAAAGCTGGCCGTTTCGAAGGTTTCGACGGTGGTTGTCACACGGGCGGCGATCATCCGAGCCTTGTCCAAGCCGGACCTCAGCGTGTTCGCCGATCCAGCCAGCGAAATGAGACGGGCCAGAAAACTCATTGCGCCGCCAGTCTAGGACACAAGCCGGCCAAACACAACGTCGTCGTGTCATTCCGCCTTCAACTCCTCCTCGAGTGCCTTCAGCGAAAGCCGCATATCGACCAGGAAAAGCACCAACGAGGCGATCAGACTGAAAAGACTGATCCCGAACAGCAGCAATCCCAGCCCCGCGATTTGCAATCCCAGCACTGCCATCCCGAAGAGAAAAAGCACCAGCACACTTGCCAGCAGCACAGAAGCGACCGCAGCGCCGATGGAGAGCCGCAGCAGACGTGCCCGCAACAGAAAAATGCCAATCTCCGCCGCGACGCGGGAATTGGCCGCCCCGTTCCGCCGGGACCGGATTAACTCCCGGAGTCGATCCGCCACACGGCTGAATCGGTTGGTCAGTGAGAGGATCAACAAGCCCACCCCTGAAATCAGCGCGACCGGCGAGATGCTGGCCTGCAAGACTCGTGTCAATCCGTCCAAAGTATGAATGTCCACGCATTCCAGATAGCAGAGAAGCCAGTTGCCAGTCAGCAAAATCTGGCGGGCGACTCGTATGAAGGGTGGCCTGGGTTCTCGCCCTGGGTTGACGGAGCCGCGCCGTGCCGACACCCACCTCGTCAGGCTCGCCACGAACGCGCGCGTTGCGTGATTTTGCCCAGCGTTTCGTTCGCGAGGCGCACGTCTTCGGCAATCTCGAAATCAAACATCCCCGCCAGAACAAAGTCCGCTCCGTTTTCAAAGGCGTAGCGGAAGGCGTCTTTCGGCGGAATGGCTCCGGCGGCCATCACCTTAAAGGCGATCCAAGGTTTCTGAACCGACTTCATGAACTCGGCGGTTTCTTGCGGATGACTGCACCAATAACCGGGGAACTCGCTGTAGGGCGCCTTGATCTCTTCCGGTTTCGGGCCCGTGGGATAATTGTGATGGTGAAAAGTCTTGATATAGAAATCCGCTTTCACGCCGTATTTCTCGCACGCTTTGACCACCTCGAGCGAGTGCGCGCCTACGCCTGAAGACACTCCGTATTCCTTCGCCAGCTCGACCGCTCTGTTGATCAAATCGATCCGATCCCGAGCGACCAAGGCATCGCCATACACGCCCCAAAGGTAAATCGCCTCGGCGCCGTCCTTCACCAACTCCTCAACGCGCTCGCGATACTTCGACATGTCCGATTCGACGGGCGCGGTTGGACAAATGATCCATTGAATTTTGCCGCCGCGTTCCTTGCGATAACGCCGGAGGACGGAAATGGGATGCGGAGGATTGTGCATGGAAACCGTATTGATTCCCTGAGCTTCCGCCAGGGCGAGCGTCTCCATGATCTTTTCGTCGGTATTGTAGCGGGCGGCCAGCGTGTAAACGTATTTCAGATCGCGGCTGTGGGTATAATGAGTGAGCAGGTTGCCACCCAAAATGAGCCGGCTGACCTCCAGCTTGCCAATTTTGCCCGTGGGCAGCGACGACTTGGCGGCCGGGGTCTCGGCGGCCGATGTGGACTGTCCCTGGGCTCGCGCCCGCGAAGCGAGCGTGAGGCCGGCGGAGGAGAGGAGGGTTCCTTTGAGGAAGGCGCGGCGGTCAATTCTCGAAGTCATGGGGTATTCCTTTCGTTTCGGGCTCTGGGTGATGACCATTCAGTTTCAGCATAGACGCCGGGCGACTGGCATTTTGTCGGAACGGGCGGACAAGATTGCCCGCCTTACGACCAATGCGTCGCCGTCAATTTGTTACGTTACGAAGTCCCGGAAAAGGCGGACTTGATGCAGGTCAAACCTCTAAAATTGAGTTTGACGGACACTCGGACTTACGGATTAAGAAATGGAGCATAACAACCAGCCTCAACGCCATGCTCGCCGCCCGCCTGCACGGCCCGTCTGATCTGCGGGTGGAACGAGTGCCGCGCCCTGGCCCTCCGGGTCGAGCCGAGGTGTTGCTCCGTGTAAAGGCCACCGGCATTTGCGGAAGCGACCTCCACTGCTACCAGGATGGCCGCATCGGCGACACCCGGGTTGAAGGCCCGCTGATTCTCGGCCACGAGTTTTCCGGCATCGTCGAGGCGACCGGTCCGAACTCGCTGGACGGGCGCTTCCAGCCGCTTAAGCCGGGCGCGCGCGTGGCCGTCGATCCGGCCCAGCCGTGCGGGCGCTGCGAGCTTTGCGAAAAAGGCCATCCGAATTTGTGCCGGCGGCTGCATTTCTGCGGGAACTACCCCGATGGCGGGAGCCTTTGCGAATGGATACACATGCCCGCGCGCTCGTGCTTCCCGGTGCCGCGGTCTCTCAACAACGCCGAAGCCGCACTTCTGGAGCCGCTGGGCGTGGCTATTCATGCTGTGGATCTCGCGCGAATCAAAGTGGCCAGCAGCGTCGCCATCGTTGGCGCGGGACCCATCGGGCTGCTCATTTTGCAGGTCGCACGGCTGGCCGGCGCAGCCCCAGTTTTCATCACCGACAAGTTTTCCTGGCGCCTCAAACTGGCGCAGCGGTGGGGCGGCATTCCGATTTCTTGCGACGAGGAAGATGCCGTGCGGCGTGTCGAGAAGGAGACGCACGGCCGGGGAGTCGATGTCGCTCTCGAGGCCGCCTGGAGCGATCACTCCGTCGAACAAGCGGCGGAGATGGCCATGCTGGGCGGACGCGTCGTGCTGGTGGGCATCCCCGGCGATGACCGGCTGGTGCTGAAGCACTCCAACGCCCGCCGCAAAGGGCTGACGATCTTGATGAGCCGCCGGATGAAGCACGCGTATCCCCGCGCCATGGCTTTGGCCGAAGGTGGACGAGTGGATTTGATGGGACTGGTCAGCCACCGTTTTCCGCTGCGGCGAACAACGGATGCATTTCGGCTGAACACGGCGTATCGCGACAAAGTGATCAAGGTTGTTGTTGAGGGTTAGTGACCGCAAAGACTCATGCCACGCCGATCACCCCAATCTTTATGAACCCACCCCTGCGCCCCACTGTTGTTGAATTAAGCGGACCGATACCTTCCGGTCCCCTTCCTCTCCCCGCGAGGAACGAGTGGGGAGAGGATCGAGGAGAGGGGTCAGCCAATAAAGACAGCCCTCCTCTCCCCAACCCTCTCCTCCCTTGGCAGGGAAGAGAGGGAGAAATCCGAACGTCATTTTCAGTTTCATTCCTTAATTCAATAGCAGTGGGGATCAAGGGTGAGGGGCTGTGCGCCAATTCCCGTGAAATGACTCATGCGGCGATTTAGACTATTTTTCACGTTCGGCAAGTGCATTCAACTTTTGCACTGGAACATTGAGCCAACGTCCAGCGTTTATTCCAAGTCGCTTTCAAAACCAAACGAATGCCCCTCACCCCATCCCTCTCCCCATCCGATGGGGAGAGGGTGTCCGTAGGACGGGTGAGGGGTATTTCGAAAGGCGCGTCACAAGGATTAGTCTCAGCTTGATCGCGCATTAAGCGTTCCCCAGTTCCTTGCGATGCGCCCAGACTTTCTCGAACGCTTTGGCGTACTGGTCCACGACTTCAGGCACCTCGCAGGTGAACATGGGCAGCGCGATGGAAGTTCGGTTGGCTTCCTCGGAGCCGGACAACTCCGGGATCACCGGCGCGTGATGCCACCATTTCGACTCGGCATACAACGCCAGCTTGTGCTGCAGCGGATACGAATAGGCCCGGGCTTGCACGCCCTCGGCTCGCAGCGCTTTGACGCACGCTTCGCGCGTCATGCCCGCCCTGGTTTCGTCGAGGAAAAGCATGTTGTGGGCGTAGTAAATGCGTTTCATGTCCGGCCGCGCGGCTTGTTCGTAGAGACCCGGCAGGTCCCGGAGGCGGTCGTTCAGCCGGCGAACCTGAGCCGCGTAGCTGGCGTTGCGTTCATCCAGTCCCTGCAATTGGCAGCGGGCCAGCACGGCCGCCATCGGATGCATCCGCAACTTCAACCCCAGGCCCGAGCCTTGATATTTGCGATACGGACTGTCCGCAGGAAAGCGTTGGGGCTTGTCGTAATGGCCGAGGGTCGAGCCGCGCTCGTAGTCGGCTCTGTCCTGGTAATTGGCCATGCCGCCCTCGATGGCAGGCAGCGGCTTCGTGGCCTGGAAACTGAAGGCGGCCATGCGACCCCACGATCCCATGAATTTGCCCTGCATCGATGCGCCGTGCGCATGACAGGCATCTTCCAGGACAATCAGCCCTTTCTCCCTCGCGAAGGCACAGATGTGATCCATCTCGCAAGGCAGCCCAATCCAATGCACCGGCAGCAACGCCTTGGTGTTTTTGGTCAACCGGCGCTTGGCGTCTTCCAGATCGAAGTTGAGTGTGCGCGGGTTGATATCCACAAACACGGGCACCAGCCCGAAGAACCGCATCGGCGTGATCGTGGCAAAGAAGGTGTAACTGGGCACCATGATCTCGCTGCCCGCCGGCAGGTCCAGGGCAAAGAACATCGTCGTCAAGGCGCTCGTCCCATTGCAATAAGCCCGGACGTGCGGCACCTGGAACCGTTCCTTCCAATCCTTCTCCAGTTCCTCGATAGGCGTGTAGTTGGGGTCCCGGATCAGCTTTACAACGGCTTCTTCTTCCTTCGGCCCGTAGCGCGGCCAGTGATCCGCGTCCGCGTGTGGACAAGTGACAGCCTTGGACCCGCCGGACAGGGCCAAGGTTTCTTTGCCGGCCCTGGTGGATTGAATCTCCTGGGCGGTTGACCGGCCTGCCAGGCACAAACCAGTGACAAACGTGCCGGTGGATTTGAGAAAGATTCGTCGGGTTTCCCGCGGTTTCTGTTCGCTCGCTCTGTTTTGCATCATCGCTGCCTCCACAATTGAAAGTTTCGCCAAAATACGCTCGCTTCGTTTGCGCGAGACTCGGGTTATGGTTTGCATCCTGGACCCGTCACACACCGGGTCAACGATTATCCTCCGCATCGCTCTTGACTTATTTTGGCATCGAAATGTCAGGATCGTGCCGGACAAATCGCACGCATCCGAAGAACACCCTGGTTGTTGGTATGGCCGGCTCTTCTATTGGCCAACAATGCGGTAGAAACCGGAGGGGCCCGTCACCGGCAATATCACCGGCGGAGTGGCGTCGGATAGGAAATCCGTCCAGTCGGCGGCGATCAAATCGGTGGCGCGTTGAATCCGATAAGGCGGACCGCCGCCAGTCCAGTTCAGCAGCGCACTGGTTCCTTGCCACGCCAGCCTCGCCTGGATGGGATAACAAACCACCATCAGCGTGTCGTTGAAGGTGGTGGTGCCGCCGGCGGCTTGCGCCCAACTGGTGGTGGTGCCGGTCACAACGATGATATTGGTTCGGTTGGGGGCGAGAGGAAGGTTGGCAATGGTCCAGGCGTTGGAACCGGTGGCAACGCCAGTCAGCTTGTTGGCCGTGTTCTGCCACGCCACACGGGTCACGTTCTGATCCAGGGCCAGCGCAGAGCCTGCGAGACTGAGGTTCGTCGCGCCGGTGGACCAGACGGTCTGTGCGGTCGGGTTGGTGATGGTCAGGAGCGGCTCCGCCGACGAAGGCACGCCGCGTCGTTGGGCGAGCAGCCAATCGATTATGGCCGGAGTTGCGGCACCCATGAGTATGCCGCCCATGTGCTTATCGTAAGAATTTCCGGTGCTGTCGGTGTATGCGCCGGTAACGTACTCGGTGTAGCGCACATTGCTGCCAGCCACTCGAAGGGCGCGCACCGCTGCCTGGGTGTTGCTCAACTGACCAGCATCATCCTGCGCGCACCAAGCCCAAACCGGGACATCTTTGAGGGAGGCGGCGGGACGGCCCCCTTGCCAGCCCGCTACGAGAAACGCTCCGGCGAAGAAGCCTGGTCTCATCGCGATCATGTCCCAGGCGCCATGGACCCCCATGGAGCCTCCGGCAACGTAGATTCGGTTGGTGTCGATGTTGAACCGCTGGATGAAGTGGTCCAGCAGAGCGGAGGTTTGGCGCAGATACGCGTCAGTCCAGTCTCCGTCTCCCGCGCGGTGCGTCGGCCAGAGCAGGATTACCGGGTCCCGCTCCTGCTGTCGATAGGAGGCCATCGTCATAACGGCCGGGAAGGTCACAAAAACCTTAGAGAAGGTTTCGTCAGCAGGGCCTCCGTGAAACGACAAGTGCAGCGGGTAGCTGCGCGTTGGGTCGTAGTTTGTCGGCGTGAGGTAAAAGTACGGGAGCCGGCCCAGACTGTTGGTGAAATTGCCCTTGATGAACGCGGAGGCGGGCGGAGTGACCCAGAGCCGGACGGGTTCGCTGGTCACCGCGCCGGCCAGGTAAGTGACCACCAAGGTGTAGTCGCCTTCATCGGCCGGTTGGACGGCGCTGAAAGTGAGAGTACCGTTTGTCTGACCTGGGAGTTGGTGACCGTCAAGCCACCATTGATACGCGAGAGGTGCCGTCCCGGAGGCCGTGACCGCAAAGGACGCCCTCGTGCCGATATACTCGGCTCGATGCTGGAGCGAGGTCATGGGGATGATCCGCTGTGGCTCGATTAGGACGGGTTGGCCCAAGACGGCGCCAGCGCAGGTCAGGAGCAGCAGTGCCGGACCACGGACGAGCAGACTTGATTTTTTCATAACTGCCAAGCTTTCTGTTGTTTTGATTGTTTTTCTCTTCTGCCACTTGTCTTGAGTGGCGAAATTTTTCCGCGCCAGACAACACTCCACGCGTGAGGGCGAAGGGCCCCTTTTTCTCAGGAGTGAATACGCTGAACGCACCGGGCCGAGGCGCAGCGCCTCAGCCAAAAATCCGAAACCTATGACTCAAGCTTTGTGCTCATGCATTTAATTAACCGTGATAGCTCGGATGGCGGACCTCACTTCCTGCCGGTCGCACGCTCCATTAACCAGAGCAGATCCTGATTTCCGGGGCTGGGCACGCCAGGGACAGTGATCGGCAGGTGAAGATCATCCTTGTGCGGCGGATTCGTGCGTCGATCCAGCCAGCGCTTGATCTCCGAATGCCCGTCCGCAAAACTCAGTCCGCCGGCGCCGTTGTGATAGCTGGATGGATAGTCGATCAACCGCCACTGCGCAGGTTGCCGTGGATCGAACCCGGCCATGTCCGTCATGAACCAAGCGTCATTGATGCTGTCGTCCCGCTCGTCCAGCACCACAAAGGTCCTGGAGGGCGGTGGCTCAGTAAGCTCGCTCACTTTGCGGACAATCTTGTAGCCGGAATAGAAAGCCTCCCAACCGGTGTCAACACGCCCGGACCTTACGTCATAACAGCCGATGAAGTTGTTCATCGACACACTGCGCACTCGCGGGTAACGCGGGCCACCAAAGATGGCCTGACTCCGATCTCCCGGGCAGTGCCAGACCTCCACTGTGTTCAGGTACCCATAGAGATGGCTCTTCGTCAGGAAAACGGTATTCGTGTTGTCGGGCCAATCCGTTCCTGGCACGCCCATGTTGTCCCCGCCCGGCAGTGTCAGCCAGCCGCTCGCCCATGTCCGCACGTAGTCCATCGAATGATCTGACGGATTGGGTGAAACATTGGGTGGAACCCAATCGTTGTTGTCACCGGTGTACAGAGTCCACGCCAAGCTCAGTTGCCTGAGGTTGCCCAGACATTTGATCCCTTGGGCTTTGGCCTTCGCTTTCGTCAGGGTTGGCAAAAGCAGCGACGCCAAAACGGCGATGATGGCGATGACGACCAACAGCTCGATCAGGGTAAAGGCGACCGCCCGACCACGACTGAGTGATCCTAAGTCTGAGAGGGTGTTTGGAAAACCGTAGCAGCCGACGTAAGGAGTCTCACTCTTCTGTGAAGTGCGCATTCCCCGAAGGAATTTGAGCCTCCTTACGTCGGCTGCTACGGGCGGATGGAATTCTCGTACACGCTCCAAGGAGGGAGCCTTTCGGGCGAGAATTGCCGCAGTTTCTTTTTGGGGCTCGGCTTTCATTTGGCGTTGCGTAAGCCGTTCCTCATTTGGCGGAGCCAAAGTATTGGTCCAGGAAAGCGCGCTCATCCTGGATCGGCTCGTTCATGCTCCAGAGAGCATGGGCTGTTTCGTAAAGCTTAAGCTGTCTGTCTTGCTCCGCCGTGCCAAAGAGCTTCAGGAACGGTTTCTGATTCTCCTCAACCGGAAAGAAAGTATCGTACCTGCCGCCTTGTAAGAGGATCGGGATCTTGATTCGGGGAGCGAAGTTGACCTGGCTGTATTCCGGAGGGTAAGGAGCAGCCGGGAAGGAGAAACTCCCTGCATTGGGCCAGAAGCCGCCGCCCTCCATGATCGCCACCTTGATGCGGGGCTCGATGGCTGGCAAGATGCCGCCCCACCAGGCGCCCGAACTCGCCCCGACAAAAGCGACTTTGTTCATATCGAAATCCTTCGGACGCGTCTCCAGATAGTCCAGGGTCCTTCTGTAATCCTTGGCCCACATGATGCCATTCTCGGATTCGGTCGTGTTTCCTTGCTTCTCCGGAGGGATCTTCCGCTCAAAGGCCCCGCGCAGAACCGGCACGACGAAGGCGCGGCCGCTCCTCGTGTTAATTTGATCAATAATTTTGGGAGACTTTGGAGCCTTGTCTATGGAATCGAGCATGAAGACGATGCCTGCAGGAAAATAGACCTCGGTCTGAAACGGAGGCTTGCTTGTGCGGGGCAGGTACAGATAGGCGATCATCCTTTCGTTCCCATAGGCGGCATTGAACGAAACCCTTTCCCGCCGGGTGGAGACGCTTACGTCCTCTGTGGCCTCGATCGTGGGCTGCAATTCCGATTTGTTGTAGTCATATAGTCTCCTGATGATCTGAAACGCTTCGTCTGAACAGGGTTTCTGATCGCCCACGACGAAGGGTGGCCTCCACCGGACTGAAGCTCCCGCCCGCTTCCAAACGTCGTCGTCGGAAAGCAGTTTCATGCAGCGAAATCCAAAACTCGCATCCCGAACAAAGGGGGGCTTTTCGTCTGCGCCAAACATGCACGACGTTTCATTCCAACCGCCACCAGCGATGATTCGGCCGCCTTCCGGGGTCTTGTTGAAGCACCATTCTTTGACATTCCCCGCCATGTCATAGATCCCCCGGCAGGTCATGCCCTGGTAGGTTCCAACGGGCGCAGGCCCCTTCCCTTCAAAGTTACTGAGGGGCGCGATGAAACCGACATCGACCATCCAATGATCTACGGCGGCCAGGCTCCAATGATAAACGGTGGGCAGACATTTGCCGGCCCATTCGGCGTAAGCGGCCGCCTCATACCAACTGACCCCTCCGACCGGGAAGTCCTCCTGGCCTTTCGGGAAATCCCCGTCTCTCCAGGTGGCGGGACCCGGTTGTCCGCTCTGGTCCACCAACAGTTTCATCGCCGCCGACCAGCTCAGTTCGATGCCGTCCTCGACAAACTTGTGCTTCCAATACTCCGGCTTTTGGTAGCCACCGGCCTCGACGAATTGCTTGAAGCGCCGGTTGGTCACTTCGTATCGGTCCAGAAGAAAGTCCGACAGCTTCAGCTCCGGCAAGGACTGCGAATCAAGCGAGGAAAAGCCCGCTCCACACTCTTTTCCCTGAATCTGCACCATCCCCGGAACGAGCGTCCCAACCTTGTTCAGTTGGACTTTGAGGCCAACCGGCTCTGAACCAGTGATCAAGGCGACCTGGAACAGAGCGCCCTCCGCCATTTCGTATTCTGGCAAAGTGACTTTCCATCGCTTGACGCCCCGAGGCAGCTTCATTCCGTTGAGGGGCGACTTGCCGATGGGCTCCCATTTCGGGTTGAGGTCGCTGTACTCCCGGACAAATACCTCTGCACCCGGCGGCGTGGTCTCCACCGAAATCACGCTCACCGACCGCGCCGCGAGTTCCTGGAACCTGGGATTCTCCCCTATCAAGGGCCGCGCCTGCTCGATCAGTTTGAAGGCGGCCGTGTAATCATCCTTCGCGAGCCGTCGCTCGATCTCCGGCAGCGCCGTTTCCAGCGCCCACTTGATTTGCCGCAGGGTCGCCCGTTCCTTCTCCGCCTGACCCGCCCGCCGCGCCTGCCACAAGCTGAGCATCGTCCCCAAAATCAGCAGCAAGGCAAACGCCGCCGCCGTGGCCAGCACCCGATGATGCCGGCGAACGTATTTCATAGTCCGATAACCCAGCGTCGGCGCCGCCGCGCTCACGGGTTGGTGACTTAAATGGCACTCGAGGTCGCGGGCCAGGTCATGCGCCGTTTCGTAACGCCGCGTCCGGTTCTTTTCCAGACACTTCATCACGATCCAATCCAGGTCGCCCCGCAACGACCGGATCAGTTTGGGCGCTTCTGTGGCCCGCCGCTGGGCCGTGGTGGTCTGCTCCTGCCGCTCGAGCCGGCTGAGCCGCGTCGAAGGCTTCGGTGGGTCTTTCTCCTGGATGCAGCGGATGATTTCTTCCAGGCCGGCCTGCGCGAGCTCTTTGGCCTCAAAAGGGGTCCGACCCGTCAGCAGTTCATAAAGCAGCACCCCCAGCGCGTAAATATCGCTGCGCGTATCGACGTCCAGGCCGCTCGATCCCGCTTGCTCTGGACTCATATAGGCCGGAGTGCCGATGAATTGATCAAACCGGGTATAGACCGTCTTGTCTGTAAGCGGTTCACCAATCGCTTTGGCAATCCCAAAATCGATCATCTTGGGCAGAGGCTCATCGTCAGCCACCATGACCAGGATGTTCGAGGGCTTGATGTCGCGGTGGATGATCCCTTTCTGATGCGCATGCTGAACGGCGTGGCAAACTTGAATGAACAGGTCCAGCCGCTGCCGGGTCGAGAGATGATTCTGGTCGCAGTAATCGGTGATCTTGATCCCCCGCACCAACTCCATCACGAAGTACGGTCGGCCTGTCTCTGTGGCGCCGGCATCGAGCACCTTGGCAATGTTCGGGTGGTCCATCATCGCCAACGCCTGGCGCTCGGCCTCGAATCGGGCGATGACACTCTTGGTGTCCATGCCCAGCTAGATGATCTTGAGCGCCACGCGGCGGCGGACTGGTTCCTCCTGCTCGGCCACATAGACGACTCCACAACCGCCCTCGCCGACCCGTTGCAGCAATTTGTAGCGGCCGATCCGCTCGTCCTTTTCCTCGCTGACCGGCCGATGCGTGATGGCCCGGCTGCCTTCTTGAGCAGTCGAGGCGTGCGCCTCGGCCGAAACGACCGGTTTTTCCAGAAACGTGCCGAGCCCCTCGAAGCCCGCGAGCAACCGTTCCACACGGTGGCGCAAGGCTTGGTCTGGGCCACAAGCGCCTTCGAGGAACGCAGCACGCTCCCAAGCGTCGGACTTCTCCAGCGAGCGGAGGAAGAGGTCGCGTTCCTTCGAGCCGCTCGTCAATTCGGTGGGGTTCATCATTGCATTCTGCTCATTCGTGCGCAAAACGCCGGCAAATCACGCCACGGCAGGAGCGAAAGATTCAGGCTCCGCTTTCCATCTCCACCTTGAGCCACGTCCGCGCGAAGGCCCAGAGCCGGTCGGCTGTGCGCGGGGAGAC
>JACQWK010000434.1 GCA_016209525.1 Verrucomicrobiota bacterium
ACGTGTTCTTCAACGTCCGGAACGTGAACTACAAGGGCTACGAGCACCAGGTCGAGAACGAGTACTACTTCGAGGACGGAGGAAAGATCGTGGACGGCCAATACTTTTCGAAAGGCAGCGACAAAGGGGACAAAGTCTCGGTGCCGGCCGGCAACGTCACACCCGGTGGAAATTGGGGCGCCTTCATTGCCGCCTGCCGCGCGGGCAGACCGGAGATGGCCAACGGCACGGCGGCCGAAGCGCATCACAGTTGCACTTTGGGGCACGTGATTAACAACTCTTACCGGCTGGGCCAGAAAGTGCCGTTCAACGCCAAGGCCGGGCGCTTCGGCGACAACAAGGACGCCTACGAACATTTCATGAAGCTGCACGCCGTCATGCGCGACGGTGTTGGCGTGCCGGAAAATGACGCCGAATATATCGTCGGCCCGTGGCTAACCTTCGATGCGAAGACGGAACGGTTCACTGGCGAGTTCGCCGCCGAGGCCAACAAGCTGGTCAAAGACCCGAATCGTCCCGGCTTCGAAGTGCCCGTGCCGGACAAGGTGTAAGCCGAGACCATTCGCTTGCGCTGGGGAGCGCACGCGCCCTCGCGTGCCGTGGTCGGCGCCCTCGCCGACCACCCTCTCTCGTTCAAGAGAGTCATGGTTTCCTCACCGAATTTCACAAAGATTTCAACCGGCGAGGCGCCTGCCTGTTCGGCAGACAGGCCGCTCGGAACACGCGAGGGCGCGTGTGCTCCCCAATTCCCTGGCCTCCTTGACGGCAGACGCGGTCAAGTTTATTGCTGGCCCTCATCGAGCTTCAGACCGAGCACCTTGGCGAGTGCGTGCTCGATGATGCTCATCAGGTCCGCGTTCAATGTCCCCAAACGTTGGATGAACTTGACCGCCTGGACGGCCGCAGTCTGCTGGACGTCGAACACGCCGGCCGGCAGGGCCGCATGCGGCACGGCAACCTCGAAGCGTGTGCCGCGCGGCGAATTCGTGTGCGGAACCACGATGCAGAGGGTTCGTTCGTTTTCGAGAAAAGGAACGCTGACGACGAGCACTGGACGCACCTTGCCCAGGTAGCCAAGGTCCACCCGCCACAATTCACCGCGCTGGATGCGTGGGAGGGGCATGATGGTCGTCTTGGTCCCAAATTTCTGCGGCAAGCTGGTCTAGCGCCTCACCTGGCACGTCCCCATAGTCCGCTTCCAGGCGGTTCACCCAGACCACGATTTCGTGCCGTTCGTGTTCGGGCAGCATCAATATGCTTTGTTTCACTTCGGCTAGGCTCATCTTGTCCTTGCATCATCTTCCCAAAATGCAGCGATTTCAAGCCCAGGCTTTGACGAGGCTCAGCAGACAGCCCCCCCCCTTGACTGTCCTTGTCGGACGGCGTCAGAAGGCGCAACCATCCCTCTGTAAACTCTCAACTGCGCAATCAGAGCCTGGTGACCTCGGCTGCTACGACCGCGGGGCCAGCCGACGCAAGGTGGCTCATCTCTCCGCCGACGCATCCGCTGGCAACGCTTTCAGCTCACTGGCGGGTGACCGCCACCTGTGCCCGCGCCGACTCTCCGCGAAGGCGTGAATGCCCTTCTCGCGGGAACGGAGGAAATCGAGGAAGTCCACGCCCATGTATTTGCAGGTTTGGCACGAACCCGAGCTGTTTGCAGAGGCCGTTGATTTGATGTCGTTGATTTGATTGCGTAACTCTAGTAAGTGTATTCCCGTTATGACACTTGCGGATTTTCCAGCGCTGAAGAGGCTCCCCAAGCGCGAGCGGCTGAAACTGGCCGAGGAACTGTGGTTCTCCGGCGTAGATGACACGCTCCCGGTCAGCACGGACCATCAACGGATTCTCAACGAGCGGTGGAACACCTACCAGTCTGGCCGCACCAAACGCATTTCACTTTCGGAACTTGAAGGGCGGCTCGCCCGCAAGTGAAAAGCCAGCCGGTCGAATTTCTCGAGGTTGTCGAGCGTGACCTGCGATACGCGCGCGCCTTTTACGAATCCTGGCAGTTCCAGGGAGCGGAGAAGTTTCAGGCGAAATTCCGCGATGCGGTGGCCTGGATCGAGTGGAACCCGGAACTCTTCCCGCGCAAGTACAAACGCTTCCGCAGGGCCATCATCCGCAGAACCTATTTCGGCCTCTACTACGTGATTGAGCCGGGCGTCACCGTCGTCGTTGCCGTGCTGGACTTGCGTCGGGATCCAAGAGCGATCCGTCAACTGTTGAACGTGCGGATTGAGCAGGGCTGAGCAACTCCAGGCCGACGAGTTCGAGGTGCGGGGACCACCTCCGCACGAATTCAGAGCCTTGTGCCCTCGGAGCCATGCACCCTGGGCGAGCGGACTCAAGGGGGCTCATGGCTCCGCCGGCGCATCCGGCAGCGGGGCTTTCGGTTCGCTGGTGGGTGACAGGCGCCGGCGCCCACGCCGACTCTCCGCGAAGGCGTCCACATCTTTCAATCCCGAAAGCAGAAAACCTAGAAACGATTTCTCCTGAAACCGGCAGGTCTGGGAAATAGCCAGCAAACGAAGGTAATGGTTCGCTCCCTTTGCTGTGAATGCTCCGGAAATTTTTCGCTGAATAGCAAGGTGCCGAATGGCGCGCTCGGCGGCATTGTTGTTCCACGGAACACCGTCGTACTCCAAAAAGGTGAAGAGCGAAGCCCTGTAGCGCTCGAATCGCTTTTAGTATTTTGCGGTGACTTCCTGGCAGGGTGAAGCGTCGTCGATGTGGATTCGATAGAAGCGGTCCACTCGGGGCCTATGCTTCCTTAAATGGCATACTTTCAGGCTGAACCTTTCGACGTCCTCGAATATCGGAACGAGGAGGTCACGCACCGCTGCCACGAAGCGCTCGTACTCTTCATCGAACGGATTCTTCCAAAGGTCATCGTTCAGGTCTCGGATTAAGTGCGCCAGGCACTTCTGCTGGCGACACGGCAATCCATCATAGCCGCCATAGAAGTCCGTCACGACTGTCCCATCGTAATTGTTCAAGAGATCCTGCAAGAAGCCGGTTTCCCGACCTGGCGTGAGGCGGTAGACAACGTGACTTCCGTCGGTCAGCACCCAAACGTATTGCTGAAAGCCAAGTATGTTCATCTTTGTCTCGTCGATGTGGATCACAGAACTGCAAAGGATTCCTCGAAGGAGCAGTTCCTCGGTAGCGGTGTGCTCTTCGGACGACCGCCTGACAAACTGCAAAATGGTTTGAAACGTCATCTCCTCCCCAAAAAGATCTTCTGTAGCCTTTGCGATTTGTCGGATGGACAACCGGAGCGTAACGCGGAGGTAAACCGCCCACGTCTGAAACCCAGATCCGAAGAGCTGGTTGAGAATCCGTTTTACTCCTGGTGGCGGGTAAGTTGAGTGACAGCGTGGACAGTAGCCTCGCCGACCGAAGTAACGAACAACGACTTTCTTGCATCCGCCGTTCGTAAACGCCACGTCTAAGAGCGCGTGCTCTGATTCCCTTCTGGCGGACTTCAGCAAGGTTGGGTGGTCCGGGTGTCGCTGACAGGTTCTCTTGCGCGGGACACGAACCCTCCGACCACCGCGAGCCGGCAACTTGCGCCGAAGTGCCTTTTTCCGGCTCTTCGGCTTGTCGGCTTCGGTGCCTTCTGCAGTATTGGTGCTGCGCAGTGAGATTTTCCTCTTTTCGTAATCGGAATGTGCCGATTTGAGGACGTTGTCAAAGCAGCGTTTCAACTCCTTGCCGCGTTCGGTTGCAGGAGTTTTTGGGATGTCTAAGGAATCGACGTCCGCGTACGCCGCGGGTTGCTGGAGCAGACTGATAAGTGCGGTCACCAGAGTATCCAGCACCGCACAGTCCTCCGTATTGTAGTTCATGATGCGCTCTCGAAAGGCAGGGGATCGATATTGCTCCCACTGGTATCGCAGGCACACAGCCCATGTCCCGGACGATTCACTTTCAGACCATTTGAACCCAAACCAACCGGCAGTATCCTTCAGTCTGTTGGAATAGGTCGGAAAGTAGATTCGGGCAAAGATGAACGAGAGCAGGTTCACCGTCGAACGGATTACTCGTGCAGCAATCGAGTCATCACGGAGACCGTTGTGTTCAGACATTCGCCTCAGAAAAGTCGTCTCGTAGCTCCCGTAGTGAATCAGCACCGGCTTCTCGATGGTTTCAAGGATGGCTAGCAATTCCCGCCAAATCTTCCCCTCGTCCTCGATGGTGTCCGCCCACAGGCTGTGCTGGACGGCGGATTCGCCGTTGCCGATGGGCAGGCCGATGAGGTAATAGAAATCGCGGTCGGGCAACCCCTCGACATCCAGATAGACCGGCGTGCCCTCGATCTTTAGTTCCGGGCTGCCGACGATGTGGATTTTCTTTTCCCGAATCGCCAGCGCCTTGAGGGAGTGGTGATACTTCTCGCGTTTGTCACGCATCCGCTTGGGCCGCCGTCGCGGACGGAACGTGTAAGAGAGCTGGGTGACGGTGAAGATGCCTTTGCTGCGGAGTTTTTGGCGCTCCTTCGCGCTCATGCCCGCCAGCAGGCTTAGGTCGTCCTTCTCCAGCGCAATCTTCCGGCACCGGGCTTGAAACTCGCACTCGGCGCAGTGCCGATTCAGGACGAGATCTGGTGGCGTTGGGCTGGAGAGCAACGCGGTGATCTTCTCGAGGCGCTTCCGCACTTCTCCGGCCAGGGCCGAGGTTTTCACCTTGGTAACCTTTGGCTGTAGCTGCGCTCGTGAGAGCGCGGGTGTTGTCGGCACGGCTTCTTCGTTCGGTGCTCGGTCTTGGAGGTCAGCCGCGCTCTCACGAGCGCGGCTACGATCGTCGCCGTGAATGATTTTGCCGACGACGATCGCGCGTCCCAGCGCGGTCGAGAGCACGAAGGCGTCGAACGCCAGCAGAAGTTTGTCGTCCTTGGTCAGCTTGTTGAAGAAGACGAATCGGATGGGAATGAACTGAGCGGCCTTGCCCCGGCCTTCGGAAGGCACGCGCTCGACGGCGTGAAGGCGTGTTTCCAAAAGGCAGGGCTCGACCTGCGGCGGTACCGCGGACGTCCTGTCTGCGAGCTGGCCTGGCGTCCCCCCTGGTGTGCTTCCTGGCAGCGAGACGCTGCCGGAACCTGCAGGCGAGGACGCCTGCGCTACGACGTCCACGGCATTCCGCCACTTGGCCGCCTTCAGACTCTCAACGGGAGGCGAGACCACGCATTCGCCCGGCGGCGTTTGCCAGCAGCCATTCGCTCGCAGCCGCGCGGAATGATTCGGTTTCCGAGTGCACCCATTCCGCGTAGGTGTTGCCGGTGGTTGGCTCACCATTTGCCCGGAGCCAGCATTTGGTCGAGCATTTCAAGTGAGCTTCGAAGAGTGAAGGTGTGATAGTCATGAAGGAAAGCTACCTCTCTACGAACATCCTGGCCACAAAGCCGCGCTCGCACCTCGTGAACAGATTCGAGCCCCGCCCGACCTCTGATGTCGAATCCCTGCCGTGAAGTGCCGAATGTGTTTTTGCCGGTCGTCCTTCCCTAAAGCGCCCTTGCGATCTAGTACTGTGACAAAGAATTATCGATACATGCGCGGCACGGAATTTTTCGAGCTGACGAGGCGCGAGCGACGAGCATACCCTTCCTGGGTCTGTAAGGAGCGAGCAACGAAGTCAGCGCGAAAAAGGACTGCCGCCCGAAGGGTTGCGCCGCATTTGGCCTGGGGCGTCGTTGCTCCTCAGTCACAG
>JACQWK010000470.1 GCA_016209525.1 Verrucomicrobiota bacterium
CCTGGAGGAAGCGCAGCAGCTTGGCCTGCATGGCGGGCGGCAACTCGCTCACCTCGTCGAGGAAGAGCGTGCCGCCGTGGGCCGAGTGAATGCGACCCACGCGGTATTGAAAAGCGCCGGAAAACGCGCCCCGGGTGTAACCGAACAACTCCGCCTCGAGCAGCGTCTCCGGGATGGCGGCGCAATTCACCACCACGAAAGGTCCGGACTCCCGTGGTCCCAAGCGGTGAATGGCGCGGGCCACCAGTTCCTTGCCGGTGCCGCTCTCGCCCGTAATCAAAACGGAGGCGTTGGAGAAACGCTGCAGGCGGCGAATCGTTTCGAGAATGCTCTTGAAGGTCGCGCTTTGGCCGACGAAACCTGCCAGGTCCCAACGGTCGTTTTCACGATCCGCCAAAACACTGAGCCGTCCATCTGCGGTGTCGCGCTCGTCCTCGGCCTGCCGGCGCCGGCCTATTTCTTCCTCCAAAGCCCGGTTCTTCGCGCGCAGTTCGCCGGTCAGCCGGCTGAGCTTGAGATGGTTGGCAATTCGGGTCAGCACCTCCTCCGCTTGAAACGGTTTGGTGATATAATCCACGCCGCCGACGCGGAACCCCTCGACCAGACTGCTCGTTTCGTTGTTGGCGGTGATAAAAATCACCGGAACCTCCTTCAGCCCCTCCTGCGCCTTCAGCCGCCGGCAAACTTCGTAGCCGTCGATGCCCGGCATCATCACGTCCAGCAAGATCAGGTCAGGTGGATCGGCCAGCGCCACTTTGAGGCCGACCTCGCCGCTCGGCGCGGCGGAAATCGCGTAGCCTTCGGATTCCAAGGTGTCGCAAAGCAACTTTCGATTTGCGGCCACGTCGTCGATGACCAGGATTTGGGAACCGGCCAGATTGGCATTAGATGCGTCCATGTAATCCGTCCTAATCGGAGCAATTGATCTGCCGCGACGGAACACCGCGCGGCGGAGCCGCATCCAGTTGAATCAGCCGCAAAGGAACGCAAAAAAAGGAGATCGGAAATCTATGCGATCTGTCCGTTCTTTTGCGGTTACGTCTCATTTCAGGCTTAGATTGCGCTCAGCGCCCGAAGTTTCGAGCCCCACCAGGCGTGGGAGAAAACCCGCTCATAGATTCGGTTGCGCACACGGAGTTGGCCTTGCTCGGAGGCGATCAAGCCGGACAACAGCAGCTCGTTGATGGCCTGATCATCCTCATCGTCAGGCATCGTCTCCGGTTGGGCGACAATTCGGTCGTAAGCTTCGCGCAGCGCTTCGAGACCCGCCTTGCTTCGCAGGAGCCGTTCTCTCACGAAAATGAGGTTGTCGTCACGCTCCGAAGCTCGGTTGGAAAGGAACAGATCCAAGCAAAGCCCGTCAATCTCCGGATCGGAATGGGCGCGATGTTTGAGAACCGCCTGGCACAGCCGTTGTGTCAGGTATGGATGTCCGTTCGTCCAGAAAAAAACACGCTCGATCAGCCGCGCGGCTAACGCTCGATCCTCGCTCAGACCCGCCGCCAAGGGCGCCAACTCGCCCAATTCGAAGTCGGCCAAGGCCACGCGCCGGCCAATATTAAATGGAGTTCGGTGCTGATTCGCGATCAGCCCGCTGGGGGTCGCGACCCCCAGCAGGCAGAAGGTCAATCGGTTGAGTTCCTGATCCTCCGCCCGCCGGTTATAACACTCGCGGATCGCGGCAAAGAATTCGTCGGTCTCGAACGGCAAGCTCCGCACCACGTCGAGTTCATCGACGAAGAGGACGACGCGCCCCGTGCATTGGGCCAACACGACGTCGCGCAACGCGGCGAAAAAGCGGCGCACCGGGTTCATCCGGCTTTGGCCAAGCCAATACTCGTCCAGTTCGTTCTCCAGATTGAGGCGGCGTCCGATTCGGGCCAGTAAACCGTCGTACCATTGTTCCAAAGACAGGTTCTGCCCGATGGCCGTTAGATCGAGCGTTACAACGTTCTCACCCCGTTCACGCAGCCGGTTGGCCGTGCGGGCCATGAGCGAGGACTTGCCCATTTGTCGCGAAGTCAGCACGTAGCAGAACTCGCCTTTCAACAACCCTTCCAACAAGTCCCGATCCGCCTGTCTCTCGACGTAACACGGCGCGTCGTGCCGCAGCGTTCCGGACACGTGAAAATGTTCCGCCGCACCTTCCGCCAGCACCGAAAAGTTCTGCTCCATCTGCTGGCGCAAAGCGATCTGCGCTTCGAGTTGGGCATTTAATTCAGAAAGCTCGCGGTTTTTTCGGATCAAAGCTCTAGTGAGCAAGCTCAGTTTCAGATGGGTCTGCGATCGCACAAGGACTTCCCGGGCTTGAAACGGCTTGGAGATGAAATCGACGGCCCCGACCTCGAACCCTTCGAGCAGGCTTTCCAGTTCATCGTTCGCGGTGATAAAGATGACCGGCACGTCCCGCGTGGCCTCGGTTGCTTTCAGTCTGCGGCACGTCTCAAACCCGTTAATGCCTGGCATCAGGAGGTCGAGCAAAATCAGGTCCGGCACATCCCGTTCCGCGATCTTCAGCGCGACCTCGCCGCTCGGGGCCGCTGACACTTTGTAGCCTTCGCTTTCCAAGGTCTGTGTCAAGACGCGCCGGTTTTCCGCGATGTCATCGACCACCAGCACCTTGACCCCGTCCAGATTGATCAATTCGTTGTTCATGCAAGTTTCCGACAAATTTCAGATTAAGAAATACATTCTCAGTGACCGGGCTCAGACCGCGAAGCCGTCTTGTCTCACGAGCCTCGTGACGGGTCTCTTTGCCATCTTTGCGTTCCCTCGCGGCTAAATCATTCATAACCTACTCTGTGGTCCGCGCCTTTCGCAAAAAGTCCAGGACCGCTCCCATCTCACCGGCGTCGTTCAGGTGTTCGAGGTAATCCGCCGCGGCCGCTTGGTCCGCGCGCGCCAGACGCAGTCCCTCGATCTCCTTCCGCAGTTCCGTCGTGCGATAGAGTTCGGCAGACGTTTTCATACGTTCCAGAAGTTCCGCCGGAATGCGGACCGTCTCCGGCTCGCAAATGGGCCGCCCAGATTTGCCGCCCTCCGGTTCGTCTTCGTACTCAAACGACACAGGCAACACCCGGCTCAGCACGCCGCACACCTCTTCCAACCGGAACGGCTTCGAAATAAACGCGTCGAAGCCCGCTTCCCGATAACTCTCCTGTTCATGGCGCAGCACCGACGCCGAGATCGCGACCAACTTGACTTTTCCGGCGCCCAACTCCTGGAGGATGCGTCTCGCCGCTTCCGTCCCGTCCATTTCAGGCATCCGAATGTCCAAGAATACCACGTCGAAGGCCTGTGTCTGCAACCGTTCCAGAGCCTGGTGGCCGCTCTCGACCGTTTCCGCCTGGCAACCGACGCCGCGCAATAATTCGGACAAGACGTCGCGGTTTTGTTCGACATCATCCACGATCAATGCCTTGAGTGTCGTTCCAGCGGCCAGGCCTTTGATCGCGCGCGGACTTGTCCGCTCATGGCCCGCGACTGCCGTCCTGGCCTCCTCGAACTGGACGGCAAAATGAAACCGCGAACCTTTCCGCAATTCCGATTCGAGGCACATCTTCGATCCCATCAAGTCCAGGTGCCGTTTCGCAATCGCCAGCCCCAAGCCCGTGCCGCCTTTCGTCACGCCTTCCTTGCCTTGCTGAAACGGCTGGAACAACTTTTCCTGAGCCTCCGTAGCAATGCCCGACCCCGTGTCGATCACTTCGAAGCGAAAGTGGAGCGCGGACGGCCGCGTCCGCAGCGCGTCGGCATGCTCCAGGTGTTTTTAATTATCCGTATTCTTACTTTTATGTGGAGTTGCGGCGGA
>JACQWK010000438.1 GCA_016209525.1 Verrucomicrobiota bacterium
CCAGGCAAATCGCGCAGATTCCCACCAAGCGTGATCCCCACTGGCTGACCTTCTCGCCCGATGGCAAGTACAGCTACATCTCCAACTCGGGTGCCAACGAGGTCCAGGTCGTGGAGGTCGCCACCCGCAGAACGGTGAAGCGGATCGACATGGGGAAGCCGGAACGCGTCCTGGCGGGCAAGCCGGGAATGCATGTGGGCGGGGCGGGCAAGGGCCCGAAACGCATCCTGGCGGTGACCGTTCCACAGTTTTGAGTCCGATCATCCCTGTCCCACACCAAAGGAGTCGGCGGAGCACAAAGCGAATCGAATCATTGCGGCGTAACTGGGACGTCGGAAATGAGGGAAAGGGGTCCCGCCCATTGGAGAATCCTGACCGAGGCTTGGCGATATGGGTTTCGGTTGAGCATGACGCGAGTCCACATGCGCAACTTTGCGGAGGGATGGTCACCGAAAGGCGGAGTCAACGATTGAAGGTGGAAGACATTCGACAATGGAATGGCTGGGACCCCTTTCCGCGTTCGTTTATGATTACGTTTATCGCGAATTCTCGCAGGCCCCGCGTTCTTTTGTCATCTCGCGAAACAGCCAGGCCCGCGCGAACGCGCAGTAATCCTTGGCGGTGTCGGCAGAAATGCCTGCCACTTCGGCAGCTTCTTTAAGGCTCATTCCGACGAAGTAGCGCAGCTTGAGCAGTTCCGCTGGAACCGGATGCCTGGCGGCTAGCCTGTCCAGCGCCTCGTTCACCGCGAGCAGTTGATCATCCGTGCTCTGGCTGGCGAGTTCCACTTCGTCGATATCCACGCGCTGCTGATTCCCGCCATGGCGCTCCGCGCGTTTCCGCCGCGCCCGATCAATTAGAATCCGGCGCATCGCTTCCGCTGCGGCCGCAAAGAAATGAGCCCGACCTTCGAAACCGGGATTCTCGCCGCCCGCCAGGCGGAGCCACGCTTCATGGACTAGCGCGGTGGGCTGCAACGTTTGCCCCGGCGCCTCCCTGGCCATCTTGGCCGCGGCGAGTTGGCGCAACTCTCCATAAACCAGCGGCAGCAGTTGGTCCGCGGCTTTGCGGTCGCCATTCTGGACCGCCGCAAGTACTTGAGTGAGCTCGCTAATAAAGAATCATCTCCTGCTTCGGATTGATTGGATTAGACCACCTTAGCGGTTCAGGTTCCAAGTCCAAATCCAATCCCCTTGCTTCGGATCCGCGTCGCTCTGCCCTCCATCGTCCTTTCCATTCCAACCGACTGAATAAAGCAAAAACTTGCCGTCGGATATTCGCCGGTAGCGCGGCGCATCGCCACCGATGAGGTCGCGCGGAATCGCGGGCAGGAACTGCGGAACCAACTCCTCAAGGCCTGCGGGATACTCTTGGCGGGCCAGCCGGTAACGTTCCAACGCGCAAACAATTTGCGCCTGATTCACGATTGTTTGGTTCCGCGCGGCAGTTTGCAAAGCCTTCCCGGAATTCGGAATGGCGACACGCGCGAGGTAGATGAAGGGCGAGGAACGGGCCAGACCAGTTTCGATGGCTTCCGCGGCCTGGTCAATTCTCCGCGGCACAATCAATGGCAAGGCGCTCTCGATACTGTCAATTTGTTGCTCCATCATTTTGGCATAGGTGATGATGTTCTGATAAGCCCACCCCTGCGGGAGCAGATCGAAAATCGAGAACCGTTTTGCGTCTTCGGCCAGCCTGAAGATCTTCGAGAGTGGAACAATTTGACCGAGGTGAGTCGCGGCGGCCATTTCGTGGTTCAATGATTCACTGACGAGTGGGAGCAGACCAATCCCTTTGAGTTGTTCTCCCAGCGCAGCAAGCTCAGCGTCGCGCCAGGCCTTAAGCCGCAGGCCGTCCTGCACCACGGACACATACAATCCATTGATGGCCACGTTAATCATGGCGGCCACGAGGGTGCTTGGTTTGCGCCCCGGCGGAGCTTCGAACATTCCTCGCATCTTCTGAATGAGCGTTAACTCGGCGAGCGCTTCTTCGGGCTTGCCAAGAAGCAGGAAGGATTGGGCCCGCTGCGCGAGCGTCTGCGACACGACCCGTATTCGAACAAAGTTTTGGATCGGGGTTCGGAATGGCACCTGGTAATCGCCGTCCAGCCTTGCAAACGGACGTTTTAGCGCCTCCCGAAGCGCCTTCAAATTGTCTTCAGCGGTCGCAGCGCGGGCGAGGTAATCCCCGGCGGATACCGTGTTCTCCAGGACCACTGCAAATGCATTGGCGCCTGTCGGTCGCACGGTGAAGCCCGGAAGCAACTTGCGCAGCTCTTCGCTCGAGAGATTCTTTTCAGAGGCCAGCGCGATTCGCACCGGCGTCATCTGACGCATGTCATCCGCGACCAAGGTGATGACGCCTTGAGCGGCGAGAGCGCGCCGGCTTGCCCGACGTTCGATTTCGGCCAGTGCCTCCGCTGGCGATGCTGCGTCATGAAAATCGGCAAATGCAGGCTCGGACGTTCTGCCAGGCACAACGACCACGAGTTTCGCAACCACCAGCTCGTGCGAACGGCCGGCGCGTACGGTCAGGAACTCGTTAGTTCCATTTCCCTTTTTGAATCCCTCCATGTGCGGCGCTTTGAAAATGTTCTGGTCGTCTGGGACGGGCGGCGGAATATAGGCGGTCCAATCGAGCGATTTACCCTTGGCTTCCAGGCGCAGTTTGTATTTGTGCCAGGCGCGCTTCCCCCTCCAGTTTTCTTCCGCGTAGAACAGCGTGACGG
>JACQWK010000055.1 GCA_016209525.1 Verrucomicrobiota bacterium
GCTCAAGAGAGTTTGCGTTTCGGCGAGTGTTCCACCGCAGACGATCCACAAACCGGACACGAGCCCAATGCCGAGAAAGCCACGTCTCTTCATATTCTTCAAAATTGTGTTACTCGATAAAAGCGCTTGGATAAGGTTGCGGCAGCCGGATCCGAAAAGTCGAATGAGTCGCGGTGCGCCAGGTTCGTCGAAACGGCGCTCCAGGATTGCAGGTCGGTCGAAGTTTCAATTCGGCATTCCCGGCCGGGTTCGGACTTTACGACAAACTGGAATGCCCCGTTGGTCAAGTGCCGTGGCGCGCTTAGGCTTGGAAGTTGTGAATGCGAATTTGGCGCCTGGCCAGTGTGTCGCGAATTTTGGCGGAAGACAGGCCATGCGCTTTGTGCCGGACCCGCGGACCCTTCGACCGCGTAGAGATTGTGATCACCTGCGCCGAAATAAATCGTCCCATCCGAACCAATCGCCGGCGACGAATGAATGTGGCTGCCCGTTGAGAAAGTCCACACGACCGTTCCGGAGGCTGTGGCTAGCGCATACAAATTTCCGTCATCCGATCCGACATAAATGGTCCCATCCGCCGCCACCGCTGCCGCACCGATGATGACGCTCCTCGTCTCAAACGCCCAGTGCTTCGTGCCGTCGGGATTGATTGCGTAAAGCCGGTGGTCGTAAGAGCCGACATAGACGGCGCCGTCCGGCCCCACGACGGGCGAAGCGACAATGTTGGATTCCGTGGCGAACGTCCATTTTTCTCGACCGTCGGGAGTCAAGGCGTAGAGCTTCCCGTCGTAAGATCCGGCGAAGACTGTTCCATCCGCGCCAATAGCCGGAGACGAGACGACGAAACTCCCCGTCTTGAATCTCCAACGTTCGCGCCCTTCCGCAGTCAGAGCATAGACATTTCCATCCGCCGAACCGAAATAGATGGTGCCGTCGCGGGCGATGGCTGGCGCCGAGAAACTATTGCCGCCGGTCTTGATCTGCCATCGGTTTCCGCCAGCGGAATCGAACGCATAGAGATCGCCCTGCGGTGTCCCAATATAAAGTGTTCCCTCAATGCACAGAGCCGCCGATGTGGGCGCCCCACTGGTCGTAACGGTCCACTTGATAGTGCCGTCGGGGTGCAGCGCGCAAAATCGCCCCGTGGTCGATCCCACATAAAGCGTGCCGTCCGCATCAATTACCGGGGAAGCGTTAATGACCTCGCCGGCTGGAAAGACCCAGCGAGTAATCCCATTTCGGGACACGGCGTAGAAGTTCCCATCGTCTGCGCCGCAATAGACGCTGCCGTCTGCTCCCAAAGCCGGCGAGGAAAGAATGCCTGCCCCGGTGCGGAATCGCCAGAGCTCCCGACCCTGCGCCGCCATACTTTCGAAAGGCATCGACAGGATCAAATAGATCAACCACCAAATGCGACGGTGCATCACGGATTCGGAAGACGCCTGACCCGGTAGAAATTCGGGCTGGCCGCCGCGCCGTTGTCATTGACCGTCGTCAGCGCACCAGCCGCGAGGTTGGTTGCAATAGACAGCCACTGCGTCAGGTCCAAGGACTTTTCCACAACGTAGCGTAATCCAGGGTTCCCAGTGTGATTGAATTGGAAGCCCGTAAGAGGGAGCCGCCGGGGAACACTGAGCTGTATTGGAACTGGTGTGACCACTGAAATTGTGACTGGAGGAGAGGTTGCACTTGCGCCCCGATCGTCTGTGGCCACGGCTGTTAATTTGTAGTTTCCCGCTGCCACATTCGTTACAGCCAGATTGAATGGGGGACTTGCCACCGAGCCCAATAATGTGGAACCGGAGAAGAAGCTTACCTTTTGAATCGAGCCATCACTGTCCGAGGCTGCGGTTTGGATAGCACCGGTCAGTGGTTCGGCCAATGTTATGCCGTTCACAGGGGACACGATGGCGACTGCCGGCAGAGCATTGACGATGACGATTACCGAGTTCGTTGCCTTTGCCCCAGCCTTGTCGGTGGCCACGGCAGAAAACGTGTACGTTCCCGCCGCGAGGTTGCCTGCCACTGCGGTGTAAGGACTGGCCGTCTTCACGCCTAACGAGACGGCGTTCTGGAAGAATTCAACGTGCGTCACGCCGCCGTCGCTGTCCGACGCCGTGGCCGCGATGGTGACGTTGGCGGGCGCGTTGATCACCGTGCCAGTTGCCGGACTGCTGATCGTGATGGTCGGCGGCGAATTGGCCGCCTGGACCGTGACGGAGCCTGTTTGAAACGGGTGGACTCGGCAAAAATAGGGGAAGTTGCCCGAAGACGTGAACTGCCGGGAAAAGCTGAACCCGCGTCCGTGAATGCCCGAATCCCACAAACCTGTGTTGCTGGTCGAAGAGTGCTGACTAAAGCCGATCCAGGACCAGGTCACCGTGTCGTTGACATTGATCGCGACCGTCGAGGGAGAGAAAAAGTTATCTCCCACATTCACGGCCACCGTCGCGGCCAGGCCACGGGACGCCAAGCCAGACTCCCCAAAAAGCAAACAGCAGAAAATCAACTGGAGCCAGCGTCGGACAGGATCGACAGCATTCATACCCAATTCGGAATGGATTGTGGGAATATGATGCTTCTCCAGTCGATTCTCTTCCCGAGAATCGATCCCGGTTAAAATTGGATTCGGAATCCTCCAGCCACAATGAAGTCCGTCTTGAGTTGCCCGCCGTTGAGATCTTGAACGACGGGCAGTTGGACCGAGACTTCGGCGACCCAACGTTTGGAAATGTATTGCAGGCCTGGTGAGAGGAACAGCGAATAACCGCCCGAAGCGCCGATTTTGGTGCCGCTCAATTCACTCCGTTCCGCCCAGACGCCATTCAGTTCCAGCACGCCGTAAACGAAGTGCGGCACGCCGCGCTCCGGCAGTTGCCACGGCCAGAGCCGATATTGCAACGCTGCATCGTGCGCCAAGGTGTTCCCGAAACGAAAATCGTTGGCCTCGGTGTTGATTTTGTAAGCGAGGTCGAAATCGGCCTGCCAACGCAGCCGTTGCCACGTGAACACACCTGCCGCAATCAGGTCATAGCTTCCCGAACCCAGTTGGAGTGGTTGAGGCAGCAGGCCCAAGGCATCGCGCGCGCTGCCTTCGCCCGTCGGAAACTTCAGTCCGCCGAGAAGCTGCGCGCGGAAAGTTTCGCCGGGCCGGTCAAATTGAAAAATCTGGTGGCGACCGAGCAAGGTGACATCGCCCAAGCCGTGGTCGGCCCGTTCGCCACCGCCGGCTTTGAAGCTCTTGTTCAAATAAGGCGCGATGCCGATGAGCGCGAGCTTTTCCGTCACACCATAAACGAGCACGGAAGGCACGGCGATGACTTCGAGATCACGCGTGGAGTCCTCGGCTTTGAGGAAACGAACCTGCTCGCGCCAAAGCCACCCGCCCTTGTGGACTGGCAAGGCCGTGTCCGTGTTGATCGGCGCAGCGGAAAGGGTAGTCGCCGCCAGCCACAGGGCGAGCGGAAGCACGCTGGATTTCATTTCGTTTCCTCGAAGTTTTGGATGTTCAGCCCGGCCGGTCCTTCGGCGTGATCGTGGAGGTATCCAGTGACGGACACGGCGACCTTGGCTTTCAGAAGCTGTTTCAGCGCCGCCTCAGTTTTTTCAGTCAGGAGTTTGCCTTGTTTTCCATCGTGCGCTGCCTGCTCCCGGGCCGCGTTTTCAAAGAGGAGAAAGCGCTGGCCCAACGCTCGAACTTGGAGCACCAACAAACCGTCCTCTTCCACGATCGAACCGATGGCCGTGACGGTGACGGCACTCACGCTGAATCCAGCTTTTTGGACGGCCTGTTGCAGCTCCGTCACGGTCACCTGCTTCTTTTTGGTGAAGGCGAGGTTTACCCTGCCGTCTTTCAAGTCGGTCTCGGCTTTCGTGACACCGGGAATCCGTTTCAGTTGTTTTTCCAGTCCGTAGGCACAGAACGGGCAGGCCAGGCCGTCCACCTTCACGGACGCGTTCTGGATTTGCGCGATCGCGCTGGGCGTGTTCCAGAGGCCGACAGCCAGCAGAATGGCGGTCCACGGCCGCGGAACAGTTGGCCGCCAGCCTCGGTTGCGGGTTTTCGGAACGTTTGTTTTCATCACCTTATTCTCCGTTTTCCGGTATGAATTCATTGGTTAACGACTTTTCTCAGGGTTGCTCATCGCTGTCTTTGGAGGTCCGGCTTGATTCGATCAACGCGCAGAATTCGGCAGCCATCGGAACGCCGCGATGGGAAAGCCGGTGCCAGCGCGCCAGGGTCTTTTTCAGCGCGTCGTGGAAGGTTTGCAGTTCCTCCAGTTTGCGCCCGGTCTCCGCCAATGTCGCCTCGGCAATCGCCACGACGCAGCGGCAGGTTTCTTTGCCCTGGCCACGCAGGCTGAGGACGCGGCGGATTTCGTCGAGGGTAAAGCCGAGCGCCTGTGCTTGCTTGATGAAACGCAACCGGCTCAACGCCGCTGCGTCGTAAACGCGATATTCATTGGCCGCGCGAACCGGTCGGGGGAGCAGGCCCTGTTTTTCATAGAAGCGAACCGTATCGGTCTTGACGCCGGCGAGCCTGGCCAACTGACCGATCAACAATCGCTGCTCATCCTGAATTTTCATCTCGGCGACTTTACACCTTGGAGTCCAATCCGAGGTCAAGGGGTTTTTTGCGATTGCGGGATGCTGCGGGCGCATCTTGACACTGCCACCGAAATTCCAACAGCGTAACTCCCTCTCCTCCACGAAGTGGAGGAGAGGGCCGGGGAGAGGAGGAGCGTTTCATCCCAGCACGCCTGGCCACGGTCACCACACGAGGTTGCCCTCTCCCCAACCCTCTCCCACTCCTACGTCGTGGGAGAGGGAGAAAACAACGGTGGCAGTGTCAAGATGCGCCCGGTTGCTGCAGGCTGCGGCGGTCGGTGGCACGGATTTCTTCCGCTTCAGCGAAACCGATGCAGTTTCACAGCGGCGCGGGAACGCGTCGCACTGTGGGGCCAGCCACGGGAATTCTCACTTCTCTCCGGGCAACGGTCTCAGGTTGCGCGGGAGCGTTTCCTTGAGCACGGAGACGTCCTTTTCGTCCAAATGCCTGCTCAGGGCATTGAGCAATTGGGTTTCGACGTTTGGCTCATCGTTGTCTTGGCTGCCTGTGAACCGCCGCTTGAAAACGTCCGTGATCTCGGCCCGGAGCGTTTCGGCCTTTGCCTCAGAAATCGAGACCTTCCCCTGAATCCGCCGGACCAATCTCGCGGCGAGGATGCCGGCCTCTTGCTCGCTCAACTTGTTCACGTCACTGGCGCGATACCAGCCGCTGCCGGACAGGAATTCTTTCTGCGCGGCCTTGCGCTCTTTGCCTTTCAGTTCGGCGAATTCCACATCGCGATTGCCAAGGATTGTTTGCACGGATTTGGCCAGCGACCGGCGCGAGGCGTGTTCACGACCGACGACCAGCAGGGTTGTGCCGGCATTGTTCACCCAGGCCTGTTGAATGTTGGAGTCACGCTCCAACTCGCCGAGAATCGGCTTCGCCTTGCTCCCTCAGCCGAGTCCCGCTGCCGTCGGTCAGCCGAAGGGCACATGGAAGGCGCCCACCCGCTCGGATGGCTGGAGAGTCGAAGTGGTCGCACAAGCTACGAGCAAGCAGATGAGCGCCGCCATGACCGTTACGGCGTTCAGAATCTTCTTCGTGGTCATCGGGGCTCTGGCAACTTGGAAATCGACTCTACGTTTCGTCCTTTTCACGCCGCACCGCAACTTAATTTTACTCAAGTTTTGTGCGTGGTGGGGCAGC
The DNA here is from genome assembly GCA_016209525.1 of Verrucomicrobiota bacterium. Classification (GTDB taxonomy): domain Bacteria; phylum Verrucomicrobiota; class Verrucomicrobiia; order Limisphaerales; family SIBE01; genus VHCZ01. Next base: position 5,759 of record JACQWK010000055.1, read on the forward strand.
GTCGAATTCAAGCCCCTGTCATTCATTTGTGAAGCCCCGCCAATCGCCGCCGCACTTCCCGTATGTCGTCCACCACCACTACGCCCTCGTGCGTGCCCCATGCCAAGAGCTTGCCGTCCGGGCTGAAGGACGGCGGAAAGGACCGGCTCCAATCCGAACCGAGCGGAAGACCGCTCGCCAATTCACCAGGGCCGCGTAACTGCAGTCCCTCTGGACCGTGGACAGCAAACTGGTCTCCTGATGGACCGATTGCCAGACAGTGCTCAGGCGAAAGGCCAACCTCTCTAAAATCGGACAACCGGACTACTCGGCAGCGATCTTTCTCATCCACCTGATAAGCCAGCCACCGCCCGGTGGGATCCAGCCGCATCGCCGATTCATTTACTCCTGGAACGAGGACTTTCCAGACCTCCTGGCCAGTCGCCATGTCGTAGGCGCGAATAACCGGTGCCTTGCCGTCGGAGCCCAAAGTCGACACAAAGAATCGTTCTCCTCCGGCGGCAAACGCAATGTCCCACGGCACCCAGTCCATTCCAGCCTGCTCTCGGAGCAAGACCGGCGCGCCGTTCTCGGCCAACTCGTAAACGCGCCACCTGCGCTGGCTGGCAGGTTCAGAATCCGATCCACGGCGGACGAGCAGCAACCGCCCTTCGGCGTCGAACTGCAAATGATCCATCAGTCCAGATTTTGGCAGCCGCCACTGCTGCACGACTCGGCCGGTGCGCAATTCGTAGAGCCGTGCTTCGGTCCCGGCGGCAATAGCGAATCGCTGCCCGCTGGCGTCAAAGCAGCCGCCGGCGCTGTCCGCGAACGCACCAACGGGAGCTTCGAAGATGTTCACCAGCCAGCCCGACCGGAGTTCCCACACTGCCACGCGCCAATCGTCCGAGAGTGCAGCCACCAGGTGGCTATCCCGTGAGTACCAAACCCACCTCGCACTGGTCACTAGGCCACGCAAAACCTGAATGCCCCGGTGCCGACTCAACTTCCAGATGCCTACACAAGGAGGCGACGACTCATTGCGCGGAAACTCTTCGACGTCGCGTGGCTGGTTCAAGTTCCAGAATGCCGCGTGCTCTGGAGGCGGATGCGCTTCCGTGCTCCAAGCCACGCGCGTCCCATCGTTGTTGAACGCCAGGGCACGGACGTCACTCGCTCCGGCCTGGGCAATCCTCAGCAGAAGCTCTCCACTGGCTACGTCCCAAAACCGCACGTCATCATATCGGCCCCCGGATGCCAAAGTCTGGCCATCCGGATGAAAAGCCAGAGACGTGACGCTCCACCGCGAGCCGCGACAAACTGCGCGCGGCAATCTCTTGTGCAAGTCCCAGATAACCACTTCGCCTCCCTTGTAGCTGGCCGCGAGCAACCAATCCGCTGGATTGCCAGAACTGCCGTTGCGAACCACGCGGTCGCGCGTCAAAGCCATGCAATGGATTGGCACGGGGCGCACGGGCGGCGGCAAGTCCAATAACCTCGCCATTGCAGGCATGGAATAGACCGCGATGTTCCCTTCTCTGTCGCCCGCTGCGAACACCGTCCCATCCTCGCTGAAGGCGAGCGCCCTCGCATACGTCGCGGCCTCGCCAACCAGCTCTCCAGACGCGGCGTCCCAAATCACGACCCGCCCGTGCTGCGCGCTGCTGACTGCGGCTGCCACTCGACTCCCGTCCGGCCTGATGGCGAGCACTGGCCGAAAGGTTCGGATAACTCGTTCGCCCTGCGCCAGTGGAAAACGTTGGAGAACATTCGAAGTCCGGGCCTCCAGCAGAAGACAGGTGTTGGAAGACTCGCTGAACTGCAGAGGTACACCGTTGGGCGTCCAGCAAACTGGACCTTCGGCGCGCGCGGGGAGTTCCAGTTTGTCCCCTTTGGTGTCGATTAACAACGCGGGGCTGCCCATCGTGCCGCCAAGCAGCAACGCTCCATCGCTGGAAAAAGCTGCCGAACCACCAGCCACATCCCACAAGGTCGCGAACGGCTGCGCATCAAGGCCGGCAAGGGCGCCCGCGGCCTGCTCCTTGACGTCCCGACTGAAACGGATGGCGGCAGCACGCTGAATGAGCGCCAAATTGGTGGCCGACCAGCCGGCCAGGTGCGCGCCTCTCCGCTCAAGTCTGGCTTGCGCAAGAAGCGCTTCCCGCAGGGCCGCTCGATCCCTGGAAAACCAGACCCCAAAAATGACCGCACTCAACAACACAATCGCTCCTGTCCAACCCGCGAGCACCTTCAAGACCCCGTACGCCCGCTCCACTTTCCGCAAACGCCGGAGGGATTTGCTGCTCTTAAGTAGTTCCAAATCGGACCTCATTTCTTCTGCGCTCTGGTACCGCCGCTCCGCGTTGGCTTCGCAGGCTCTCAGCACGACTTCGTTGAATTCTCTGAACTCTTTGTGCTCCTCCGACGCAGCCCAATCATCGGGCAACTTGGGGTACTTGTGGACCTGCAAGCGTGCACATTGAGTAAAGCACCTTGCCCAGCGCGTAGATGTCCGCTTGCTTACCCCCTGGCCCTTCGGGAGCGGCATAGCCCTCGGTGCCGACGAAGGAACATTCTTCGCCTTCCGTCGCGACTAGCCCGATGTCAGCGAGCATAGGCCGATCATTGACGAAGATGACGTTCGACGGCTTGATATCGCGATGAATGAGGCCGGCGCGGTGTAGATCCTCCAGCGCCGTCGTCAGCGCCAAGCCAATTCTGAGGCACTCCGCAAAGGGTAACCGACCCTGGTTTCTGAGTTCGCTTCTCAGCGTCTTGGGTTCGTAGCGATCAGAGTCAATTTGCTGGCCGGGGAGCTGGTCGTCGGCCAGTTCCATCACATAGTAGAAATAACCATCGGCGGCATCCCGTCCGACTTGCAGAATGTCCACCTGGCTTTCGTTGACCCGGGAAATCGGCTCGAACTTGCGGATGCCTTCAAACTCACGATTGAAGGGACGCTCTTCGGAGAAGCTGCTTCGGTAAACCAGCTTCACGGCACGGTAAGCACCCATCACGTTCCGGGCCAGCCATACCTCGCCGTAGCTTCCGCGCCCAATTATCCGCAGCATATCGTGGTCGGAAACAGCCGGAGCCGGACGCACTGCCCGACCACCAAGAAGTGCAGGCGAACTGCCGGGATCATCCTTCATTTGCCCGGAACGGTAACAGCACCGGGCGACCGATGGAAGGCTGTCTGCTACCCCAAAGTCTTTTCCAATCGCCGGACGATCTTCTTGAGCGCGTTCGACACGCGGTGCTTGACGACGTAAATCTGCGCCGGGTTGCGCCCGACCATCCTGGCCACTTCTGCGATACGCTTTTGCTCCGCCGTCAACAGGTGGAAAATCTGGTAATGCTCGGCCTTGACTTCGAACTGCAATTCCTTCAGCGCCTGCTCCATGAGCCGCTCCTTCCATTCGGCGTCACACAAGCGCTCCAGGTCCACTTCGCGCGCGTCCGGTACCCTCTCGATTGTCGGCGTCGTGGCCGTGGCATCCGCCGCAGTGGCACTGCCGCCAGCGGCAGGCAACCGCTTCCGAAACTGATCTTGAATCCGCCAACGGGCCATCTTCAGCAGCCAAGCGCGGAACGATCCCCGTTTCGGATCGGCCTCAAACTCTTGGATGTGTTTCGCGACGGAGGCCATGGTCTCTTGCAACACGTCCTCCGCCTCTTGCTCTTGGAGTCCGGCCTTGACGGCCACGCCGAGGATGAGCCGGCGATAAAGCGCAAAGAATTCCTGCCAACTATCATGGTGATCGAGGTGCTTGAGGCGCGCGACGAGCGTCCAACTGGTTCTTAAAGTAACATCGTCCGGCTTCATCGGCAGGAGCATGTCTAAATGAACACGGCCCGTTTCGCGACTTCTTTCAAGAAATCAGCCTTGAAGGAAACAGCAGAGGACACGAACGCTCAAAACTCAGGTGAAGGCACTGATCGACGGCGATCCTTGACGAATCCCGAGATTGGGCGCCGCAGCGTGAACCCGCGCTTGTCAATTTCCTTCCGCCTGTTTACTTTCTCGACCGTGAGCACGGTTAAGGAAATCCAAGCAGCGATTCCACAATTGTCGCGCGCGGAAATCGAGCAGGTGCGCGATTGGATCGACGATTACCTGGAAGACCAGCTTGAATTGACCGACGACGTCAAAGGCAAGCTCGACCAATCCCGCCGGGAAATCTCGTCCGGCCAATACGCGACGCGCCAGCCGAAATAGTTCGTGGCCGCCGCGCTCCAGATTCGGTCGCCGACGTTTTCCAAATCCTTTGATTCCTTGCCCGCGTCCGTCCGGGAGGCTGTTGAGCGCAAAGTGGATGAGATGGGCACACGGCTCGAAACGTTCCCGCACCAGCGCCTCCGAGGCCGCGCCGAGTTCAAGCTGCGGGTCGGCGATTATCGAGTGCTTTACGAATTCGACGTGAACCAAGGCCGCATTTACCTCCACTACGTCGGCCACCGCCGGGACATTTACAAACGAACCTGACGGCACGGACCCGTCGGCACTGGATCAGCCACACAGCCCCAGCCGGAACCACTGGCAACCGCTTCCGGACTGATCTTGAATTCGCCAAGGGCCATCTTCAAAAGCCAGGCGCGGAACGATCCCCGTTTCGGATCGGCCTCAAACTCTCGGATGTGTTTGGCAACGGAAGCCATGGTCTCTTGCAAGACGTCCTCCGCTTCTTGCTCGGATAATCCGGCCTTAATTGCCACGCCGATGATAAGCCGGCAGTAAAGCTCGAAGAATTCCCACCAGCTTTCCTGGTGGTCAACGTTCTTGAGTTGGGCCACCAACGTCCAACGGGTTCTCAGAGTTTCATCGAGCGGCTTCATCGGCAGGCGTATCTCTAAATGAACACGGCTCAATCGGCGATTTCTTTCACGAAATCCGAAACCTCCTCGTTGAACGCGACCTGAATCAATGTCGATTGGGCAGCCTCCTTCGGTCGGTCCTTTGTCCTAATGCCCTCAGCCTTTGACCGAAGTGAAGTGCTTAGCCGAAGATTTCCTGAAAGATTTCCCCGATTGGTGCGTGTTTCTTCGTGCAGCATGCGATTGCATCCAAGCATGGGGAATTAACTAACGACTCAATCGTCAAAAGAGGACAGCACAATGAAACACCGAAGACACCTTAATCAACAAAATCAAGCCGGTGACGGAAGCGTAAAACCGGAGCCAACAAGAATGGCTACGCTGAGCTCTGTCGGTCTCCTCGCCCTGTGCGTCGCGTTGCTAGGATGTGAGATGCTGCAGCCGAACGCGCCGACGAAGCATACACAAACATCGTACATCCCCGTCGAGTACCGCAAGTTCGTATCTGGGGTTTTCGTTGACGATCTCAAGAACAAGTACGTTCGGGTCGAGTGCGCCTTCAGTTCGACCATGTCAGGGACACTCCCAGGGGGTTATTCCCCGAGTAGATACATGGCTTTCGACGCGATGGCATTCGGTGCCGGTCTTGAGGCTCCGGAGACACTAACCGTCGTCGTCCCGAAGGATCTGGCCGATATAGTGTTCACGTTAACACACGCCGACAGGCTGCGTATAGGCGGCCGTGCCGTTGTAGTAACAGTTTCGACTGTGGGAGGCAGAATATTCAGACAGTTGATTCTCGAGGCAACTTCAATTGAGAAAATCCAGTAGAAGTCGTCAACTTCGTCCGGACGAAAGCCGCACCTTGAAATGACTGCTATCGCCACAGCAAACTCAAAGACATGAAATGAAAGCAAATCAACTAGGCAGAAATCCAAACGAAGCTCGCAGCTCGTTTTTCGTAGTCATTGTCGGCGCGCTGATGCTTTTCGACCAGATTATCGTCCGCGCTCAGACGACTGTGACCGTGGAAGTCCGTGCGACTGCGGACATCGCACTGGCGGGGCAGTCGGCTGGGGCCAAGTTGGGATCTGATACGGTGCCAGCCAACTCACCAACAAACGCTCTTCTGCCGCTGACAGCCGGTCAGGCCGTGCAGGTTTCGGCGACGGGCAGCGTGATTAGCGGCACGGTTGGCCACCGCAGGGATCCAACCCAACGGTGTCAACTACAACGTCACGACTGACGCGGCTTTTGGACTTTCGCCGGTAACTGGACCAGTTGGCGCGCTGGTTGGAGTGTTCTTAGGCTCTAATACTCCAACTCTGGATCGGCAGCCTGGATGCGGTTTTGATTTTGGAAGGGCTGGAGCGCAGGATCTCCCGGTGCTTCGTCCGTTGGTTCAGCAGATATTTTGCATCGGTTCGGGGCGCACGAGTGCGGGCGAAAAAAAGAACTTTGTCGTTCCAGAAGGAGCGACGCGGCTGTTCTTAGCGGTACTGGATCAATCTGGCAGGAACTCCTTCAACACAGGCTCCTTTGCCGTCAGCCTGACCATGACGAATCCGCCGCCGGCCACACCCGGCCAGGTGACCGGATTCGGGATTTCGGACATTGCCCTGGCTGGCCAAGCCGATTGCATCAAGGCGGGATCGGACAGTGCGCCGCTGAACTCGCCCGTGGAGGCCGGTTTGGTTCTGAGGGCAGGCCAGGCCGTGCAGGTTTCGGCGACGGGCAGCGTGATTAGCGGCACGGTTGCCACCGCAGGGATTCAACCCAACGGTGTCAACTACAACGTCACGACCGACGCGGCTTTCGGTCTTTCTGGGATTCGTGGCCCGGTGGGTTCGTTGGTCGGAGTCTTCCTAGATGATTCAACTCCGAAGGCCCAAAATCCGCCGCAGATGCCGGACTTCTCAACGGCGGGCGCGCGGGATCAAGCGGAATCTCGTCCAGAGCTGCGCGAGATCTTCTACATTGGAAGCGGCAAGACCACAACTGGCGCGATAAAGCGCTTTATCATCCCAAGTGGCGCGACACGTTTGTTCTTAGGCGTGCTCGATCAAATGGGACGGAATTCATTTAACACGGGTTCGTTCCAAGCAATATTTCTAAACCCGCCGCCGATCGTGGTTCCTCCTCCGCCGCCGCCGAATGACGATTTTGCAAATCGAACGAAGCTCATCGGCGATAACTTCGTCATCGACATTTCAAACACAAATGCAACGAATGAAGTCCGTGAACCCGTTCACGCGGGCCGCGCTGGAGGCAAATCTCTTTGGTGGTCTTGGACTGCGTCGCAAACCAACACCGTAACCATCAGCACTGCGGCCAGCAGCGTGGATACGTTGCTCGCCGTTTACACCGGATCGAGTCTTGCAAGCCTGGTCCCAGTGGCGAGCAACGATGATGATCCTAACGGCGGCAGCACAAGTCTGGTGAGGTTTTCACCTGTAGCGGGAACGGAATATCAAATTGCCGTCGATTCCTTCGGCGGGGCGGAGGGTTCGATCAAGTTGACTCTGACTGTTGCTCCGCTCATCCGTGTCGAACGTTCGGGACAGAATATCATCCTTTCGTGGCCTGCGAATGCACAGGGGTTTTCACTCGAAAGTTCGGGCAGTTTGACGGCGGGTTCGTGGACGCCAGTTACGCTGTCGCCAGTGCTGAGCGGCGATTCATTCTCGGTAAAGATTCCGATCTCAGGCGAACCGAAGTTTTACCGGCTGCGCGGACCGTAGGCACACAGGGGTTATGCCTCTCGCAGGCCAGCTTTCATGGACGCCGCCAGTCCACCGGTAAAGTCAGTTGCATCCCGGACAGACGCCGCGGCATGCACTTTTTCCGGATAAACCCCCCCCAATGGGCTCATTAATGTCACTCCACTTTCCTGGTTGGGTTGCCGCAGCATGCCCCCGCCTTGTCGTAGGTCTTGCCGCAAGTCTCGCATTGGTAAAGAGCCGTTTTCTTTGCATCTCCTTTGGGCGCGTCTTTGGGCTTTGGCGCCTCCTCGGCTTTGAAGCGCCCGGCACCCCCTTTTTCGACCGCAGCGATCAGTTGCGCAGCAATCGGCTTTCCCTTCTTCACTTTGGCCGGGTCCACGGTGACCTCCGCCTGCGCTTTTTGGGGGTTGAGTTCTACTTTCTTCACTCCTTCGACTTGTTTGAGCGACCGCTCAACAGTTATGGCGCATCCGGCTCAGGTGATGCCTTTGACGTTCAGGGTCACTTTGCTGTCCGCAGCC
>JACQWK010000450.1 GCA_016209525.1 Verrucomicrobiota bacterium
GGCGTTGTTCTTCCTCAGTGGTCAGGACCAGTGCGGGCAGTTTCGATTTTCCGGCCATGCTCCCCAACCCTAATCGAAGCTCCGCGTTCTGTAAATGTTTTAATGAAACGATGTACTAGTTTCATCGCCGTGATGGCGGTCGGCGCAACGTTCGTCATCATTTCCGGAGGGATCGATCTGTCCGTGGGAGCGACCTACGCCTTGGCCTCCGTGCTGGGAGCAATGGTGCTCCACGCACTGGGGCCGACCGGACCCCGTCCGGACCTGTCCCCATGGTTCAGCGTGCCTCTGGGCGCGCTCGCCTGCCTGGGCTCGGCCACAATCTGCGGATTGTTGAACGCCACGATGATCGTCACGCTCCGAGTTCACCCTTTCATCATTACCTTGGGGACCATGGCGATCTTCCGAGGGATCGCCTTCGTGATCACCCAAGGCCAATCCGTCGGCGGCTTTCCCCAGGCCTTCCGCGATCTCGTGCGCTGGGAGGCCGGCCACGGACTTAGCCTCATGCCGCTGGCGGTGACGCTCCTGATCCTGCTCATAGGTGGGATTTACCTGTCCGCGTTGGCCGCTGGCCGGCGGGTGTATGCAATCGGAGGCAACGAACTCGCCAGCCGGTATAGCGGCATCCGGGTCGCACGAGTGAAGCTCAGCGTCTATGTCTATTCCGGCCTCACCGCGGGAATCGCGGCGCTGCTCTCCTTGGGATATTACGGGGCAGCCACGTCCGGGGATGGGCAAGGATACGAATTGAATGTGATCGCCGCCGCCGTCGTGGGCGGTGCCAGCCTCTCCGGCGGAAAAGGAACCGCGCTCGGAGCTGTGATGGGCGCCTTGCTCATTCAAATGATCAGCAGCGGCATTGTGATCGTCGGCGTGGACCAAAACTACAGTCAAATCATCATCGGAACGGTGGTCATTCTGGCCGTCGTGCTTGACCAATTCAATGCCTGGCTGACGAAGCGCCGGCTGGCCAAAGGGGCTTAGTTCGGGCATTTCGCGAAGATGCGTCCTGCACCTGGAAACCGCTGGAAACGTCCAACGTTCAACTTTCAACGCTCAACGCTCAAATGATCACCCGGTTGAAAGTTGAACGCTGGGCGTTGAACGTTGAAAGTTCGGCATTCTGGCGAGATTTCTGAAACGCGCGCGGGCAGGCTGCCCGCGCTCCTTTCGCGAGATTCTTGACTCAACCGCGCCGGTGGTCTGCAGCAATTCTCATTTTGATGACAGGCACGACCTGCGACCCGCTTGTAGTCCCGGCTTTAGCCGGTTTTCTCGCGCTGGCCGGCTAAAGCCGGGACTACATACGGGTCATAATGAGAATTGCTGGGTGGTCTGGTCCCGGTTCTTGCCCTGCTTCTAGGCTCCGATTAATCTGCCCGCATGAGACGGGCGGCAAGGATCGTCATCGTTGGGGCAGCCTTGCTCGCCGGACTGGTCATATTCCTAACCGTCGCACCCAGGCGCGATGATCCCGTCTGCCAAGGCCGTCGGCTGTCTTCGTGGTTCTACCAATACGCGCTGAGTGACAACAGCCGGCAGGTTGACGGTTCGTTTTTTGATTTTCAGGCGGCGCGAGCCCGATGAGCCGGTGATCACGGAATTTCCGCCGATTTGGACGGCAGGTGATTCCAGTTGTTTGTCCTGTTTAAACGGATGTCTTCTTGCTAATTTCAACGCCATGAAACCATCGATCTTGCTGGCTCTGTTCATTTCCGTCGGCCTTGGGTCCTCGACCGCGGCTCCGGCCCAGAAAAAGTCTTACACCATCGGCCTCGTAGCCAAATCGCAAAGCAATCCCGTTTTCCAGGCCGCGCGCGTAGGAGCTGAAGACGCAGCGAAGGAATTGGGGAAAAAGCACGGGATCACTCTCAAGATCGATTGGCGCACACCGAACGACGAGGACGCCCAAAAACAAGCCGAGGCCATCGAACAGTTGGTCCTTAGCGGAGTGGACGGAATCGCCGTGAGTTGTTCCGATGCGAACAAGCTCACGGACGCCATCAATTCCGCCGTCAAGAACGGCGTGCCTGTGGCCACCTTCGATTCGGATGCGCCCGCCAGCCGGCGCTTCGTCACTTTCGGTGTGGACGATTTTGCCTGCGGCGAACAAACCATGAATGAATTGGCGAAGCTCATGGGCGGCAAAGGCGTGGTTGCGATCCTCGCGGGAAATCCCAATGCGCCCAACCTGCAAAAGCGCGTCGCCGGAGCCAAGAGCGCGGCCAAGAAATTTCCAGGCCTCACAATCCGGGACACTTATTACCACAAGGAGACGCCTCAAGACTCCGCCGCCAAAGTCGAACAGGTGATGCAGGCGAATCCGGACATTACCGGATGGTGCATGATCGGGGGATGGCCATTGTTCACGGACAACGCGCTCCGATGGACGCCCGGAACCGTGAAATGCGTGTCGGTCGATGCCTTGCCGCCCCAGCTCGCCTACCTTCGGAGTGGTCACGCACAGATGCTTCTCGCGCAGCAAGTGTACGAATGGGGCTACCGTTCCGTGGAACACCTGGTCAACAAAATCCATTTCAAAAAGAATCCATCCGCGCTCCATGACGTTAGCCCGCTGATCCCGGTTACCAAGGCCAACGTCGATGAATTTGCCAAGAATTGGGAGAAATGGCTGCCCAGGTGAGGTCGGCGCCCTGCGTCAAAAATGATTGACGGTGGCCAGCTCCAATCTGATCTTCGTTTCCATGAAGGCGAAGTCTTCGAGAAAAGCCCGTGATCATTCCGCCAGCGGCCGCGCCACCCGCGCCGCGGAACGCGCCCGCGGAGCCGTTAACTCAATGGACGAGGCGGACGTTGAGGCGCTTTTTCGTGAAGGCATGATTAGGGTTTATGGTGGTCAGCCGAACAAGGCAATTCTCACTCGACACAAACATTCTGCTTGAGATCGCAGACGGAAACGACGTCGCTTCAGAATTTCTGGAGAAGCGGACTTGCCACGAGTGGCCATCGCTCATCCCAAACGGCTTCTGCGAGCGATTCGGTGATCTGCACGAGGAGATCATGGCTTTCCTAGCCTTCCGCACGATAACCAAGCGCTTCCCCGGCGTGCTGGCTTTGGACCGCGTCAGCTTCGAAGTCGAACGCGGCAGTTGCCACGCCTTGATTGGCGAAAACGGCGCCGGCAAGAGCACCATGGGCAAAATCTTGGCCGGAGTTTACACGCCGGACGAAGGAGAGATCGTGCTGGATGGGAACGTCATCCACCCAACGAATCCACTGCTGGCCCGGCAACTCGGAATCGCCATGGTCCATCAAGAATTGGCCTTTTGCCCAAATCTGACGGTCGCGGAAAACCTCTGCCTTGGAGACTTGCCACGCCGCGCCGGCTGGCTTGATCGAGGACGAATGCGCACGCAGGCCCGCGCGATGCTCGGCGAGATCGAAGCCGGCATCGACGTGGACCTCCCGATCAGCCGGCTGTCCACCGGCCAAGAACAGATCGTACAAATCGCCGCTGCGTTGGGCACGAAGGCGCGGGTCATCGTCATGGATGAGCCGACTAGTTCGTTGTCGGCCCATGAAAGCGAGCATCTCTTCGGCCTGCTCCAGCATCTCAAGCAGCGGGGAATCACCGTCATCTACGTTTCACATCGGCTCGAAGAGATCTTCCGGCTTTGCGACGCGGTCACCGTGCTTCGAGATGGACGCCACGTCGCCACCGAGCCCATCTCCGCCACTAATCCTGACCGCGTGATCCATCAGATGATCGGACGCGACGCGGCCACGTTCACGCCGCAACATCTCGATCAACCGCTTGGAGACGAGATGCTGCGGGTCGAAGGCTTGGCTTCGCTCGGGAAGTTTGCCGATATCAGCTTCACTTTGCGCGCGGGAGAAGTGCTGGGATTGGCCGGGCTTGTGGGAGCCGGCCGCAGCGAAGCCGGCCTGGCCATCTTCGGTTTGGATTCCGCCGCCCGCGGCCGAGTTTTCGTGCGCGGGCGGGAGCTCGACCTAGGATCCGTTGCAAAAGTCCTGTTGGCCGGTCTGGGTTTGGTGCCTGAGGACCGTAAACGACAAGGCTTGGTCCTGACCATGAATTGCCGGGAGAATATGTCCTTGGCCATTCTCGACCGCCTGAGCAAAGGCGGCTTCGTCCAGGCGAAACGCGAACGCGCCTTACTCCAAGGCTATGTGGAGCAACTTCGAGTCAAGACTCCGTCGCTGGAAGCGCCGATCGATTCGCTCAGCGGGGGCAATCAGCAGAAAATCGCGCTGACCAAGTGGCTGGCCCGCGAGTGCGACATCCTCATTGTCGATGAGCCCACGCGTGGCATCGATGTCGGGGCCAAAGCCGAAATCCATCATCTTCTCGACCAATTGGCCTGCCGAGGGCTCGCCTTGCTGGTCATTTCCTCCGAACTCCCGGAACTCATGAACGTGTGCCGCCGCCTCATCGTCATGCGCGAAGGGAGGATAACCGGCGAGTTGGATCGCGATGCCTTTTCGCAAGCCGAGATCATGCGGCTGATGGCAGGGGTGGAAAGGAAGGCGGCTTGAGCGTTCCAGAAAATGCAGTCCGCAAGCCGCCGAGGATGTTAGGCGGAAAGGGTCATGCTTCCGACGCGCGCCCAGAACGAAAGGATTTATCACGACTGCGATGCGTCCGGAGTCAGACCTGTATCGTGCGAACTCCACAGGGCATCGAGAGGCGCGAAGCGTTTGGAGCATCCAAATCCGATTCACCGGCGCTTTCTCAGGCCAAGGCCAGCTCGCAGGTGAATCAAAAGCGGCGCTCAAGCGCACGCACTCCAAACGCTGGCGCGACGATCTGGCTGCCGCACAGGACTGCGCGCGAGCGTTTGGAGTGCGCCCGGTTGACCGGCGCTTTTTCGGGCCAAGACCAGCTCGCGGCGGCATCCAAAGCGGCGCTCAAGCGTACTCACTCCAAGCGCTGGCGCACCGTGGCTAGCCTCTGCCGCAGGTTATCAGGGACCGGTTGAAGTGTCGCTGCGGTGTTATTTCTGGATTTCCTTGGCGGACGAGTTTCCGGTGATCTTCAGGTTGGGCGGCGTATTCGTAGCCTTTGGGAGCGTCGCTCCAGCCACGCCGTGGGCAGCCGCTTCGCGAAGCCATTTCTCGGCCTCGGCATAATCTTGAGGGACACCCTTCCCTGATGCATAGAGCAGCCCCAGGTTTTTCTGCGCCGCCGCATGACCGGCCTCGGCGGCCAACCGATACCACTTTGCCGCTTCGGTAAAGTCCTGTTTCACTCCGTCGCCATTGGCGTGCCGAAGTCCGGTATCGTATTGTTCGCTCGGCGCTTTGAGGGCAAGTTCCTTGGCCGGTTCAGGCCCCGTTTGAATGATTGGCAGCGACTTCGACTGGGAGAGTCCCTGCAGAATGGGGGAACGAAGTCCACTGATCGGCGGAGAAGAAGGAGCGCTTGCGGCATCAGGCAACGTCGCCGCTCGAATTGCGTTCGTTTTCGCCAGAGCCAACAGCGCGCCGGCAAAACTGGCCCCAACGTTTCCTTTGGAGCCAGCCTCACGAAACCATTTCTCGGCCTCGGATTGATCCTGTGGCACCCCTTTGCCGGCGGCGTACAGGAACCCAAGGTTTTTTTGCGCCTCCACATGCCCTGCTTCCGCAGCTAATCGGTACAACTCCGCCGCCTTCACATAATCTTGAGGCACACCGACACCACCCGCGTAACGACTCGCGAGTTGAAACTGCCCGTCGGGCGTCTCTTCGAATCTGGGGGGTGGCGCAAGCGCTGGCTTAATCTGGGCCGTCAACTTCGCTCGAAGCGATTCGTTAATCAGAGGCGCGGTCTTTTCGGCCCCGGGTGTGTACCTCATGCCCAATGCGCCTGGCTCGTGCTGACTTTGCCCTTCGGAGGTTCGCGTTTCCTCCGCCACTATACTCGGACCCTTCCGGGCTCGCGATTGGCTGGCGTCAGACGAAGTCGGAAGCGCCGGAATTCCGATCGCACGCGACGGTGGTGGCTCGACCTCCGCCGTAGAAGTTAATGCGACCCGACTCGACGGGCTGGCTCCTGACTTGCTGAGCGATGAAGGAATGACTTCTGTAGCCGGAGTCATAGCAGGCGCAACGAGGTCGGCGTCCCGATCAATCTCGCTCTCGGTCAAGGATTCGAAGCGCCCGCTCTGAGGCACGTGAGAAACTGATCTCGGCCATTGTTCAAGCAAAAACGTGATCAGCACTGGGACCAAGAGCAGTCCAGCCACGCCAAGGGCGACCTTAGCGGGCCGAAGCAAGAGGCCGATTCGCACCAAGAGAGGCTCTCTGGATGGGATGGATTGCGGTTTCGGGCGCTTGGGTGATTTAGGGTGTGGTGGCCCGACCGAGGCGGAGGCAGGCGGCTTCGCTTTTGGAGGAACGTTTGGCGGCGGCTTTGGCCAGGGACGAGTGGCAGTGGAACGCGGCTGGACGCGAGTCGCGGGTGGACTGGGCCGCTTGGAGGCGTCAGCCACCAAGTTTTCGAGGTGATCGTGGATCCGTTCGAAGGCCAGGTTGATATCCTTGATCCGCTCTTCCGCCTCCTTTCGCTGGGCAGGATCATTCGGGAATCGGTCCGGGTGCCATTTCTTAACCAGCTCGCGGTAGGCCTTTTTCAGCGCCTTCGGTGAAAGGCCCGGCTGGACGCCCAGAGCGTGGTAACACTTCAGAAGATCGTGCATAAACGCTTCGCCACCACTTCTCCAAGATCAGGCAATGCAGCAGCAACCTGCCGCCTTCCGGTTCTTGAGGGAAAGAATCATACTGAAGACCCGGACGGTGGCAATTGTGAATCATGCCTCGCCAAGGCGCATCCTGAAATTGTTGGTGATGTCTTGGACTGCGGTGGCAAGCGAAGCGCGACTCCGCTTTGGCCAGGCATGGTCTGCGAGTGGTGGAGCACGGACGCCTCAGGTGCGGGCGAACGAAGCGCAGCGGCATATGAGCAATTCCATCCATCCAAGAGCAATAAATTCCAAGAAAAGTCCGTTTGGCTGCAGGCACGCTTGCGCGAATGCGATCGCCAGCGGCCATTCTTGCCCCACTGTTTCTCCTCCCTCTTGTCGCCGGCTCGAGTCTGTCTCAATCCATTCTGCCTGGAGCCAAACGGGAGTTTGATCCGCTCGGCGCCAACCTGTCGGCTCCGAAGGTTCGTCAGGCCGCCGGCGATGCCGAGGATGCCATGACCCGGCGTCAACGCATTTCGGATTTCGATCTGCCACCCGATTTTGCCAAGCGGACGAGCCATCGTGACACCATTGATGCCTACGCACAGAAGCACCACGTGGTGGCAGGAGAAGCCCCCGCGGTGGCGCGACCACCGACACCGCGACGAAAGGGCAACGACCGGTTTGTCAGGATGTTGTCTGGGCCAACCTCCGAACCGATCCTGAGATACCGCCTGTCGCAGGAACGCCGGATCCTGCCGCTGCGTGGATTCCGCGCGCCGATTCTGGAAGCGACAAGCGCCGCAATTCCCGTCGGCTTGACGGGAACCAGTCTCAACGCCGCGCAACTCAAAGCAGCGGAGATCATCACTCGGCGCCTCGCACACGACGGCCTCCTGGCGACGCTGGCCGAAGTTGTCCGACTCCTCGGCCCGGAACGGTTTCTTGCTGACGCCCAAGCGGGCCTCGAAGAGTTGGTGGAGTTAGGCTTTCCCGTGGACTGGCTCAGTTATTTCACCCTTGATCGGGAAGGTGCGGCAGGAGAAGTCGAGTTGACTTGGGCCCTGGCGCGGCGTTTGACCGAGGGCCGGTCCCTCCAAGACCTGAAAGCGGAGTTGGACGGCGCGCATTTTCAATTTCGGAACAGCGCGCGGGGTTTTCGCGCCGCCACGGAAACGGGCGAGCACGAAATCGGATGGATCAGGATGCAAGTCGAGGGAGGGTACGAGGGTGGAATCATTCCGGGCGACAGTCTGGATGTCACGGCGCAGATGGTGGCGGCCATGCCCGAAGCCGACTTTCTGCTCAGTATTCGAGAGGATTTGGCGAACAACCTCCATTGGCTGGCCCAGCATTGCTGGCCGCTGAAACGCACCAATCAAGTCACGATCGTTTCCGAGAAGTTCGACATTTCCCCGTGGTCACAAGACAACGGCAAGGCCGGCTTGATCGAGTCCGCCGACCCTTCGGATGCTGTGCACGCCACCCTCGTGCCGCGGTACGCCTCGCAAGGTGAGGACGCGTCCCTGTTTATGCCGGGCGACTCGTACCTGGCAGACGGACTCAGAAGCGCTGGGCATGCCGTCGTTCAATCTCCCTTGCTTTTTCAAGGCGGGAACCTCCTGATTGTGCGCGATCCGGCGGCCAATCGGCGCATCCTGTTGATGAGCGAGGCCGAGATCTACCGCAACAGAGCGCTCGGATTGACCTTCGATCAAGTCTTGGAAGCGTTCCGCGTTGAATTCGGCGTCGATCAGTGCGTGGTTCTGCCCATCGTCTCGCATCACCTGGACTTCGATGTGTCGGTGCGCGTCCTCGATGGCCGACTCATCGCGTTCGTCAACGATCCGCGTGAAGCCGCACGGATGATACTTGACATCGGTTTGGCGGCCTTGGAAGCACGCGGTGGTTTGGCTCCGGCCCTGGTGAAAGCGGCGCACGATCATCGGCGCCAAGGCCGAGAAGCTCTCGCGATCCAAATGCTCGCGGGCGCCCTTTACGGAAAATCCGATTCCGGGTCGCGGCACCCACTCGCTCTAGCGAAAGTTTTTGCCGCGGACAGATCCGATTCAGCGGTCGGCAATTTTCAATGCTTCCTGGCGGCCTTGGACATGTTGACTTGTTTGGTGCTTACCGAGGACAACCTGCCGAGCGACGCCCCTTCGCGCCAATATTTCCTGGCGCTGAAAGATCTCGATTCGTCGCGCCAAACGCAAGCGGCCTTGCTGCGGAAGTTGGGGTGGGAAGTGGTGCCTATCCCCAGTCTCCCGGACATGTACCGTACCATCAATTACCTGAACGGTGTGCATGACCGCGCGCGCTATCTGATGCCCGCGTATGGCGGGTTTTACTCTGGGCTGGATCAAGCGGCGGCGAATGCTTTCAAGAAGGCGTTGGGCGCAAAGGTGTCAGTCATGCCGGTGTTCACAGCGGCGCTCCAACGGAACCACGGCGCCGTCCACTGTGTGGCGTCCGTCTATCCGCGAAGAGGAAGTGATCCGCCGCAGTAGCGCGCTATCATGCACACCAGAAAATCAACGGAAACGTTCAACGTCCAACTTTCAATATTCAACGTTCAACTGACGTACCGTTGAACGTTGAGCGTTCAATGGTGGCGCCATTCTCGAGACAGCAGGATGATCCGTTTCACGGCGAGAATGGAGGTCTAACTTCGTGAATCCCCAGGACGGCGTTGAGCTGCTTTGAACGTGGCCAGCCGTTTGAGTTCTTCGAACGCAATGTCGCAGGCTCGTCCCCATCGCCTGCCCGGATAAACGTAATCAGTCGCAGCTAGGCGCGGTGTCCAGAAGTCAATGAGCGCGGCTAGGATTGGCTCGCTCGCCGCCGCCGCCCCCAGACTGCCCAAGGCGTCCGCCGCCGCGCTCCGCACGAAGTCTTTGGCGTCCTGGCTCAGGGCCACCAACGCCCCCAAGGTCTTCTCGGTCGCCGCCGCCGCCCCCAGCCTGCCCAAGGCGTACGCCGCCGCGCGCCGCACGAAGTCTTTGGCGTCCTGGCTCAGGGCCACCAACGCCCCCAAGGTCTTCTCGGTCGCCGCCGCCGCCCCCAGCC
>JACQWK010000056.1 GCA_016209525.1 Verrucomicrobiota bacterium
ACTGCGACCTGTCCGGCTTGGGTGCGACATTCATCCGTGGATGCGCGGCTGGATCTACGTGTTCGACCATGCTTGTTTCGCCCTCACGGATGAAGGAGGCCGTTTCCGGATCGATTCAGTTCCACCCGGTTCGTACAAGTTGATCCTCCGCCAGCCCGACATCGGCTACACGAGCGAGCGCGACGTCGCCGTCTCGGTCGGGCGGATCGCGAGAATTGAAGTTGAAATTCGGCCAAGTGCTCCGGCCAAACCCTAATGGCTCTCAGAGACTCATACGATGCTTTGTCCCGGCGGGACATCCTGAGAATAGCCCGGCGTTTCAACGCCGGGAAAGCAGCCCCAACGGCGCAAGTCCCGAAGGGACGGCTGGATGGGCGTATCGGATGCGAGTCATCCGCCGGGTCGAATCTCAACCGTCCCTTCGGGACTTGCGGCCTTGTCTTCTTGATCCCAGCGTTGAAACGCTGGGCTATTATCACGGGTCCCGTCGGGACAATTTGAGCAAACGCATCACGGCGCATGGATCCAGCGGAATCATCATCAAATGCCCGGCATTTATATGAACCTACTCGCTCGCATAACGTCCACCCATGCACCGACTGCGACGCTGCTCGTGCGGCTGATGGTCGGCGCGGTGTTTCTCTCCGAAGGCATCCAGAAATTCCTGTTCCCCGCCGAGGTGGGCGCGGGTCGATTCGCGAAGATCGGTCTGCCCTCGCCGGAGTTTCTCGGCCCGTTCGTGGGGACATTCGAGATGGCGTGCGGAGCGCTGGTCTTGGCGGGCTTGCTGACGCGGCTGGCGGCGGTTCCGCTGCTCACGATCATGGCGGTGGCCATCTACAGCACCAAGATTCCGATTCTCTGGAAATCCGGTTTCTGGAAAATGGCGCACGAAGCGCGCACGGATTTTTCGATGGTGATGGGCGCGCTGTTTCTGCTCGTCGTTGGGGCCGGAGCTTGGTCTTTGGATGCCTGGCTGAACAAGCGCTCTGGTTCGAGTCGCGGCGAGCGAACTTAACCGAGATGCAAGCCATCGCGCGCCAGCGTTTGGACTGCATGCTTGAACCGGATATGAACGTTCAACACAAATCCAGTTCTGCGACTTTGTCTGGGCAGCCGGCGCGCCAATCGGCTCGCTGGCTCAACCGCACCGTCCTCGGCATCGGGCTGGCCTCGCTCTTCAGCGACTGGTCGCATGAAATCGCCACGACGCTGCTGCCCGCGTTCCTGGCCACGATGGGCGTGGCGGCGGCTTGGCTCGGTTTGATTGAGGGGATCTCGGACGGCCTGTCGAGCTTCGCCAAACTCGCGTCCGGCTACTACACGGACCGGCTGCCGCGGCGCAAACCTATCGCGGTCGCGGGCTATTTGGTGACAGCGCTTGGGACCGCGGCATTCGCGCTGGCTACCAACGCATGGCATGTGCTGCTGGCTCGGTCAGCGGCATGGCTGGGACGGGGCGTGCGGACGCCGGTTCGCAAGGCGTTGCTGGCCGGGGCGGTCACGAAAGAGAGCTATGGCCGTGCCTTTGGTTTGGAACGGATGATGGACACGATCGGGGCGATTGTAGGTCCGGCCTCGGCATTCCTCCTGCTGAATGCCGTCAACCATCGGTATTCGATCGTCTTTGCGTTGACGATTATTCCCGGGTTGATCGCAACGGCCTTAATTGCGTTCTTCGTTCAGGAAGGTCAGCGGGAGCCGGTGCCCCACGCCAGCTTTGGCGAAACCTTGCGCTCCCTGCCACCTGGATTTCGGCGATTCCTCGTGGCGGTCGGGTTGTTCGGTTTGGGCGACTTTGCGCACACGATGCTCATTCTGCTGGCCGTGCAGACGCTCACGCCGGCCTTCGGTGCGGCCCAAGCGGCAAGCATTGCGACCGGGCTGTACGTGCTGCACAACGTGTTCTACGCGGGCTTTGCTTTCATGACCGGCTGGCTTGCGGATCGTTTCAGCAAAGGGCGGCTCCTTGCAACCGGATACCTCTTGGCGGCGCTCCTGGCGTTGGGAGTCGTTGTCCTTCCGCTGAACCCCTGGACACTTGCCGGTCTCTTTGTCGTGGGCGGAATCTACGTGGGCATGGAGGAAACGTTGGAAGATTCGCTCTGCGCCGAGCTCGTTTCAGAATCGCAGCACGGCATGGCCTTCGGCATGCTGGCCACGGTGAACGGCATCGGCGACTTTCTCTCCAGCATTCTCGTGGGCGCGCTCTGGACGGCCGCCGGGACTTCGGCGGCATTTGGCTACAGCGCCGTTCTCTTTACTTTGGGCGCGCTGCTGATGCTGAGGCTCGCGCCGAGCCGGCCGTAGCGGAGATTTTCAATCTGCCGTATCGCAGAATTGCATTCTGCGGACTGAAGGCAAATTCGCGCGCTGTAGAACTAGCCGGCGCCCTGCCGATTGCAAATCGGCGATACAGCAGATTACAAATCTGCGCTCCGAGCTTGACGGTCCAGATGCGTGTAAGACGCGTGTTATTTCGCGGCATGACATCACCTCGCGCTGATCGGCGAAGACTGGCGGAAGTCGCCAGCCTGTTTCTCAGGCTGGGGACACTTTCTTTCGGCGGTCCGGCGGCCCACACCGCTTTGATCGAAGATGAAGTCGTGCGCCGGCGCGGTTGGCTCACGCAGGAGGAATTCCTCGACCTGTTGGGCGCGGCGAACCTCATCCCCGGTCCCACTTCGACCGAAATGGCGATTCACATCGGCCACCGCCGCGCAGGCTGGGCCGGATTGATCGCCGCCGGACTTTGTTTCATTTTGCCTGCCGCAGTGCTCGTCACTGCCATCGCCTGGGCTTACGTCCGATTCGGAAAATTACCCGAGGCGCAAGGCCTGCTTTACGGAGTCAAACCGGTGATCGTCGGCGTCGTCGTGCAGGCGCTTTGGCGGCTGGGATGCACGGCGGTGAAAACCAAGTTGCTGGCCATCGTCGGTCTGGCCGCCGCGGTGTTGAATGCGCTTGGCCTTAATGAACTGATCGTCTTATTTGGCACCGGGATCGCGCTCGCCGCCGGGCGCGCCACCCCGATGAGCGGAAAGCGGCGTGCGGCCTGCTTCGCTCCGCTGTTGGGTGTTGCGCCGGGGATCAAGCTGGCCTCGGCGGCGCTCGCCGGTGCCGGCGCTGCTGCGCCGTTCAGTTTGTGGACGCTTTTTCTGTTTTTTTTGAAAGTGGGTTCGGTGCTGTTCGGCAGCGGCTATGTGCTGCTCGCCTTTCTGCGGGCCGATTTGGTGGAGCGCTGGCAATGGCTGACCGAGAGTCAACTGCTCGACGCCATTGCCGTCGGGCAACTGGTCCCCGGCCCGGTGTTCACGACCGCCACGTTCATCGGCTACGTGCTGGGAGGGCCGTTGGCGGCGCTTCTCGCGACCTTGGGAATCTTCCTGCCCGCGTTTCTCTTCGTAGCCATCAGCGGACCCCTCATGCCTCGCCTGCGGGCGTCGCCCGTAGCGGGTGCGTTTCTCGACGGCGTGAACGTGGCGTCTCTGGCGCTCATGGGAGTGGTGACCATGCAGTTGGGAGCGGCGGCGTTAATGGACTGGCTGACCGTGCTGCTGTCGGCGGCGTCAGCGTTGCTGTTACTGCGCTATCATGTGAACTCCGCCTGGCTCGTGCTCGGCGGGGCGGGGATCGGTCTGGCAATGTCATAGGAGCGCGGGCGGCCCGCCCGCGATCTCGCACTGTGCACCCGCGAAAACATCCTTGCGGGCAGGCCGCCCGCGCTCCTATGGTCGGACAATGAAGGAGGACATCCGCCACATCGTCGAGTTCAAAAGCCAATGGCATTACCAACCCACGAAAGAGGAATTGGCGCTGGGTTTCAAGGGCTGGCACTCGCGCGGCTATCTTCCGCACTTCGACGCGCCCGGCGTCCGGCAATTCCTGACCTACCGTTTGGCCGATGCCATGCCCGCAGCCCGCCGATCTGAATGGGAAGCACTGCTCGCGTTGGAGGACGAACGCGAGAAACGCCTAAAGGTCGAGGCGTACCTTGACCACGGCTACGGCGAATGTCATCTGCGCAATCCGGCCATTGCCGCGCTGGTTCAGGAGAATTTGCTGCACTTCGACGGCGAGCGCTATCGGGTCATCGCGTGGTGCATCATGCCCAACCACGTCCATGCGGTGGTCGAAATCTGGCAAACGCCTCTCGCGGAATTATTTCACAGTTGGAAATCCTACACCTCGAAAGCTGCGAACAAGGTTCTGGGCCGTACGGGGCATTTCTGGCAGGACGAATACTTCGATCGCTACATCCGAAACGAAACGCATCTTCGCAAAGCCGTCCGATACACAGAGAACAATCCGGTGAAGGCAGTCCTCGCGCGCGAGCCGGCCGAATGGCAATGGAGCAGTGCGCGTTGGCGGGACGAGTATTGCCGGCTACGACTGGATGGCAGGAGCGCGGGCGGCCCGCCCGCGAGTTCCTCCTCATCGTGAACAAGCGGTCCTTCGCAACCACACGTTCGCGCGGGCGAGCCGCCCGCGCTCCTATCCCGCGCTGGTGTTCATCAATCGCGACGGAGCATGCCTGCGACGAATTTTCCAGAAAACTTGTTGACGCAGGTTTGGGGACTGACGTATATCGACACCCGACATCGGTTTTCGTTATTCCCGCCTCTCGATGAGAGGCGTTGCGTATGATCCAGCAGGGCCAGAGCGACCGGTGTATGGAACATTGGAAAAGTCCATGCACCCCTCACCCCTGCACCTCTCCCCGCGCTGGCGAATGCGAAGCCGCCGACTAGTACTGTGACACGGAATTATCGACACATGCGTTGCGCCGCATTTGGCCTGGGGAGAGGGGCGCGAAGGTGAGGAGCTGTGGTTCATCTCTTTGCAAAAAGTTGTGCAAGCATCCATATAACCTTTTGCCAAGATAGAGACTGGCTGCAATTCTGCCCGGAAGTTCAGTTGAACAATTGACATGAATCTCGTTCAACCCGCCATGCGCCGGCCACTCACGGTCGTCGTGTTCGTCATTGCCGTGGTGCTTGGCTCGCTTCTGGCGGTGCGGCAAATGCCGCGGGACATTTTCCCCAGCCTCGGCATTCCGACGATTTACGTGGCGCAGCCCTACGGCGGCATGGACCCGGCGCAGATGGAGGGCTACCTCACTTATTACTACGAATACCATTTCCTCTACATCACCGGGATCGAACACGTGGAATCGAAGTCCATCCAGGGCGCGTCCATCATCAAGCTGCAGTTCTATCCCGGCACCGACATGGCGGCGGCCATGGCCGAAACCGTCAGCTACGTCAACCGCGCCCGCGCTTTCATGCCGCCGGGCACCGTGCCGCCTTTCGTGACACGGTTCGACGCGGGCAGCGTGCCCGTGGGGAACCTGGTTTTCTCCAGTGAAACGCGGAGTGTCGGCGAGATGCAGGACGCCGCGCTGAATCTGGTTCGCCCGCTTTTTGCCACTCTTCCCGGTGTCTCCGCGCCGCCCCCGTTCGGAGGCAGCGCCCGCAGCATCGTCGTGAATGTCAGACCCGACCGCCTGCGCGCCTACAACATGTCGCCCGATGAAATCGTCGCGGCCCTGACGGCTGCCAACACCATCAGCCCGTCCGGAAACATGCCCATCGGGAACAAATATCCCATGGTGCCGCTCAATTCGGTCGTGAAAAACATCAAGGACCTGGAAAGCGTGCCGATCCGGACCGGAGTTTATCCCGCGGTCTTTTTGCGTGACGTGGGCACAGTCCAAGATGCCTCCGACATCGTCACCTGCTACGCGCTGGTGAACGGCCGGCGCACTGTTTACGTCCCCGTCACCAAACGCGCGGACGCCTCCACGCTCTCGGTGGTCAACCTCGTCAAAAGGAATCTGCCGCGGTTCCAGAACGTCGTCCCAGGAGATGTGAAGGTGAGCTATGAATTCGACCAATCGCCTTACGTGACCCGCGCGATTGCGGGACTAACGTTGGAAGGCTCGCTGGGCGCGGTGCTGACCGGCTTGGTCGTGCTTTTGTTTTTGCGCGACTGGCGGAGCGCGCTGGTCGTCGTGCTGAACATCCCGTTGGCGTTGCTGGGCGCTCTGGTGGCGCTTTGGATTACCGGCCAGACCGTTAACATCATGACCCTGGGCGGACTGGCCCTGGCCATCGGCATCCTGGTGGACATGTCCACGGTCGTGGTGGAAAACATTCACACGCATCTGGCCCAGGGCAAACGCATCGCCCGTTCGGTGGCGGATTCGGGGAAGGAAGTCGCGTTGCCGCTCTTGGTGGCGATGTTTTGTGTGTTGGCGGTCTTCGTGCCGTCGTTTTTCATGGAAGGGGCGGCCAAGGCGATGTTCATCCCGCTCTCGCTGGCGGTCGGCTTTTCCATGGCCGCGTCCTATCTGCTGGCCAGCACTTTCGTGCCGGTCATCTCCACCTGGATGATCCGGGCGCACCGCAAGGATGAGATTGAAACAGCGACGAAGAGCCGCCTTTCCTTTGCGCGATTTCAAAACGCCTACAAGCTCGCGCTGCAACGCGTCGTGCGCGCGCGCTGGCCGGTGGTCGGCGCCTATGTGGCAGCGTCCGGATTGGCCATTGTTTACGTGGGCGCGCAACTCGGCACGGAAATCTTTCCGCGAGTGGACGCGGGCCAGCTTCAACTCAGATTGCGCGCTCCCACGGGCACACACGTGACCGGCACGGAGGCCATCGGGCTGGAAGTGTTGGACCTCATCAAGGAAGAAGCCGGCGCGGAGAACGTCGCCATCACGCTCGGCTTCGTGGGCGTCCACGCCCCGAGCTATCCCATCAATTTGATTTACCTTTGGAACGGCGGTTCGGAAGAAGGCGTCCTTCAAGTCCAGTTGAAATCGGGCACGGGCATCCGCATCGAGGAATTGAAAGAGCGTCTGCGCAAAAAATTCGCCGAACGCTTGCCGGACGTCAGCGTTTCCTTCGAGCCGAGCGACATCGTGAGCCGCGTCATGAGTCTCGGCGCTTCGACACCCATCGAAGTGGCCGTCAGCGGCCCAAACCTCGCCGCCAACCGCGAGTTCGCCGAGAAAGTGAAGGAACGGCTTCAGAAAATCCCGTCGCTGCGGGACGTGCAATTCGGCCAGGCGCTGGACTATCCCACGGTCGATGTGGCCGTGAATCGAGAACGCGCCGGGCTGATGGGCGTCAAGATGTCGGAAGTCTCCCGCTCGTTGGTGGCCGCCACTTCGTCGAGCCGGTTTGTCGTGCCGAATTATTGGGCCGACCCCAACAGTGGTGTCGCGTACCAAATCCAGGTGCAGGTCCCGCAAACTTCCATGAACTCGCTGGAGGCGGCGGAAAACCTCCCGGTCAGTTTTCGCGACGGCAAAGCGATTCTGCTCCGCAACATCGCCAGCGTGAAGGAGGGCACGACCGTGGGCCAGTATGAACGCTACAATATGCAGCGCATGATCACCGTCACCGCCAACATTACGGACACCGACCTGGGCACGGTGACCAAACAAGTGGCCCAGGCGCTCCAAGACGTCGGCGCTCCGCCCCCGAGAGTGAGTCTCGCCCTGCGCGGCCAGGTCGTGCCGATGCAACAAATGTTCGACGGGCTGCAAACCGGTCTGCTGCTCGCGGTCGTCGTCATTTTTTTGCTGCTCATGGCGAATTTTGAATCCGTCAAACTGGCCGTCATCGTGGTGTCCACCGTGCCGGCGGTGATCGCCGGAGTCGTCCTCGCTCTTTGGCTGACGCACACCACGTTGAACATTCAATCATTCATGGGCGCAATCATGGCCATTGGGGTCGCCGTGGCGAACGCGATTCTGCTCGTCACGTTTGCCGAGCGGAGTCGGATGGCGGGCGTTTCGTCCGCCGATTCAGCGGTCGAAGGCGCGCAGAGCCGGCTCCGGCCGATTCTCATGACCAGCCTGGCGATGATTGCCGGAATGATTCCGATGGCGTCGGGCCTGGGTGAAGGCGGCGAACAAACCGCGCCGTTGGGTCGCGCCGTCGTGGGCGGACTCGCGGCGGCGACAATCGCGACGTTGCTGGTGCTGCCTTCGGTGTTCGCCATTCTGCGCGGACGCACCAGCGCTCGTTCCGCGTCCCTGGATCCGGACGACCCGTTGAGCGGGCATTTCGTCACGCCCTTTGGATCGGACGGAAAGGAACAGAAGTGAGAAAGCTAAATATTTTATCCGCGCAGCCGCTCGACCCCGACGATCCGCTCAGCGGCCATTCCGTTTTGCCTGGGAGACATGATTATTTGAGCGAACGAGCCATGGACCGGAATTTCGGAGCGCGGGAATGTCCGAGATCTGCGGCAAGCGTAGCGCAAATTTTCAATCTGCCGTATCGCAGGATCGCATCCTGCAGGACATCGGCGAGGACGGACGCGTTCGAATTGGCGAGCGCATTGCCGATTTCAAATCGACGATACGGCCCAGCGTGGCGAAGCCGCCACCAAAACGGAGCGCGGCTGTGTGCGAAGCACCAGCCGCAGC
>JACQWK010000451.1 GCA_016209525.1 Verrucomicrobiota bacterium
GACCCGATCGAAGCGCTGCGCACATTGGGATCATGGCTCAAGCAGTGCCACCTTAAAGACGCCAACAAAACCCGTGTCCCCGGCACGTGGGGTGACGAAGTCGTCGTGGGCACCGGCGAAGTCAACTGGCCGGATTTTTTCAAAACGCTCGCGGAACTGCGCTTCAACGGGAATCTCTGCATCGAGCGCGAGGCGGGAAACCAGCGCGTGCAAGATATCCGGGCGGCCCGGCAATTTGTCGAAGCACTCAAACTCAAATGAAATTTGTCCGCGTGAACCCGGTAAGGACGGATGGGCTTCCCAAGCCCCGCTATCCGTTTCCCCAAAAAGGATGTTCGCTTCGCGAAACGCGGACCACTCCGTCCCTGACTTTTTCTACATCACGAAGCGGGAGTCAGGGACGCGGCGGAACGCGTCGCTACCGGCTTAGAGAGCGCGGCACGCCACATAACTCTTAGCCATTTGACACATGATCAACGCCGGCTTCGTCGGCCTGGGGTTCATGGCCGCCACTCACGTCAAAGCGTATCGCCAAATTCCGGGAGTCAAAATCGCCGCCATCTGCAACCCCAGCGGCCGGCGTTTGGATGGTGATCTGTCGGATGTCACCGGCAACATCGGTGGCACGGATGCGGTCAAGCTGGACATGAACGAAGTGAAGGCCTATCGCAACTACGCGGACTTGCTCGCGGACACCTCCATCGATTTGATCGACGTCTGCACCCACACCCAATCGCACCTCACCTACGCGATGGAAGCGCTCCAGGCCGGCAAACATGTGCTCTGCGAAAAACCGCTCGCACGGACGTCAAAGCTCGCGCGCGAAATTGCCGAAGCGTCCGCGCGCGCCAAAGGATTCTTCATGCCCGCCATGTGCCTGCGGTTCTGGCCGGAGTGGAGCTGGTTGCAGAAAGCCATCGAAACGAAACAATTCGGCAAAGTCCTGGGCGCCCGGTTTCGGCGCGTGGCCGAGCCGCCCGGTTGGGGGCAAAAGCATTTCTTCGACGGAAAGCAGTCCGGCGGCGCGCTACTGGACCTCCACATCCACGACGTGGATTTCGTTCAATTCTGCTTCGGCCGCCCGCGCAGCGTTTTTGCCACGGGCTACTCGAAATTCAGCGGAGCGGTCGATCACGTTGTCGCGCAATACGAGGTCGAGTCGGGCGCCAGCGTCCACGCCGAAGGCGGTTGGGCCATGACGCCGGGGTTCGGTTTCAACATGAGCTACACGGTCAACTTCGAAAACGCGACCGCAGATTACGATTTCAGCCGGAGCCCGGACGCTCTCAAGTTGTTCGAGACAGGGCAGGCAGCCCGGACGGTGAAATGCGAGGGGCCGGACGGTTTCGTCGGCGAGTTGACCCATTTGCTCGACGCCATCCGTTCTGGCCGCCCACCGAGCGTCGTCAATGTCCGTGACGGCGTCAGCGCGGTTGAGATTTGCGAAGCGGAAGAAGAGTCCATCACGACAGGCAAGCCGATCCGGCTTGGTTGAAGAGACTCTTCCATGAACCGACCCACCCCTTCGCCCCTCCCAGGAGGGGAACTTGAAATCGACGCGTCTAATGGAGTTCCCCTCCCGGGAGGGGAAGGCGTGGGTTTCATGGGCCATCGGCAGGCCCATAAGGAACACGCGGCTACCCATGAATCCCTGGCAGGGACGGATGGGCTTCCCAAGCCCCGCTATCCGTTTCCCCAAAGAGGATGCTCGCTTCGCGAAACGCGGACCGCTCCATCCCTGACTTTACTCACCGATCAGAAGAGCATTATCAGGGACACAGTGGAACGCGTCCTTACCAGTTCACAGACGGTGCGCCCGGCTCGGAAGCCGTGGAAGCGTTCCCTGACTTCCCTTCTCTGCGTTTGCTCCGTTACCTCATGTTAAACTAAATCAGGATCGGTTGACCTGCTTGGGACTCCGGGTTATCTATCCCTACTATGAATCCCGCTCGAACTCCCGGCCGGGCGAATCAGCGTTCGCCCCGCATCGCGGCCTTCACTCTCATCGAACTCCTGGTCGTCATTGCGATCATCGCCATCCTGGCGGGCATGCTGTTTCCGATTTTGGGCCGAGCCAAAGAAAACGCCCGGCGCGCCCATTGCATGAATAACCTCCGGCAAATCGGCCTGGGCATTCAGATGTATCGGGAGGACAACGAAGATCGCCCGCCGCTTTACCTGGTCGATCCCGGACGCAAAACGTCCGGTTATCCCGGCGCGACCAACCAGTACCTCGAACGCGGCTACGTCGGAAACACGAACTCGTTCATTTGCCTGTCCGACCGCACGCGCGGACGCATCCCGATCGATCTGGGCTGGGAA
>JACQWK010000452.1 GCA_016209525.1 Verrucomicrobiota bacterium
CCTCACCCCAGCCCTCTCCCCAGAGCGGAGAGGGAGACGGAGAACCCGAAACGATTCACTCGCGTTCCGTGCAGATGGGTTCGGAGCGATTGGGCGTCGTCGCAAAGATGGACTTGGTCGAGGTGCGAGCCGCACCGGCCAATGATTCAGCGGACGATTTGTTCGCCGCACTGGAAGTCTGTCCGGTTGATTACAAGGCAGGCGCGCCCAAAGAAAGCGAAGAGTCCAACGAATTGTGGGACACCGACAAGATGCAACTTGGGTTGCAGGCATTGATTCTGCGTGACAACGGTTACACCTGCAACGACGGTGTCATCTATTATCGTGCCACCAAGCAGCGCGTTCGTCTGCCTATCACTCCTGAACTGGAAAATTGGATTCTAAAAAACATTGTTGAAGCCAAGCGGATTATCACCGGCCCGATTCCGGCACCGCTGGTCCATTCGCCGAAGTGCGTGCGTTGTTCGCTCGCGCCGGTCTGCCTGCCGGATGAAACGCGGATGCTGGCGCAGCCGCCGTTAGTCGTTGCCGTAGGCGTCCAGGAAAAACAGGGCGCAGAGTCTTCCGAAAACTCACGACAGCCAGGGGACGAATCGCCGCGAAGATTGATTGCCGCACGGGACGATACTCGCCCGCTGTATCTGAACACGCCCGGGTATCGCGTCGGCTGCAAGGACGAGATTTTGCAGGTCAAAGACAAGGATAAGCTCATTGAGGAAGTGCGGATGCGGGATGTCTCGCATGTGGCGTTGTTCGGTAACATCCAAATCTCGACGCAGGCCATTCAGTCGCTCTGCGAACAGGAAGTTCCCGTGACCTATTTTTCAATGGGCGGGTGGTTCTATGGGATTACTCGCGGTCACGCGATGAAGAACGTGTTTCTGCGGATGGAACAGTTCCGATTGGCGCGCGATGAAACGACGTGCCTGTCCCTCGCGCGGCAGTTTGTGCATGGAAAGATTCGCAACCATCGCACGCTGCTGATGCGAAACCATCTGGAGCCGCCAGAGGCAATCATTGGAAAACTCAAGCGGGCCTCCGAGGATGCGCTGGCTGCCGCATCAATCGAAGAGCTTTTTGGAATCGAAGGGGCCGCTGCGAGCCAGTATTTCCAACAGTTCAGCGGCATGGTGAAAGTCGAGGACGATTTGCCAGGCCTCGAAATTTCGAGCAAAGACGACAAGCAACGCTCGTTCAATTTCAACTTCAACAACCGCAATCGCCGTCCGCCAACTGACCCCGTCAACGCCATGCTTTCGCTGGCTTACAGCATGTTGTCCAAGGATTGCACGCTGGCCGCGCTGGCGGTGGGTTTTGATCCTTACCTGGGATTCTACCATCAGCCGCGTTTCGGACGACCAGCGTTGGGTTTGGATTTGATGGAGGAGTTCAGGCCGCTCATCGCAGAGTCCACGGTGTTGAGTTGCATCAACAATCGCGTTGTCACGGAAAAGGATTTTGTGCGAGCGGGCCAAGCTGTGAATCTCACCGCGCCGGGACGAAAACGCTTTTTCCAGACGTATGAGCAACGTATGAGTTCACTGATCACGCATCCATTGTTCGACTACAAAGTCAGCTATCGTCGGGCGCTGGAGTTGCAGGCGCGGCTTTTGGCAAAAAACCTGACGGGCGAGATCGCTGAATACATTCCTTTGATGACGAGGTGACACATGCGCACGACCTACTTGGTTTGCTAGGACATCGCCGATGACAAGCGGCTGCGAAAAGTGTTTAAGACCTGTGTCAATTTTGGGGATCATTTGCAATTCTCAGTGTTCGAGTGCGACTTGAACTCATCGGAAAAGATTGAATTGGAATCAGCTTTAGGCGACATCATCAATCACGATGAAGATCAGGTGATTTTTGTCGTGCTGGGGCCGTCGGAAGGTCGGGGTGACCGGGTAATCACGGCGCTTGGCTTGCCCTACACGAAGCTGGACGCCCCGTGTTATGTGGTTTGAGACGTTGCCGATCTTTGACAATTGAACGGGCGAGCGGCGAGGTGCTGCCCAAAACCCCGCCCGCGCTCGCATGGCGTAACCGCCTCAGGACAAGTGATAATGACGAGACATCGAGACATAACGAGCACACAGTCGCTCAGAACAGCGCAGGCAGTCGCAATCGAAGTGTTGCGAACCTGTGCCGGAAGGAGTAACAGGTGAACACCTTCCGCGCCCGCGCGGGCGCGGCCCCGTTGAAGCCAAACCAAGGCCATGTTTTGTAATGCCCTTGGGGCGGCCTTCCGCGCCCGCGCGGGCGCGGCCCCGTTGAAGCGGAAAAGAATTCATGGTTCAGATTGCGGGCCGAAGCCTTCCGCGCCCGCGCGGGCGCGGCCCCGTTGAAGCAACTATGGGTAGGACTCGCACGGCTATGTCATTGCAGACCTTCCGCGCCCGCGCGGGCGCGGCCCCGTTGAAGCGCCGCTGCCAGTCAGGATCACATGACGTTTCAACGCCCTTCCGCGCCCGCGCGGGCGCGGCCCCGTTGAAGCTGTTCTGGTTGCGGTCGATTCGCAGAATCAATTCGGCCCTTCCGCGCCCGCGCGGGCGCGGCCCCGTTGAAGCCAGAATCGCACCGGTGTCCGCCAGCCCGATGGCACTTCCTTCCGCGCCCGCGCGGGCGCGGCCCCGTTGAAGCAGGAAGGGCTCAAAGGCGTCCATGCCCGCGTCGATGGCCCTTCCGCGCCCGCGCGGGCGCGGCCCCGTTGAAGCACGCTCCACAGCGTTTGCGACGGACTTGATGGATTACCAATGTCGTTCGGGACAACGTTTGAGTTTGGTCCAGGGATGCCTTCCGGCTTCTGAGCGCGGACAGCCACACAAGGGATGAATGCAACGCTCGAAGTTGGTGTTGAACCATTGGGTAGGGCATGCACGACAGATGGCCTCCTTCTCTTCGAGGGAAAGTTCAACCAGCACGATCGTGGGAATTTCAACCGAGCGAACTTCGCGTGCCGCCCGCAAGACCCGCAAATCACCATGTTCTGGGTTCGGGAATTTAATCCGTTTGTGCATACTCCAATTCGGGCATGAATCTTGAATCCGAGTCTCGTCCCTCCGCTCCGACCGGACGCGCGCTTCAAGTCTCACCCACCGAGATGAGCAATGCCTTCTCCAAAGCGGGATGGATGAAAAAGCGCGCTTCGACACGAAGACGTTCGATTTCCGTCTTGAGAGATGGAATCCGGCTCGCCCGCCGCGCCTTTCGAAGCACGCCGAGGGCGCCAGTAACGGAAATACCAAGCTGGTTGGCTTTGAGACGCGCAGCGGATTCGTCGAGCAGGACGAGCGATGCTTTCGTCTCTACAGCCAGAGCCAGCGCTTCGGCTTCGCCAATGTCCAAGTTCAAGTTAAGTTCGGTCGGCACCGCTCCATTCAGCGTCGCAACGCGAAGCCAACCTTCTTTGATGGCGGATTCGAGAGCGGTTCGGCCAACGGTATGTGGGTTACGGCTGAGTTCCACGCGCACGGCAGGAGGGATGAAAACCGAGCCGAACTGCTCGCGCACCAAATCCAAACGGCCGATGATCGTGAGATTGGAAAGTGGGGAGGTGTTACTGACCACCGGCATAGTGGAGGTCAGCTTCAAGATCCGCTACGGAATACTGTCGTGGAATGCCACGCTCGGCCAATTCGGCACCGAAAGCATAACGATCGAGTTTCGCCATCCGCGCCGCCTGTCCCAGTGAAAGCCAGCCTTTGGCGTAAAATCGGCAGGCTAGTTCGATCTGCATGTGGCGCTCCCGTTCGCCCGGCCCCAGGGGAAGACTGGCGAGGGCCTGGTCGTCGAAATCGAGGGTTATGCTCATGGGAGATGTATCGCTTGTTCGAAGCCTTGCGTCAAGGCGCGCGGCAGTATGTCGCATTTCAAGCCGAACATCGGCCAACCTCGGTCAGACCAGCGGCACTTGGACGAAAGGGATAGGATTACTAACCGGCACAAAGCCCACGCGACTGGAAGCGCCGCGCTGCTTGTGGCAATGGGCGCCAAAGTCGGCGCGACGGATGACCAGCAGCCATTCGGCGGCATCGGCAGGCCGCTGATCCGGTCCGCCGCGGACATCGAGCGACTCGCGAAGCCCGACGTTGGTTCACAAGGCCGTTACCCGCTGATGCTCGACGCCCTCGCGCGCATCGTGGCCGCGCTGGGCCAGAACGTTTTTGTTGTCGCGTGCTTCGACCAGTATCCGTTCTCGCTGGCCGCGGCGCTGATGGGCCTCAACGAAATCATGCTCAAGCTCGTGGACGACCCGCCGTTTGTGCGGGC
>JACQWK010000453.1 GCA_016209525.1 Verrucomicrobiota bacterium
AGTGGGGAGAGGATCGAGGAGAGGGGAAAGCCAATGAAAACGGCCCTCCTCTCCCCAGCCCTCTCCTCCCTTCGCAGGGAGGAGAGGGGGAAATCCAAGCGACATTTTCAATTTCATGCCTTAATTCAACAGCAGTGCACCCCGACCTTCTCCCCCATGGAGAGGGACGACTCGGCCCGGCGGAGGAAGAATGCCAGAATGGCCGGATCATCCGAAAGTGCGCCACCGTTTCTCCCTCTCCCCAAGGGAGAGGGCTGGGGTGAGGGGGAACGAGGTACCGGAATAACCGAAGCTTCCGCAATTTGACGGGCCTTCATGACTCATCCTCCTTCTCAAGAATGCGTTTGAGCTCGTCGATATCCGCTCGCGTGAGCTTTTGTTTCCGGGCGAAGTGCACGAGCAACGGTTTGACTGAGCCGCCGAAGAACCGGGCGAGGAACGATTCGCTTTCGGCGTGGAGGCATTGCTCTTCGGTCACCAACGGTTCGTAGAGATAGAGGTTTTTGTATTTGGAGATTTTGAGCGCCTTCTTCTTCGTGAGGCGGCTGAGCATGGTTTTCACCGTATTGGGGTGCCATTCTTCCTTGGCCAGCGCTTCGATGATGTCGTAAGCCCCCAGCGGGGACTTGGCCCAGAGCACCTTCATGATTTTCCATTCCGATTCGGAGATCACAGGGGGTTTTGGCATAACTTTGACGGATTTGCCTAACGCATTATTCGCAATAACGACATATGTAGTCTTTATTGTCAAGAACAATGGAGGATTCCGCTCCGGTTTTTCCGCGTCCAGGCATGACAGCCGGACGAGCAACGAGTTAGACGCGATACCGGACACCACCGGCTGGTGAAGACGGAGCTTTCAACCGAGGGCGAAACGGGCTACGATCCGTTCATGGGTCTCGATGGGTTAACGAATTCCGGCTCAGTTCTCGCTTTCTTCTGTTGCCTGGTCTGCTCCTCGTCCGATGTCCTCTCGGAGGAGGTGATTTTTGCCGTGCGGCAGCCGAAGGGCCCGCACTGGTATGAGAACTTCGGACACCAAATCACCGACATTCACAAGACCTCCTACGGAGCGCGTGGCCGGCTCTGCAAGCTCAACTTGACGACCGGGCAGGTGACGGTTTTGCTCGATGATCCTGAAGGCGCCGTCCGCGATGCGCAGGTCCACTACGACGGACGGCGAATTCTCTTTTCGTATCGCAAGGGAGGCTCTCCGTACTACCACCTCCACGAGATGGACGCGGATGGCAGCGGCTTGAAACAGCTCACGGACGGTCCTTTTGACGACCTCGAACCGTGTTACTTGCCGGACGGCGGAATCGTGTTCTGTTCCAGCCGCTGCCAGCGCTACGTGCCGTGCTGGTATGTGCACGTGGCCACCCTCTTTCGCTGCGATGGCGATGGAACCAACCTCCGCCCGCTCTCCTCGAACATCGAACAGGACAACACGCCTTGGGTGCTTCCGGATGGCCGCATCCTTTACACGCGCTGGGAGTACGTCGATCGGTCGCGCGAACATTTTCATCATCTTTGGGCCATGAATCCCGACGGCACGGGCCAAATGGCCTATTACGGGAATATGCACCCGGGCGACGTTTTTCTGGACGCGAAGCCCGTTCCTGGCCGCACGAAAATCGTGATGGTCAATTCGCCGAATCACGGGCGGCAAGAACACGAAGGAAGAATCGCGCTCGTCGGGATCGACCTGGGACCCGATGTGCGGGAAGCGCAAACGATCATCAGTTCGGGCCAAAATTTCCGCGACCCGTATCCCCTCTCGGAACACTCCTTCCTCGTGGCGCAGCAGGACAAATTGCTTTTGCTGGATACGCAGGGCGAAACGCGGGAAGTCTATCGGCTAACCCGGGAACTGGCGCAAGGCGGCGCCTGGCTGCACGAGCCGCGTCCACTCCGGCCCCGAATTCGCGAGCCGATCATCCCTTCGCGTGTCAATCTGAGCGATGCCTCCGGGCAGATCCTTGTGCGCGACATCTATCAAGGCCGAAATATGGAAGGCATTCGCCGCGGCTCCATCAAGAGCCTTCTCATCCTGGAGAATCTGCCCAAGCCGGTGAATTACTCAGGTTCCATGGACCCGATCAGCTATGGCGGATCCTACACGCTCAATCGAGTTTTGGGCACCGTGCCGGTGGAACCCGACGGGTCGGTGAACGCCAAGGTGCCGCCTCTGCGCAGCCTGCAACTAGTGGCCTTGGACGAGAACGATCTTTCCGTCAAACGGATGCTCAGCTTCTTCACGGTGATGCCGGGAGAAGTCGCGACGTGCAGCGGATGCCACGAGAATCGCGCCGTCTCCCCGCCGAACTTGTCCGCCTTCCAAGCGTTCCAGAAGCCGCCGAGCGAAATCACGCCTGTCCCCGGGACGCCGGAGGTCTTCGATTATCCGCGCGACATTCAACCGATTTGGGATAGGCACTGTTTGGAGTGCCACGACGTGGACAAGTATGCTGGCCGCGCGCTGCTGACCGGCGATCAGGGGCCGATGTTCACGCACAGCTACTTTACTCTTTCCGCCCGCCTGCAAGTCGCGGACGGCCGTGATCTGGCCCGCGGCAGCTACGCGCCGTACACCATTGGCAGCTCCGCGAGTTACCTCATGGACAAGGTCAGCGGCTCACACCACGACGTGAAACTGACGGCGCGAGAACTCAGGCTGGTCAAGCTGTGGATCGACGCGTCCGCCACCTTCCCTGGCACCTACGCCGCCCTCGGCAGCGGCATGATCGGCCCGTACGCGGCGCTTCAGTACGGCACCAAACCGAAGATCGACTACCTGAGCTGGCCTGGCCTGAAGAGCGCCAAGGAGGCCATGGACCGTCGGTGCGCCTCGTGTCACGAAGGCCCTATGAAGCTGCCGAGTTCACCAGCCGACGATTTGGATTTCAAGTTGCACCATTTGGAATACGGCGGCGGGCGTCCTCGCTTCTGGGAGCCACCATGGTTGAAGACCTGCGGTGACGGTTCGCTCAGACCAGGCTCGGTAGAATGGATGAAACAATACGCCGACCCCCGTCTCCAATTCTCACGGCACGTGCTCTACGATCTTTCTCGTCCGGAGAAATCTCTTCAACTCTTGGCCCCGCTCGCCAAAGCGGCCGGAGGATTCGGTATCTGCGGCGATATCTTCACCTACACCGAGGATGCCGACTACCGGAAGCTGCTCGCAGGAATCCAGGAAGCCCAAGCGCATCTGGAATCGATCACGCGCTTCAACATGCCCAATTTCCGCCCCGAACCTGAATACATCCGGGAAATGAAACGCTATGGCGTGCTTCCCGACACGCACCGAACGGACGATCCGATCGACGTGTATGAAACGGACCGCCGCTACTGGCAATCCCTGTGGCCTAAGCCGTAAGTATGCGATAGCGGCGCGCGGCCATCCTGGCCGCAGCGGCCCTGGACTGCGGTGACTCGTCGGTCTTGGCCCGGCGTGTCGAATCACTGTTTGGTGATTGTGGCAGACGAGCTTGCTGCGTTCGGGAAACTTCAAACGCGCAACCAGTTCGTCGCTGCTGCGGCCAGGATGGCCGCGCGCCGACCGAATAGCGTCGGCTAAGCCCGCGCCCTGGACGCCAGCGGCAGTCTTGACACTCAGTCATTAATCGGAACTGGGCAGGGCAGATCTCCGCAAAGGGCGGATGCGGGCGCGGACAGCCCAATTTCAGAATCAATCCATCCGGCCCGTCGTCCTCGCTTGAATCCATCGCACGTCCAGATTCCCCGGGCTGGGAGTGCCGCCGTTAAACAACAGTTGATTTTTTCGAAGCAGCGGCTTCGTGCGCGGGTCATGCCATTTCTTGATCTCTATGTGGCCATCGGCAAAGCAATGATTGTTGGTACGGCCAGAGGTGACTGGCCGCCAGATGCACCGTGTTGGTGTTGTCAGAATGGTCGTCCTTAAAGTTCAACCAGCCTGGACCCACGATTTGGCCGGGCTCGAGTTTTCCACACTGTTCGGGGGCACACGATCCTCATGATCTTCCGCGTACAACTTCCAGGAGAGCCCTCGTTGCCGGAGCTGGTTCAGACATTGAAGCGCCTGATCCGAGGAGCTTCGGAGCCCACGGGCTCTAATCTCCACATTCCACGCCGGGTGATCTCAATTGGAGTTGTCCGGTGACCAATCTTCGATGCATATGCATCAAAGATTGGCGCTATTTCCTTCCCGTCGCGCGCTCTTGCAGCCAGCCGATGTCCGCGTTGTTCGGCGATGGCTTCGGCGGCCAGACGGTCAAATGAAAGTCTGCCTGGTAGATCGGCTGCGTGCGCGGATCGCGCCAGCGATGAATCTCGGAGTGCCCATCCGCGAAGTTCAAACCGCCCGCGCCGTTGTGATAGTTCGAAGGATGATCGACGACACTGCGCGCCGCCGGGCGCTCCGGGAATCCGTCCATGAGCAAAAGAAAATAACCGTTGCCGATGCTGTCGGCGCGTTCGTCCAGCATCACGTAAGTTTTCGACGGCGGCGGGTCGGTCATGTCGGAAAGCTTTTTGATCCTCGTGTAACCGGGAGTCGAAGCGGGGTTTTCCTGGCCGGTGCGCGGGTCGTAATCGCCCACCCAGTTGTTCATCGACACCGAACGCACGTGCGGATAGCGCTTGCCGCCGACTGTGCTCATCGATTTATCTGCGGGACATTTCCAGATGCCGAGCGCGTCCGCGCCGTACGACGCCAGCAGGCTGTTTCTGAGGAACAGCAGGTTCGTGTTGTCGGGATTGTTTAGGCCGGGATGGCCGGCATTATTGCCTCCGTCCAACGTCAGCCAGCCCGCGACCCAGCTCAATCGGGAATCCGTTGTGTCGTTGGCGTTCGGGGGAACTTGATCGTTGTGCGCATCCGCGTAGAGAACCCAGGCCAAGCCCAATTGCTTCAAGTTGCTCAAGCATTGAATGCCTTGCGCCTTGGCCTTGGCCTTGCCCAACACCGGCAACAGGAGCGAAGCGAGAATCGCGATGATGGCAATGACAACCAGCAATTCGATGAGCGTGAAAGCGGCGCCCTGCCGACGGATCGAGCACCCCCGCCGCATGAGCGGTTTTTGATAGCCCACGCCTTCAGGTTCCTTCTCCCGAACGGAAAGCGCTCGGTTGGAAATCGATGTACCAACCTGTTCTAGGCATCCGGATTTTTCCGGCGCAACCATTTCGTAAAATTGATGCGTAGGCACAAAGCGCGAGTTCATCTGCTTATCTGTCCCCAGATGTGTGCTTCCGCTTTGAGACGCCAGCCATTTCTCTTTCAGCCTCCTCGAAAGTCACCGCGTGCCAAAGACGCACGATCCCGTCTTCGCCGCCGCGTGTCGCGACTGTGTTGCCATCAGGCGAGAAGGTAACGGAACTGAAGGGCGCCACAGGACCGAGCGTCGCCACTTCCTTGCCGATTTCGAGATTCCAGAGCTTAAGAGTGCCGTCCGTTGCCGTGCTTGCCAGGGATCTGACATCTGGCGACATCGCCAATGAGGTGATCCACCCTGAGTGTCCCGAAAACTCCAAGAAAATATAAAACCCAACGTGTCTGGGCAGGACCGCCATTTTCGACATGGAATTCAAATCCCACATCTGGATCGCGCCGTCACCGACGCCGAAGGCGAAGGTTTTATCATCCCGGCTAAATGCCAAGGCCGGGCGATCATTCCGAGGGCCGGAAATGGAAGCCAGTTCTCGCACACTGACCGCATCCTCGACATCCCAAATGCGGACGGTGCCGTCTGGCCGATCGCCCGATGCCAACAGTTTTCCATTGGGAGAAAAACGGACGCATTCAGCGGCGCCAGTGTGGTTCGTCAAATCAGCCAAAAGCCGGCCTGTTGCGACTTCCCAAAGTTTGACGGTCTGATCGTAGCTGCCAGAAGCGAGTCGAGTGCCGTCCGGTGAAAACACCACCGAGCGGAGACCTCCTTTGTGGCCGTGGAACCAAGGAAAAAGCGTCCGCGTATCGAACCGCCAGAGTCTGATGACGCCCTTCCCCCTGG
This sequence comes from Verrucomicrobiota bacterium, assembly GCA_016209525.1. Taxonomy (GTDB): domain Bacteria; phylum Verrucomicrobiota; class Verrucomicrobiia; order Limisphaerales; family SIBE01; genus VHCZ01. The sequence continues at coordinate 5,997 of JACQWK010000453.1, forward strand.
CGAAGTCGCCCGCGCACGCGAGCGTGGTGCCGTCCGGAGAAACAAGCGTCTCCAGGTCACGCGGCACGCCTGGATTCAACAACCGCGGTGACACCGGTTCGCTCGTCAGCACCAGATGCAGCGTCTCGGTCGGTGTCTCCGCATGGAACGGTGGGCGACCAGACAGAAGATGATAGAGAATGGTCCCAAGCCCATACACATCGCTCCACGCCCCGACGCTCCACGCTTTTCCGCTCCCCCGCTTCGCTCCCGCCTGCTCCGGCGGCAGGTAGTTCGGCGAGCCGAGCACCTGGCCGGTGAGCGTCAACTCAGTTGGGAGGCTCTTGAGTTGAGAGCTGGGAGATTGCCCTGGATTTGTTCCCGAACCACTCTCAACTCTCAACTCACTCCGGCTCTCAACTGGCAGCCGCTTGGCCAGCCCAAAGTCCGTCACCCGTGGCCGATCATACGCGTCGATCAACACGTTCGATGGCTTGAGATCGCGGTGCGGTATCCCGCGCTCGTGCGCATACTGAATGCCTTCGGCGATAGTCTTGACGTAACCGACCGCGCGTTTGGCGGACAACGGATTGTCGCGGACCAACTCCGCCAGGCTTTTCCCCTCGACGTAATCCATCGAGAAGTACGGCCGCCCGTCGAATTCTCCCACCTCGTGAATCGCGACAATGTTCGGGTGCTGCAACTGCGCGGCCGTTTCGGTCTCCGCCCGAAACCGCTGCACCGATTCTTTACGGGCGAAGGGACCAGACAGAATCATCTTCACCGCCACGATTCGGTCCAGGCTCCTTTGCCTGGCTTTATAGACGACGCCCATGCCGCCTCGCCCGATTTCATTCAGCAGCTCGAAATCGCCAAAGGAGCGCAAGGGCACAGACTGATCACTGATCACTAACAACTGATTACTGCTCCCTGGAAACTCGCTCCTTGGCTCTTGGTCCCGACCGCCATCTCCAGTCCCAGGGAGGCTCAGTTGAAGGAGGCAATTCGGGCAATGCCCTGCCGGCGCGTCGTTCATCAGTTCCGCGCCGCACTGCGCACATTTCCGGGAGGTTCTCACTAAAGGCGCTGTTCTCTTGCCATATAGCATCTCGCCCACACGATTGGAATCCTCAATGCGTCAGGGCGTACATGAAATTTGTTCCGTACGGAACAAATTTCATGCTTGCGTCGAGCCTCTGGCCGGATCACTCTCGATTCAATCGAGGTGATGAACCGGAATACCAAGGAGTGGCTGTATCATTTGCTGTGGCTGATGGAAACGTTAAGCCGTCCAACTTTTCGCAATCTCACTGACTCGTTCGAGGGATGGGCCTCACGCCGGGGACTCCTCCTCAAACTCCATCAACTCGAAAAGGAAGAGCTTCTGGAGAGTCTGCCCGGTCTAGGCGAGCAACGAACTCATACACTGACCGCCGAGGGCCGAAGAGTCGCCCTTGGCGGACGCGATCCGGAAGCATGTTGGAGCAGAGATTGGGACGGCCAATGGCGACTCGTGGTGTTTGATTTGCCGGAGATTGAAAACACTCTGCGAGTTCGGCTACGACGTTTTCTGAAGGATCGCCATTTTGGTTACTTGCAAAACAGCGTTTGGATCACTCCTGATCCACTCGACTCGATTGCAGCAGATCTCCATGGCTTTGCCGAGGATGTGCAAGCGCTCATCATACTTCAGGCACGAGCCTGCGGCGGCGAATCGAACGCAGCGATTGTCAATGGCGCGTGGAATTTCGAGAAGGTTAACCAGACCTATTGCGGCTACCTCGAAGTGCTGGAACAGCTTGGTCAAAAGGCCAAGGAAGACAGGACCACACCCCAACGCCTGCGTCAGTTCTTGCAGCGCGAGCGGTCACACTGGCTTGAGGCGGTCTCGATCGACCCCTTGCTCCCGGAAAGCCTTCTGCCGGCGGTGTATCTCGGCAAGGAAGCTTGGCGAGCCCGGCGTCGGCTGGCCCAGGCACTTGTCGTTTGATCAGCCGGAGAACCACATGAAATCTGTTCCGTACGGAACAAATTTCATGTACTCAGAGGCCCAGTCTAATCAGGCAGCAACGACGGCGAACAGGTGCCGAATCTCGTCGTCAATGTCCTCCAGGCGACTGACGGTGTGGGCAATTTCCTTTCTCATGAGTTCGCCATAACGCCGGCGCAAGCGATGGACGGCCACTTTCAGCGCGCCTTCGCTCATGCCGAGTTCTGCGGCGATCTCGGCATACGGCCGGGCATTCGGGCCGCCGGACAGATACACCTGGAGCGCATCGAACCACTCGGCTTTCCCATCGGCAGCGCGTTTTTGCTTCAGGTCCTCCAGGGTCTTCTCGAGCAGCGTTAACGCCCAACGCCGCTCAAACAATCGATCCGCTGTGAGTCCGTGCGAGGGTTCCTGGCCGTAGCGGCGTTCGGCGTCCGCCGCATCCCAGGAAACGAACTGATACGCCGCGCCGCGCTTCACGGCTTGAGTCCGATCCCATTCGTTGGCGAGAAAATGCTTGAGTGACGCCAGAAGAAAGGAGCGGAACTTGCCTTTTTGCGGATGGACCGATTGCAGATCTTTCCGTTCCAGCAACCGGGCAAAGAACCCTTGCGTGAGGTCCTGCGCGTCGTGCGCGCTGTGACCCTCGCGCCGGACGTACGCATAGAGTGGATACCAATACGTCTGGCCCAATTGGCCCAGGGCTTCGGCCGCTTGCGGCGACTCTTCCTGGCCTGCCGCTAGGACCACGCTCCAGTGGGTCGTGGCGAACCATTTTCCGGACACCGCCGAGTCAAGGCTAGGGCTCCAGCGCTGCATGATCGAAGATTGCCGACCTGTTCGGCCGTGATGCTCTGGGCCGGAGCGGTGAGTGTCAACGCGGCTCGTGCCCGTAAGACGGACACTCCTGTCCGGAAAAGTCGCTGTAAAAATGGCGGACAGGAGTGTCCGCCTTACGGTCAAAATGAGATTTCCCCGATCCTTTGGCACGTATGGCTCCCATGAACCGAAGCGTCGGGCTCCGATCCACCGCGAACCAGCTCGAATGAAATACCGCGCCGGATCGGAGCCTGACACCCCGATGTTCCTGGGCCGAATTACTGCGGGCTTACTGTCGCACCCGATAGAAGGCCGATGCGCTGCCCGGGGTCGTCCTGAACGCCGGAGCCGTGGCTCCCGTCACCGCCGTCCAGGGTCCAGTGACGGAGCCTGCCGATTCCAGAGTCCCGCCCGTCCAGCCGATCTCAATCTGATTGCCGACGCGGCTGATCGAGAGGCGGGAAGCCGGGCTCGATCCGCTGAAACCGAACGCGCGAGGCACGGTGGAAAGATAGCCCGACTTGCTGATGTAAAAGTCGTCGAAGAAAACGGCGTTCACCGCGTTATTCCCGACGAACAATTTGTCCAAATCCGGCAGGGTTGGGCCGCCGCCGGTCGCGGGTGGAGCTCCAGCCGGGTCGCGATCGCCGACGTAATTTTGAAAGAGTTGCGTGCGCGTGGGGTCTCCTTCTCGCTGGATGAAGATCGAAAGATTGTCGCCCTGGTCAATCGGGTCGTTCCTGACATCGAGCCATAAGTTGTAAACCTGGCCGATCTCCAGCGTCGGCGGAGTGAAATCCCGCGCTGCGCCCACGCCGTTGCGAGCCCCGATCATGAGTTCACCGGATTCGTTGGATGGAATGGCCGCCGGGCCGAGACCCCCGGCATCAACCGCGTCGCCGTAGGTGCGAACACCCCGATCCGTCAAACCCGCGAGGCTCAGAACGGCCTGGGCAGGATCGCCCTGCGGGTAAATCCGCAGGAAGAGCGTCCGCTGCTGGCCTTGTTTCACGGCGAGGCCGCCCAGGGGCAGGATGTTGGCGCGCCCGGTGCCCCGCAGATCCAGCATGCGGTTGGTGTTGACGTTCGCGATCACCGCATTGGCTCCAAGGTCGCCCCACCACCCGGTGTCTCGAAGCGGTCCGGGGGAATAGGTGTCGAAGTTATCGAGCAAGGCCCAGCCGGACGCAACGGCATCCACGGCCGCGACCGCCGTTTGGGCCGAGAGCGCCTCCGTGCCTCGGCGGATTGTGATCATATAGGTTTTGGTGTCGGTGACGGGAATGACGACGCTTCCGGCACCGGTGGTGGTCCTGGAGGTGACGTCGCCGACGCCCTGGTCAATTTCAACCTGAGTCGCCTCTTTGCTCACATCCCATCGCAACGTGGTGGAATCGCCTTTCGCCAGGGCCGGGCGGTCCGCCCGGAAACTTCGAATGGCCAGTGGTTGCACGATCGCTCCGGGTTTCGGAGTGCCCTCTCTGAACAGCTTCACGATTTCTTCCTGCGAAAGCCAGCGTTTCCACACCGCCACGTCATCGATCATTCCAGAGAACCAAAAGGAGCGGGTGGCGCGGCGAATACCGCCGATCGTGGTCACGTTGATGGTCATGGGGCGGACGGGAATCATCGTGAGCGGGTCCTTCACACCATCGATGTAGAGCGCGCCCTGCATGGCGCCGTTGACGTCGCGCTGCACATAAACGACATGATGCCAAGTGTCGTCATAGACCGGGGCCGTCGAGTATTGATGGGCTCCATTCGCAATCGTGCCGGCATCGGTGCGGATATAGATGTCCAAAGCGGCGGTCGAGACGGCCAAGCTGTTGGGTGTGCCAAGGTTGAAGAGCGGATTATTGGCGGTGGCTGAGGATTCGGAAAACACCCTCAAGTCCTGTTGCCCGGGCGGCCCGTTCACCCAAAGCGAGATCGAAAAATTCGGGTGCTTATAAATGGGCAATTCGTCGGCGGCCAGATGCACACGCTCCAGCATGGTTTGGCGCGCATTGACGAACTTGAACGCATTGCCGGATTTGCCGGGCACCAAGTCGGCGGCGGTCAGGTTCTGGAGATCCATATCATAGCCGCTGACCATATCGGGGGTTTTGGTTCCTTGCACTTCGTCCAACGGCCAATAGGACACCATGCCGTTGGGAAGGTTTGGCGGCGGCGGCGGAGCGACGAGCAACGTCGCAGGGGCACTCGTCACCGACCCGATGCTGTTCCCCACGAGGACTGTGTAGCTGCCGGAGTCTGGAGCGGTCATGTTCGAGAGGGTCAGTGTGGCCGTGTCGGCTCCGGGAATCACGGTGTTGTTCTTTCGCCATTCGTAGGTGAGGGGGCGCGCTCCCGCGGCTTGGACCGTCAACCCGAAGGAGTCGCCGATAATAAGGTTGGTGTTGCTTTGCGGAGCGAAAACGATCGTCGGGCCAAAGGCCGGCACGGGCGTCTGAAGACCATTGGCCATCGCCTGCTGGACTTCGGCTTGGCTCAACGGCCGTTCCCAGACCGCCACCTCGTCGATCAGGCCTTCGAAGAAACTTCCGGCCGCGGCGCGCTGGATGCCGCCGACGGAGATTGTGTTCAGATCGAGCGACGATCTCGTGTAGTTGAAGGTCGCGGCGTCCAATTGGCCGTCGATGTACAGCTTGCCCGCCCCGTTCTCTTCCACCCAGGCGATGTGATGCCAGGTGCCGTCGAACGCCATGCCGCGGGATTTGAGGTGGTTCACTTGGGTCGCAGCCGCCGTGTTCCGGATGAACATGTCCACCACGTTGGTCCGCGTGGCGGCGCCAGCGCTGTCCGTGCCGATGTTGAAGAGCGGATCGTTGTCCGTGTCCGAGCCCTCGGAAAAAACGCGGCGATCGCCCGTGCCCGTTCCGCCTTGGGTCGCGCCGACACCGTTGACCCAGAGCATGACGGTGTATCGGCGGGCATTATAGACAGGAAGCCCGATGTCTTCACCCATTGCGTAAGTCTTGCTCAACAGTTGGCTCGTGCCATCGAACGAAGCGGCCTTGCCTCGTTTGCCGGGGACGAAATTGCTGGCGTCCATATTGACCAGCGTCAGATCGTTGCGAAACGCCGTCGCATCCGGCGTCATCACACCGTCGGTTGTGTCCAACGGCCAGTAAGCCACCAAGCCTTCGCGGATATCGGCGGCACTGGCCAGCCCAACGCTGAGGCCCAAGAGAAGGAGGAGGAGGATTTTCGATTTCATACGGTTGCAGTCCTGTTTGATTTTCGGTGGCTTCCGAGCTTGGACCCGCGAAAGCCACCTTCCGCCGGACCGACGCGTGATTGCCATGTGCGGGAGAAGAAAGGGCGTTCCCGGCCGCGTTCGGCCAGCCGACAACGATCACTTCGAGAGAATTCATAAAGAAACGCCAGCCCTCACACAAGCGGTTTTTTTCCGCCAGGGATGCATCAACAGGGCTGTTCTAAAGTCCTTGGGGAGGACCGGTAGCCAGGCGGACGACTTGGTTGAGGCGACGACTCATCTTGTCACGGAAGGTGGGGAAGGTGCGGTCCCTCTGTCGAGGCTGGCCTCGCG
>JACQWK010000440.1 GCA_016209525.1 Verrucomicrobiota bacterium
GAGAGATTCGGAGCGGGCCGCAACATGGCGGCTGCTGCGGCCTGGAAGGCCGCGCTCCGCTAAACACACACCAAGGGAAAGGGAACACCTTGCACCCGCGGCCATTCCGGTCGGCAAGTTGCCAACCAAGGCGGGCAGATTGCCCGCGCCATCCATGTTTGAAACAGTCTCTTACACTTGGGCCCGCCAACATGCCCGGCTTGTGGCGGGAGTTGTTTGCATGGTAGCCTCGTTTTGTGATCGCCCGATTCGCCCCCGCGCTGGCCTTGTTATCGGTCAGCGTTACTTGCCGATCCGCCGAACCGTGGGCTGATGCGCGTCTGACCGTCACGAATGGCCTCGTCGTCTGGCTCGATGTATCGCGTCAGAATGCGGCGCGAGGGGCACTGGGGCTGACGCCGCTGCAATCTTGGCGCGACGCTCCGGACCTCTTGCTCGATGGCTCCGGCCTGCGAGGCCATCTGGCGCAACCCGTCCTCGCCGCCCGTCCACGCTTCCGTCAGGAATTCAACGGCGCCATGCTTGCTTTCGACGGCGTTGATGACTTCCTTGCCGCGGGCGGCCACCGAAAGTCCTTCCAGGACGCGACTCTTTTCTTGGTTGCGGATCCACACACCAACGGCGGATTTCGAGCCCTGGTCTCTTTGAACGCCACGGGGCAGAACGACTACACGTCCGGTCTCAACCTCGATTTCGGAAGCGTGGCGACGGCGAATCTCTCCCGCGTTAACGCCGAAGGCGCAGGATTCTCTGGGGAACGGAATCTTTTGGCAGCGATGACCTCAGAAGGGCCCTCACAGCCGGAGAGCGGCGCGGCCAAGACAAGGCCTGCAGTTGCGGGCTCCTATCTTCTGGGGTCCTGGCAAATCTTCGCCCTGCGCGCTGGCCGCGGAACCAACGGTGTCAAGCTGTTCGTTGGCGGCCAGGAAAGAGGCGCCCGCGACCGCTCCCCTGATTCAATCCTTCGCCTTGAGGATTTCACGCTAGGGGCGCGGCGATACTCGAACACTCCCGATCGGCCGCACGTGCAAGGATTTTTCCAGGGCAACCTGGCGGAACTCCTTCTGTTCGACCGCGCGTTGTCCGACGCCGAACGGTCGGTGGTGGAGAGTTACCTCGACGCGAAGTATGGCGCCCTTCTCCGCGGTATGGGCGCCGCTCGGGTGCGGGAGGGCGCCATTTCGCTGGTCACCATCTCCAATCCGCCGCCGGTCCAAGTTTTTTTCCCCGGTTTCAGCGCGCGCGAGTTGCCCGTGCAATTGAACAACGTCAACAACGTGCGCTATCGTCCCGACGGCAAGCTGGCGGCAGTCGGATACGACGGCCGCATTTGGCTGCTCAGCGACCGCGACGGTGACGGACTGGAGGACACAATTCACGGCTGGTGGGACCGGCAGACCTTGCGCGCCCCAATCGGTGCCGCGGTCACGCCTCCGGGCTTTGCGCGCGGCCAGGGTCTGTTCGTGGCCGCAAAAGACAGGCTCGCGTTGATTGTCGATACCAATGGCGACGACCGCGCCGACGAAGACATCACGGTGGCGACGTGGACGGAAAGGAGCGAACAACAAGGCGTGGATGCGCTGGGGGTCGCGGTCGCGCCGGATGGAAGCATTTACTTCAGCCTGGGCGCCGCCAGTTTCACGGAACCCTACCTCATCGACAAAGCCACCGGCCAGGCGAGGTATCGCACCACCATGGAACGCGGCACGATTCAGCGGGTGAGTGCGGATTTCTTGAACCGCGAAACCGTGTGCTCAGGCATCCGGTTCGCGGTCGGGCTTGCTTTCAACCGGCATGGCGACTTGTTTTGCACGGACCAAGAAGGCGCAACCTGGCTGCCGAATGGGAATCCTTTTGACGAGCTGCTGCACATCCAACCCGGACGCCACTACGGTTTTCCCCCGCGCCATCCGCGGCACCTGCCGGAGGTGATCGATGAGCCGAGCGTCTTCGGTTACGCGCCGCAGCACCAGTCCACGTGCGGGCTGTGCTTTAATGAACCCCTCACCCCAGCCCTCTCCCCATCCGATGGGGAGAGGGTGATTGGGCACGCTGGGCGGAGCGTTTTCGGACCTGATGCTTGGGCCGGTGATGCCATCGTGGCCGGCTATTCACGCGGCAAACTCTGGCGCACCAAACTGGTGAAGACGTCCGCCGGATACGTGGCTCAGACTCATCTGCTCGCCACACTCCAAGCGTTGACCGTCGATGTGTGCGTTTCGCCGCGCGGCGATCTCATCGTGGCCACGCATGGCGGCCTGCCTGATTGGGGGAGCGGGCCCAACGGCCAAGGCAAACTCTGGCGGATCCGCTATGAGGATCGAAACGCGCCGCAACCCGTCCTTGCTTGGAACGCAAGTCCGACCGAGCTCAAAATAGCGTTCGACCGGCCGCTCGATCAGTCCTCCTTGAAAGATTTGGCGGGCAAGACGCGGGTCGAGTCCGGGAAATATGCCGCCGCTGGCGATCGTTTCGAAACCATTCGGCCAGGCTACCAGGTCGTCTATGACCAACTTGCCGCGCCGCGCTACGTTCACGAAGTATTGAGCACTCAGGTCAGCCCGGACCTTCGAACGTTGACGCTCGTGACGCGGCCCCGCGCTGCGGCGGTGAACTATGCGATCACGCTGCCCGCTCTGGTCGCAGCCGGCGTCCGGAAGCTGCCCTTTGAAATCAGAAATCAATCGGAGTCTTCCGGCCTGAGCTTAGCGAGGGAAATCGATCTGGCCGCTGACTTGTCCGGCGTCGAAGCGCATTGGCGATCGGCCGACGGGCAAGCATCGTGGGCAGGTTGGCTGCCACATCTGGATCTCAAGGTCGCGCGTGAATTCACTCGGCAGAGCGCCGACCACGACCAATTCTTCTCCTCGGCGCAGAAACCGGGGACGATCACGCTCAAAGGTCAACTGGATCTTTGGCAACTGCTGCAACCTGCGGTCCAGCCTGGCTCGACGATAGACTGGCAGCCGCCGCCGGAAGATGTGACCCTCCACTTCGAAGGCGCGGCGCCGTTCGAAGTCACAATTGGGGGACAAACGGCCAGCTCGGCTGCGACTGAGGGCAAGCAGCGTGCGGAAGCAAAGCTCCGGGGGGCGGGTCGGCAATGGCCATGGTTTGAAGTGAAGCTCTCGACGGGAGCGGAGCTTGCTTTTGGGGCCGCCTGGTCCACTCGGGAGGACCCGCGGCAGCGCGCTTTTCCACTGCGACGATTTTGGCTGCCCTGGGCCCAACCGGCAGATGACGCGGCTCCGACCGAGACGGCAGTCGAGCGACTGATTCCCGAAATCGCAGGCGGGAACTGGTTGCGTGGGCGAAAGCTTTTCTTCAGCGAAACTCTCGTTTGCGGTAAATGCCACACCATTCGAGGCGAGGGTCTGCGCGCGGGCCCCGATCTCTCAAACCTCATTTACCGCGACTACGCGAGCGTGCGCAATGACATCCAATTTCCCAACGGCGCTATCAATCCGGACCATGTCGCCAGCGAAGTGGAATTGGCCGACGGCGACACCGTCACCGGCATCGTCCTTCGCGAAGCTGGCGGAATTCTGCACGTGGCGATGGGAAGCGGGGTGAGCGAGCAGGTGCCGCGCTCCAAGGTGAAATCCGTGCGACCTTCGAAACTCTCCCTGATGCCCGAAGGCATTTGGGAGACAATGTCCGCCGAGGAGTGTCGCGATTTGATGACGTTCTTGCTGACCCAGCCACTGGAGCCGCTGCCGTTGCCGATGGAAGTGCAAGGACAGAAGCCGCCGCCAGCACGCAAGCGAGCAGAGATTGAGGCGGTTCTCGGCCCATTTCACGTTTCGCGCGTCCGCGAAAGCTGGCCAATACGTGCCGCCACACGCTCCATCCGCCCTCCGCGTCGTCCTCTGCGCGTCCGCCAAAGATCCGGGACACGCGGGGCCGGGCTTTCACGATTATCCGCTTTGGCGCGAGCGCTGGTCCAAACTGCTATCGCTGGCCGAAGGCGTGGTCGTGGAAACCGCCGATCGCTGGCCGAGCCCAGAACAGTGGCGGACGGCTCAGGTTGTCGCGTTCTACCATGACAACCCGGCCTGGTCCGGTGAGCGGGCCGGCGACCTCGACCTTTTTCTGGAACGTGGCGGCGGCCTGGTCTTTCTGCACTGGTCGATAAATGCGCAACGCGATGTTGAGCTTCTGGCGCGCCGGCTGGGCCGCGCGTGGGGAGCCGGCTCGCGCTTCCGCTATGGCCTCGAAACGCTTCGCTTCCAGCCGCACGAACTCACAGCAGGCCTGGAGACGGTTCAGTTCACGGATGAGAGCTACTGGAACTTAAAAGGCGATATGGCGGGTGCAACGGTCCTGGCCACTTCCGTCGAAGCGGATGAACCACAACCGCAGATTTGGATCCGCACGCACGGAAGGGGCCGAATTTTTGTCTGCATTCCAGGCCATTTCACCTGGACCTTGGATGATCCCATTTTTCGCACGCTGGTGCTCCGCGGCCTTTGCTGGGCCGCCGGGCAACCGTCGGACCGACTCGATGAATTGGCGACAGTCGGCGCCCGGCTGGCTGAGTGAAACCGGCAGTGTGGCGACCTCCTTGGCCGAATAAATCGCGGCGCTGCGTCCCTACCTCGCTCCGCGTGTGAATTACGGAGGCTAAGGGAATCCCGTACCCTCCTTGGTATTCGCCCCCAAGATTGAACCAGGGTGCAACAAACCACGGTGAACTCTAATCTCACGGGCGGCGTGGCGTTGGAGAGATGCTGAGATGTTGCGCGTTCTTCCATCGGCCATGTTCAAGAGTTTGCATTCATGAGTCCATTTTGTGCCGCAAAGATATGCCATCACCCAGTTTGAATATTGTCCTCGCCAATGCTCAGCCCAAGTCCACGAGCCAGGAACTCGACGAACTCGTCCGACATATCCGCCATGTGCTTCCCGACCAAAAATTGCTGACACATGTGCATCACAACCAGGAAGCCCGGCTCGTGGAGTTCACCTGGCACTCCAGACACTTCGTGGTGCGACCCACGCTGGAAGTCTTCGAACTGAAGGGCAAGACCCTGATGATCACCGGCGCTTCCCAGTTGATGCAAGCGGCGCTGCGGACCAAGGACCGGAATATCAAGGTCGTCGGCATGCTCGTAGCAACCCTGCAAGACGCCGAAGATAACATGCGCGTCCACCCCGAAAAAGCGTTCAATCTCCTCAAGCAAGTCAAGGAAACACTGCATCGAATGGCAGGAAAATCAGCCGCCGCCCGCAAAGTCTGAACCTCTAAAAAATGCTTGCAAGGTCGAAGGAGCCCGCTACGGTGTAGCCTCTTTTAACTCGGACATTGCTGATCGTTATGGCGAGAATTTGTGAATTAACCGGCAAAGGGCCCAGGAAGGGCAGCATCATTTGGCGGAGTGGCAAACCCAAAAAAGAGGGTGGAATCGGAACCCACGTGACCGCCATCACCAAACGCCGCTTCCTGCCCAACCTGCAAAGGGTGAAAGCCGTGGTCAACGGACAGGTGAGATACGTTCGTGTGGCCGCCAGCGCGATCAAGAAAGGTTTGATCGTAAAGCCGCCCAAAAGGAATTGGAAGAAGCCCGAACCGGCCAAGGCGTGAGCCGCTGCATCTGACATCCTCCCACCGGCCTTTTTCAGATTCTTCGCACGAACTGTGGATTCGTAGCCGCCGAGGTGACGAGGCGGAATTCGTGTTTAAAACCGCAATCCGCCTCCTCACGTCGGCTGCTGCGGTTCATGGTCCAACAGGCAATTTGCAGTGACCAATCCGCCATTTCGCGGTCGTTCGAGCGGCAAGCTGGCCGCCTGCCCCGTGATGTCACTTCCCCTTGTAGCGCGCCGCTGTCGCTCGTCGTAACTCGCGGTCAGCCTCGCGCCTCTTCAGGTCTTCGCGCTTGTCGTACTGGGCCTTTCCCTTGCCAACAGCCAGCGCGACCTTGACCTTCCCGTTCTTCCAGTAAAAGGCCAGAGGAACCAGCGCGTTGCCCTTCACGGAAGCCAGCCCGAAGAGCTTCCGGATTTCCGATTTGTGGAGCAGAAGTTTTCTAACCGCCTTTGGATTATGATTCTCCCGATTGCCAAACGCGTACTCGTCGATGTGGGCATTCACCAAATAAACCTCATCGTTCTCCACGCGGGCGAACGCGTCCCGAATCTGGCCTTTCCCGGCGCGCAATGCTTTGACCTCTGTCCCTTTCAGCACGATCCCCGCCTCAAAGGTCTCAAGGATGTCGTAGTCCCGGCGTGCTTTCGAGTTGGTGAGAATGTCCGCCATAAGCTCCACGGGGCCGGGATGGCGTCCCTCTCAGCTCCTAGCTCCTCTTGCCCTTCTTGCGCACGGGTTCCAGAAGCGGATTATCCTCCGCCAATTCGTGAGCCATCTTGCCCTCAATGATTTCCAGCAAGGCAACGTCAGCCGTCCCGAGGCGGGTGGTATCCGCGATCAACGGACGGCTGCCAGTCCCTCCACTGGTCAATTGGCGCACGCGTTTGGAGATCACGTTCACCAAAATGTTGGGGTTTCCGATCTTTTCAAGCGCTTTCCGACAGAGTTCGCTATTCAATTGAGCCTCTCGTTATTGTACGTATTCAAGGGGACGATAGGCTAATGATTGGAGAAATCCATGCAACAGAAAAATCGAATTAATCCACACTTGATTGTCCGACCGGCATTCCCTAAAAGGCTTCCCATGTCGGTCGGTTCCAATTCGGTCCGCATGGCACGCCCCGCACCACCTAAAGAACTCCAGGCTTACCTGGATGATCGTACCGCAGCCATCAATCACGCGCTCGACCACTTCCTGCCTCCCGCCCGAACCAAGCCGGCCACGATCCATCAAGCGATGCGATATTCGCTGTTTGCCGGAGGGAAGCGAATCCGTCCTGCGCTCTGTTTGGCGGCGGCCGAGGCGTGCGGGGGCAGCCAGGATACAGCAATGCCGTTGGCTTGCGCCATTGAGTGCATTCACACCTATTCGCTGATTCACGACGATCTCCCGGCGATGGACGACGATGACTACCGCCGAGGGAAGTTGACCAATCACAAGGTGTTCGGCGAAGGGATCGCGATTCTGGCCGGCGATGCCTTGTTGACCGAAGCGTTCGACATCGCCGCCCAATCCCAAGGATCGCCGGGGTATTCCCAGCAGACCATGCTTCGTGAATTGACCAAAGCCGCGGGTTCATCGCAGTTGATCGCCGGTCAAGTGGCAGACCTCGAAGGCGAAGGCAAATCCGTCTCCGCCCGGCAACTGAAATACATCCACGAACGGAAAACGTCGGCCCTGTTGTGTTGCGCGGTGCGGTTGGGCGGAATGAGCGCTGACTGCACCGCCGGACAACTGGCAGCATTGACGAGCTTCGGCTACAACGTCGGCCTCGCCTTTCAGGTCATCGACGACATCCTGGACTTGACTCAAACCAGCGCGCGCCTCGGCAAAACGGCCGGCAAAGACAGGGCCGCCAAGAAGGCGACATATCCGGCCATTGTGGGTCTGGATCACTCGCGGCGAATTGCGCGACGCCTGACAAACCGCGCCTACGAAGCGCTGGTGGGTTTCAAAGGCAAAGCCGCCGCGCTTGAGGCTCTCGCCCGGTACCTGCTCGAACGTGATAGGTAATGCCACCTTGCCTTGAAGACGGAGCGGACAACGTCCTGCGTTGAGCATTTAATGCTCAAGATGCAACGGGTCCGGTCGTTGAAGGTTGGACGTTGCACGTTGAACGTTTTGGTCACGGAATGAACATCGAACATCCAACATCGAACCCTGGACGTCGAACGAGCCAACTTCTCATTCGAAGTTGGAAGTTCAATGTTGGATGTTCGATGGTCAGCCATTCGTGTGCGGCTGCGCCGCGCAGTGATCTTTATCCATGCTTGGGGTGATCCATACCGAGACCACGGGCGAAGTGCCTTTCCCGACGCAAGCCGTCTGGCCCATTCTGAGCAAAACAGACTGGATCAACCGCGCCTTGGGCCTGCCGCCAATTCGTTATGAGATCCAACCGGTCCCGGAGGGCGGCAGTGTCGTGACGGCGCGGGCCAAATTTCTCGGAGCCGAACTCCGATGGAAGGAAATCCCGTTCGAATGGCTGGAGGAGGAGTTTTACTGCGTCCACCGAATCTTCGAAGCCGGCCCCATCGTGGAAGGGAAGATGGGTGTGGACTTCAGCGAGTCCGGCCCGGGAACGACCCGCGTGCGCGCGTTCAGTGATCTGACGCCCCGAACCAGCCTGGGCGCCTGGTTGATCCGAACCGTTCTCGGTCCAAAGACTAATCGGGGAATGGATGAAATCTTCCGCCACGTCGGGGATCACCTGCGGGCACAAAAACAAATCGTTCTTCCCAAATTGCCCAAGAAGCCGGTGGCCGAACCTGCGCTGGATGCGGGCCTCAAGAATCTGCGCCAGATGGCCGCGCCATCGGAATTCGTGGCGGCTTTGGAAACCCTCATTCGTGAAGCGCCGGACGTAGAACTGAGCCATATCCGGCCTTTCGTCCTGGCCCGGAAATGGGGATGGGACCGATGGGCGGTCTTGCGGCTCTTTCTCCAGGCGACCCGGTGCGGGTTGCTCGATTTCAGTTGGGAAGTGCTCTGTCCCAATTGCCGCTCGACCCGCGAGCCTCGGGCGAATTCACTGGGACGAATTCATCGGACCGCCCACTGTGAGGTCTGCCAGATCAAGTTTGATGCGGAATTTGACAAATCGGTCGAACTGAAATTCAGCGTGAACGCCAATGTGCGGCCCATCGACACCCAAACTTTCTGTCTGGCAGGTCCGGGCGGGAAACCGCACATCTTTAGCCAGTTGCTCGTAGGCCCTCGGCAGAGCCGTTCGTGGAAGGCGCCAAAACGCAACCGATCATTCCGCCTGCGCTCGCCTCAGGTCAACCGCCCGCTGATCCTCGCTTCCTCGGAGATTCCCGGCCCCGACACTACGCTCGTGATTGAATGCTTGCCCAGCCAGTTTCAAATCCGGTCCGAGCCAAATCGAGATCCGACCGGACCGCTCCGCTTCGTGAATCCAAATCCGTTCGTCGTCCAGGTCGTTTTGGAAGACATCGAATGGAGCGAAGACATCCTCACCGCGGCTCAAGTGACCAATTGGCAGGAATTCCGCGACCTCTTCGACGCGGAGGTCATCACCCCCAACGAGCAAATCACGGTCGGATCGCAGATTGTCCTGTTCACCGACCTGCGAGGCTCTACGGCGATGTACAACGGGATTGGCGACGCGCCGGCTTACGTCGTGGTTCGCGATCATTTCTCCGTCCTCACCGCGGCGATCCGCGACCATCATGGCGCCATCGTCAAAACGATTGGCGATGCGGTGATGGCGGTCTTTAGCCGGGTGGATGAAGCCTTGGCCGCCGTGCAGCAGATGCACGAGAAACTTCAGTCCGCGATCCCGAGCGCGGGACTGCCGGCGCCTTTGATGCTCAAGTCCAGCCTTCACATCGGTCCGTGCTTGGCCGTCAACGCCAATGACAAGCTCGACTTCTTCGGCACCACCATCAACCTGGCCGCGCGCATGGTGGGATGCTGCCAGGGCAATGATTTGACCGTCTCCGACGAAATGTACGCAAGGCCCGAAATGGCTCAATTCTTGGAGCGAACCCGAAAATCCGCCGTAGCGTCCGAAGTCAAATTTCGCGGGTTCGAGCAGTCGCACAAGGTTTGGCGCATCGCGATGCTCTAGCACCGCCGCGACAGACCGGGACCAAGGGGTCCAAAGGGGTCAGTCAATAGTATTGACAACTACAACCCAACGGCCGCATTCGCACCGGTACCAGTGTGGCGACTTGTCATTACTATGGACTGACCCCTTACTCTATACCCTGCATGATTTGCCGGCTGCATGGGTGGTCATCTGCGGAAGGGCTTATCGCCTTTCTTAGGACTGCGCAGCTTCTCCAATCGGAATTCTTTGTTGCGGTGATTGAGGGAGCGGGACACAATCAATTCGTTCGAGAAAACGCGGATTGTTAACCGCGTGATGGCACAAACAACCAGCGCCGACGACACCAGCCCTAATGGACTCTGTGCGCCATCGGCCGGGAAAGCATTGGATTCGCTTCGATTCTGAGCTGCGTAGCGAGCGCTAGCTCCACTTAGAAAGGCGTGGATTTATGATCAATTGGCTAACCGGTCCTTCAGCTCGGCGGTGGCGTCTGCCGCTCTTGGGAGTTGTTCTGCCGTTCTTCATCATCTCCAACCCTCTGTTGGCGCAGACCCATACTCAAGCGACCAGCGAAATAGCCACGCTCAAAAAGCTTTCCTTCGAGGAACTGCTCGATACCCCCGTCACACTCGTCTCAGGCCGCGAGGAGAAACTTTCCGAGTCGCCATCCGCAATTCAGGTCGTGACCGGGGAGGACATTCGCCGTTCCGCCGCGTCGTCGCTGGCCGAGGCCCTGCGGTTGGCGCCCAATCTTCAAGTCGCGCAGGTCAATTCCCATGATTGGGCCATCAGCGCGCGTGGTTTCAACAACACGCTGGCCAATAAGCTTCTCGTCATGATGGATGGCCGCACGATTTACACGCCGCTCTTCGCCGGAGTTTTTTGGCAGGAACAGAACGTCATGCTCGAAGACATTGACCGCATCGAGGTGATCAGCGGCCCCGGCGCGACACTTTGGGGCGCGAACGCGGTCAACGGCGTCATCAACATCGTCACCAAGAGCGCCAAAGACACTCAAGGCACGCTCATCAGCGGAGGCGGCGGCTCGTTGCTCAACGAGTTTGGCTCGATCCGTTATGGCGACAAACTCGGCCAGAACGTCTTCTTCCGGCTCTACGGAATGGGTTTTGGCCGCGATGTCACGCTGCAGCGC
>JACQWK010000441.1 GCA_016209525.1 Verrucomicrobiota bacterium
GGGCCGTCTTTATTGGGCTGCCCCTCTCCTCGATCCTCTCCCCACTCGTGCCTCGCGGGGAGAGGAAGGGGATCGAAAGGCATCGGTTCCCTTAATTCAACAGCAGTGGGGCCAGGGTGAGGGGAACGCAGGACGGGCGGCTTCCACGGCCTTTGAAATCTTGCCGGCGGGATCGGGAGCTCAGAGGCTTGATCCGCATCAAGGTCTTCGGCGCGCGAAGCGAGCACATTAAGCGCGTTGATTTTCAAATGCCGGAAGCGCTGTCTTGAAGCCTGTTCCATACGCAGCAAACGGCGTGCGGAGGCTCTGCCTCCGACGCGAGCTAGGCAGGACAACTGAGAGAACCCAGAGTGATGTTACACTGATTTTTGAAAGGAACAAAAGCAATGACTCCACCACTTGTCACGAGCCGGGCTCGCGCCGGCGCTGTTCGAGGACGCCGCAGCCGCAGGGCCGTCCTCGGCGCCCTTGCGCACTTGCCCCCGAAATGGAATGGTGTCCAACCTGGCGGAACGCTGTCGGCGGGGACCGCGCTCGCACCGCACCAAGCGACTGAGGTTGGAAATTACTTTATCTCCAATTACCCCCCGTACTCGCGATGGAATGCCGGACACAATCACAAATTTTTGCACAAACTGGCCCGGATGCCCGAACCGGAGCCGCTCGATCTCTACGTGCACCTCCCCTTTTGCCGGCAGCACTGCCATTATTGTTACTTCCGCGTTCATCCCCGGCGCGAAGCCGGCGACGTGAATCGCTACCTCGATGCGATCCTAAAGGAACTCGATTCTTATGGGCGCTTCCCCGCTCTCCGAAACCGGCGTTTCGGCGCGGTCTATTTTGGCGGCGGCTCGCCGTCCTACCTCGAACCCGACCAAATCCGCCGGCTGCTGGGCGGTCTGCAAGAGAGAAGCCCGTGGGATGCGGTCGAAGAGTGCACGTTCGAATGCGAACCGGGGACAGTCACCGCCGAAAAACTCGACGCGCTGAAAAGCCTCGGCGTCACTCGCCTGAGCATCGGTTTCCAGTCACTCAACGACGAGATTTTGGATCGCGCCGGGCGAGACGATACTTCGGCGGATTGTCTGCGCGCGTTCCGTGAGGCGCGGGACGCGGGGTTCGATGAGATCAATATTGACCTCATCGCGGGTTTGCCTGGGGAGACAGACGAGACCTGGCGCCAGACGGTTGAGCAAGTTCTTGCGCTCGCCCCGGAGTGCGTCACCATTTATCAGCTCGAACTGACTTACAACTCGGCCCTTTTCGCCTCGATCCGAGCGGGGCAGCAAGTGAACCTCCCGGATTGGACGGCCAAGCGGCGGTGGGTTCAGCAAGCCTTCCAAATGTGCGAGGAAACCGGATATGTCATCGCCAGCGGTTACGCGGCCGTGCGCAATCCACAGTGGTGGCGGTTCGTCTATACCGTCGATCATTTCTGGCATGGCGCCGATTGTTTGGGGCTGGGCGAAAGCGCCTTTGGCCATATCCAAGGCATCCATTACCAGAATTTGGACACATTCGAAGATTACACGGGCGCGGTGGAAAGCCGCCAACTCCCGTTGAAACGCGCCTTGCGGCTTCACCCCGAAGAAAAGTTGCGGCGCGAGGTGATTCTCTTGCTCAAGACGGGCTGCCTGGACGTGGATTATTTCCGGGACAAATTCAAAGCGGACATCAGGGCTCATTTCCGACCCCAATTCGAGAGATTGGCCGAGGAGGGTTTCATGGAAATCGATTCCAAAGCCGTCCGCCTGACTCGCAAGGGACTCTTGCAGGTGGATACGTTCCTGCCGATTCTTTACCTCCCCGAGCACGCGGGAATTCGTTACACGTGAGCGAGCCTTTCGGCGCTGGGATGCCCGCATCCGCAAGGGAGCCGGCCTTGTTCACCAGAATCATTTCACTCAGGCAACCTCGGATCGCTTCTCTCAACTCGCTTTGGCCAGCTTGTCCCACGGGGCGTGCCAGGTCACGGGTTTGAGCCGCGCATTGGCTTCGTCGTCGCCGAGGAAACGTTCCTTGGCGGGGTCCCACTTCAATGTCCGACCCAGAGCAATCGCAATCAGACTCAGATGGGCCAGTGAGTTGTTGCGGTGGCCGGCCTCGCAATCGTAAAGCACGGGTCCGCGTGATTTCAGGCCATCGAGGAAATCGCGTTTCTCGCTGGTCTTGAAGGTGAGTTTGAGATCGTTCGGTCCCGGTTTCCAGTCGAGGACAGCTTTGGGCTCGACATCGATGTCGTTCGGATACTTGACTTCGATCCAGCCGTCAGTCCCTTCCCAGCGGATGACCGGATTCGCGGTTCGGCACTGAAGCGTCACGCCGTTGGCGTAGGTGAACGTCACGTCGAACTCCAAGATGATGTCCCAAAGATTTCCCTTCGGCGGGAATGCGCCGGTTCCTTCGACTGCCACTGGACCAGCGTGGTCCAAGTCGGCGGCCCAGAGTGCGATATCGTTCAGGTGCGCCCCCCAATTGGCCATCATGCCGTCGGCGTAGTCGCTGATGCAGATCCAGCCTGGCCGTCCTTTCGCGTCGTGGCGGGGATGCACGCGCTGCAGCGTGTAGGGCCGGCGCACGGCTGGGCCTTGCCACATTTCGAAATCGAGTTCCTCCGGCACGGGCATGTCGGGCTGCGCGGTCAGCGTCGGATCCTTGGGTGTCTTGGTGATGATGCGCTGCAGTTTTCCAATCTTGCCGTTGCGCACCAGTTGCGCGGCGCGGTGCATGGTCCGGTTCGAGCGAAATTCGCTGTCCGTGCGGAAGACCCGTTTCGTGCTCGTCACCGCATCGCAAAGCAACCGTCCCTCGGCGATGCTGCGCGTGAGCGGCTTCTCGCAGGCCACATCCTTGTCGGCGCGGAGGGCAGCGATGGCCATCGGCACGTGCCAATGGTCCGGCGTGGAGATCATCACGGCGTCAATGTCCGGCCGCGCGATCAGATCGCGCCAGTCGCGAAACGCGGCGCAGCCTTGGAACGCGCCGGAAGGCTGGCGCTTGGCGTAGGCGTCCTCGATGATCTGGCGCGCGTTTTCCATGCGCCACGAATCCACGTCGCAGACCGCGACGCATTGCGCGTCTGGTTCGCGGAGGAAGCCGGGGATGTTGGCGTAAGTGGCTTGGCGTCCGGTGCCGACGAAGCCAACCGTGATGCGGTTGCTCGGCGCGACCGCGCCGTCGGCACCCAGCGCGGAGGATGGCACGATCGTGGGCGCGGTGAATGCCGTCGCGATGGATGCGGCGGCGCGTTGGAGGAAGGTCCGGCGAGAGAGGTTCGTTTTGCTCATAACACCCAGTCTGCAACGGGTTCCCGGATCAGGCGAATGTTTTCCGGTGAGGAAACTGACCGGGCGTCAGGCCGGTTAAGCGGTCCCTACCTCCGATAACCCTAGAATCAGCGGTTCAGCCGAAAGAAACGAAAGAAACAACAAAATCTGAAGCCGTTGCGCAATCCCAGTCGCTCACCTGGCCGGTGAATGGCACAAGTCTCAGAATTTCCTTTCTTTCGGCATCTTTCGTTTTTTTTCGGCCATTCAACCGCCGGATCAAGGATAACTGGCGAATGCTGCGGATCGAAAACGTCCCGCCTCTTCTGGAAGGTCGATCAAACGCTGTCCGGAGCGCTGCGGTTGACGGACGGCTTCTGGAGCGGATCCTGACAAGGACAACCCATCGCAGCAAAATCCGCGACATTTCGCGTCGCCACCGTCGCACCTGTTCGTAAGGCAATCGCCGCAAGCAAACCGTCCACGACGCTCGGTTTGCCCTTACCTTGACGCCTTGCCTCGCCTGCCATCTGCGCCGCCTTCTCATAATCGAGCGGCTCGCAAGGGAACGAAGGCAATTTCGCGATATGGTTGCGGTAGAACTCTTCGCCGCGTTGGCGCTTCGTCCCATCGGGCACGGCATGAACTCCTAGCAAGAACTCGCACCGGATCACATCCGCCGTTGCCACATCCTCCGCCGATTCCAGCCAGGGCACGAAGTCGGGATGCTGACGTTCCCCTTCAATGAGGATGTCGGTGTCAATGAGCCAGCGCATCATCGATCTCTGCGTCCAATCTGCGGATTTCGGCGGCGATGGCGTTAGCCGCCGCCTTGTCCTCGACATCAGCCCTGTAATATCGAAAGGCTTCCGCAGCACGCCACCCTTCGATGAATTCGCAGTCCGGAATCAGGCGTGCCACGGCACGGCCATCCTTGCGGATGCGGACTGTCTCACCGTGCTCCACTCGATCGAGGAACTCGTGAAACTCCTTTGCCATTGCAGACGCGCTCGCTTCAATCATTGAAGAAGCATACCCCTTTTGTCCTTTCGGGCAATCCCAGAAGGCGGGGAGTATTCCGGCGAGGAATGTAGCCCGGCGCGAAGGGGTGCAGGCGGTCCTGGTCCAGGTTGGCGGCACGCGCATCAGCAAAGAACTCGTCGAGGATGCCGACTTCCTGCGCAAAATCGTGCCGACACTCTGAAGCCGTATCAGCGTGTCAACAGCGGGGGCCCCTTGACGCCGCCTCCATCCAATAGCCGGAGACAACGTGCAGCTCGACAAATTGCCTCCTTATTCCGCAGGTCTGGCGCGATAGAATCTCGTGGTGAAGGATCGGGCTTGGTTGTCGAAATACTCGGATTGAACGGTTTCGTTGGTCATCGTCGCCAACGAGGTCCAAGATTGCAGGTCACTACTCGCCTCGATGGCATACCGCCGACCTGCCTTTCCGACGACCTGTAATCTGAATCCCTGGGTTGGATCTTGATCAATCGAGCCAACTCGCAGAAAGGGCTCGCGTTTGAATACGGCTTGGATGCGGATGTTGCCAATTGCGGTTGTGATGAATGGATTTTTCTCAGAAACAACACCACCGGTCCACTGATGAAAAACAAAACCTGCTTCGGGAATCGCGGCGAGCGCAATCTGTGTACCGTGTTCCACCGCTCCGGTTCTGGGCTCTTGATGTATGCTGCCACCGGTCCCGGCGGAGACATCGACAAGCAACCTTGGCCGCCCGCTGTTCGCCGCATCTCCGTGATATTTCGGCCACGTGGACTCGCCGAGCCCGGAGACTCCCGCCAATTTGTAGAGAATGCCGTTGTCGTCCCCAAAGATTAACGAGTTCTTGGAATCCACGTTTACGGAACCAACCACTCGGCCTTGCGTCCTGAACGTCCAGAGAACATCCCCGCTGGTTTGATCGAGGCAATAAATCCCTCCCTGGACACTTCCGCTGCCAACCAACAACGTTCCGTCTCCCAGAAGAGTCGGGACCGAGTACTCTGTATCAAATGGGCTGGTGAAGCCGTTCAAAGGCTTTCGCCAGCGGCGGGTGCCATCTTGGCAGTAGCTTTGAACGTTGCCGGCGGTATCCTTGAAGAAGAGATTCCTATCTCTGGCCAGGGTGATGCCGCCAACGATTGGGGCGTCGAGTGTCCTCGACCACTTTTCCTGACCGCGCTGGTCGATGCAGAACAGCTTGTTGTTCCAGCTCGAACCATAGACAAGCCCTTCTTGGTCGATGGCTGGCGAGCCTTCGGTGTACCACCCAAGTGAACCGTACTCTCCAATTCGATAACCTTCGGTGTCCAAGATCCGGTAATACCAGTTGTTGATTACGACTTTTCCGTCTTGCAGTATCACCGGCGACGCAAACCTGTGTTGAAGAATGCCGAACGAATGCGTCCATGAAACCGCTCCGTCCGTGCCGATCGCGGCAACAAATCGCGTGTTGTTCTCGGCTTCCACAGGAAAGAACAAAGTGCCGTCAAAGCCTGCCGCGGGCGTTGCGGTTTGTTCAACCCATCCTTCTCCGGTTACGTGCCAAAGTTCAGTTCCGTCCTTCAATGAATAGGCAAGCAGGCCTTGAGAACTGGCCATGATGACAGATCGGTCATCAACAACGACCGGACTCACGGGCCATTCGCGACCATGAAGCGGCGCCCGCCCATTCCACAGGAATTTACCGTCGGAAGATAACGCTCGGAGTCGAAACCCGTTGTTGATGTAGATCGAGTCATCCTTGCCCAAGGCCGGTGTCCCGTTCAACGGCCCTTGGAATTGAACTTTGAAAATGAGAGTTGGTGCTTCAGATGCCGCTGAGTTCGCAATGGCCAGCGCAATCAGGAGACCATCGTAGAGAATTCGAGTGATTCGTTTCATGGATCCTTCTCCATCGAGAGTTGAACAAGGTTTTCTTGCCCCGCGATTCCCATTCGACCAGTGGGTTCCTTATTGCTGAGAACCCGTTCTTCACCGAGTGAGCCGACCGTAGCCGCCAGAATCTGGTCACTCAAGAAAAAACCCTCTCGAATCGGGGGCAAGCGGGGGCCTTAGGCTCAGATCTCTCGAATCGACAATCGCGGTCAGCAGGCAAAGCAGGGCGGCGTAGAACGCCGACGCGGGTGGCAAGTCGGTCGGCCAGTGGGAGGCGTCACAAACGGATTGACCGGAGAAGTGATTACATGAGGCGGCGCTTGGCAATCCCAGTGTTTAGCAATGGAAACGGAAACCCGCGGACCAGGCTTTCTCCTTTCCATCGACTTGGGCTACTGTAGAGGAAGGCTATGCCAACTTTTTTTCTGGCAGACCGTTTGAAATTGTGGCGCAGACGTTTTCTTAATCCGTTGGCGAGGCTTTGTTGCCTCGTCGTTCGGGCGGCGGGATGCCGCCCGAACCGGCAGGCTGGAAGCCTGCCCCACGCTTCCAGACGCGCTCCCGCGCTCTCGACGGTTTTGCTTCTCATTGTGTTGTTGACGGCGTCTGGCCAGGCCGCTTCGCGCGACGCCGATTGGAAGAAGGTCGAGGAAGCGGTCCAGAAAGGCCTGCCGCAAACGGCCATCGAAGCGCTGGAGCCGATCATCCAGGGCGCGCTGAAAGACAAGGCCTTTGGCGAAGCCGCCAAGGCGATCACGCGCAAGATCGTCCTGGAGGGGAGCCTTCAAGGGAGCAAGCCGGAGGAAAAAATCGTCCGCCTGGAAGCTGCGATGGCCAAAGCGCCCAAGGAGCTGAACCCGCTGCTCGAGACGATCCTCGCCCACTGGTATTGGCATTACTTCCAGAGTAATCGCTGGCGGTTCATGCAGCGCACCGCCACGGCCCAAGCGCCGGGCAAGGATTTCACCACTTGGGACCTGGCGCGTCTCTTCGAGGAAATCGACAAGCATTTCCAAGCGGCTCTGGCTGCCGCGGGCACGCTGAAAAAGATCCCGGTGTCCGCCTACGACGATTTGCTGCCACGGGGCAGCCTGCCGGATGCGTATCGCCCCACGCTCTATGACTTCATCGCGCACGAGGCGTTGAAGTTTTACACGTCCGGGGAACAAGCCGCCACTAAGCCCCAAGACGCATTTGAGGTCTTGGCCGGCACCGCTGTCTTGGCGGCCGCAGAGGAATTCATCGATTGGAAGATCGAGACCACGGATTCCGGCTCTCCCATCGTCAAGGCGTTGCGGCTTCACCAGGAGTTGCTGGCGTTTCATCGGAAGGACCAAGAAGCGTCTGCATTCATCGACGCCGACCTGGCTCGTTTGGTCTATGCGCACAACATCGCTTACGGAGAGGAGAAAGATTCCCGGTTCAAGGCGGCTCTCAAGACGCTCGTGGACAAATGGGCCGACCACGAACTCTCGGCGCTTGCCCTCCACCATTGGGCCGGCCAAGTCCATCGGGAAGGCGATTGGGTCGAAGCCCGGAAATTGGCCGAGCGCGGCGCGGATGTGTTTCCAAACAGCGCGGGCGGGCGGATGTGCCGCAACCTCGTCGTGGAAATTGAAGCGAAGTCCGCCGGCATCGTCGCCGAAGGCGTTTGGAACGCGCCCTGGCCGAAGATGGAGGTCCGTTATCGGAACATCGCGAAACTCCACTTCCGCGCGGTCGCGGACGACTGGGAGCGGTTCTTGAAACGGAGATACGGCGGTCCGGGAAATCTCGACGAGAACGAGCGGCGGGAACTGCTTTCCAAAGCGCCGGCCCTGGAATGGTCCGCCGATCTGCCGCCCACCGATGATTTCCAGGAGCGCACCGAAACTCTGACTGCGCCGGCCAACCTCAAGCCCGGTTTCTATTTCATCGTGGCCAGTCCCGATCCTGCGTTTCTTGAGCGCGACAATCAAATCAGCTTCACCGATGTTTGGGTGAGTGACCTCGCGCTGCTGTTGCGCCCACGTGACGGAAATCTCGAAGGTTTCGTGCTGGAGGCCAATTCGGGTGAACCCGTAACCGGGGCGGAAGTGCAAGCCTGGATGACCGACAACCAAGGCAACCGCCGCGCCCAACTGCTGAAAAAAACGGACACCAACGGCTTCTTGAGTCTCGATGCCATCGAAAAGGCTTCCTACTCGGTTCGCGTGCGCCACAACGGGCGCGAACTCGCCTCGCAACAGGACCGCTACGTGGGCCCCTCAGACGTGGCGCGTCCGTTTGAACGGACTGTTTTTTTCACGGATCGCGCGATTTACCGTCCCGGTCAGACGATTCAATACAAAGGCATTTGCCTGCGAGTGGCCCAGGATCAGGACAGTTACGACGTGCTCGCCGACCGGCAGTTGACAGCCATCTTTTCGGATCCCAATGGAAAGGAAATCGCCCGGCAGCTCCACCGCTGCAACGATTACGGTTCGTTCGCCGGCAGTTTCATCGCGCCGCGCGACCGGCTCATGGGCCGGATGCAAATCCACGTCGCGCCCGGTCCGGCCGGCTCGACACACGTGAGCGTGGAGGAATACAAACGCCCGAAATTCCAAGTCACGCTCGACGTCCCCAAAACAGCCGCGAAGCTCAACGTGAAGGCCAGTATGGGGGGACATGCGTTGAGTTACACCGGCGCCGCCGTTGATGGAGCGCAAGTCAAGTATCGGGTCGTGCGTGAAGCGCGAATGCCCGATTGGTGGGGCTGGTCGTCGTGGCGGATGCCGAGACCTCAGACCAGCCAGGAAATCGCCCACGGCGCGGCCCAGACCGATTCCGCCGGGTCGTTTCAGATCGAGTTCCTGGCCAAGCCGGACTTGTCGGTTCCTGAGCAAGACGAGCCGACGTTTGCCTTTCAAATTCATGCCGACGTGACGGACCCTGCTGGCGAAACCCGTTCCGCCCAGCGCACGATCCACGTGGGTTACTCGGCGCTTCAAGCCAGCCTGAGCGCGGACGAATGGCAGACGGAGAAGAAAGCGGTCGAACTGAAAATCAGAACAACGACCCTTGACGGAGAACCGCAACCCGCGGAGGGAACGCTCAAGATTTACCGGCTCGTGGGACCGGCTCAAGTGCAACGAGCCCCACTCGGTGGAGTTTATCCTCGATGGGAGCGCGGATCTGCGCAGCAGACCGAGGATTTGTCGAATCCGAACCATTGGCCCTTGGGCGATGTCGCGGCGCAACAAGGCTTCGCCACGGGAGCGGAGGGAGGAGCCGCTTTGCAGTTCCAACTGGGCGCCGGAGCTTATCGCGCGATGCTGGAAACCCAAGATCAGCTCGGCAAAAAGGTCACAGCGCGCTGGCCGATCATGGTTCTGAAGCCCGACGCCGCCAAGCTGGCCGTCAAAATCCCGCATCTGCTCGCTGCACCGGCGTGGTCGCTTGAGCCTGGGCAGGAGTTCTTGGCACTCTGGGGCACGGGCTATGATGCCGGGCGCGCGTTCGTCGAAGTGGAACACCGGGACAAGCTGCTGCAACGGTTCTGGACGCAGCCGGGGCAAACACAGCAGCAAATCACACAGGCCGTGACCGAAGCCATGCGCGGCGGCTTCACGCTGCACGTCACGAGAGTGCGGGAAAACCGGGCTTATCTGGAATCGCGCCGCATCGATGTCCCTTGGAGCAACAAAGACCTCGAGATCCGGTGGGAACATTTCACCTCGAAGGTAGAACCCAACCAGAAGGAGACATGGACGGCGGTCATCAGCGCAACGAAACCCGCCGGAGTTGGAACGGCAATCGAGACATCAGGGTCGAAGACAAAAGCGGCGCCCCTCACCCCGTCCCTCTCCCCATCGGATGGGGAGAGGGTGGACGCGAGGCCCGGAGATGGGAAATCCTTGGTTAGGTCCCTTTCTCCCAAATCAGAAATCAGAAATCAGAAATCAGAAATTAGTCAGAGCCTCCTCACGTCGGCTGCTACGGTGGAAAGGGTGGTGGCCGAGATGGTCGCGACGCTCTACGACGAGTCGCTTGATGCGTTCATGAAGCTGCATTGGCCACAGCGATTCTGGTTTTTCCGCCAGGATTACTCCACCGCGCAAGCGTCGTTCGAAAACATGGCCAAGTCGTTTCAATGGCTGCGGGGACAATGGACGCGGGAGTATTTCGACGCCAATCAGACGTACCGTTCTTTTCCTCCCTTTTTGGCCGAAGGATCCGTGATGTATGCGATGTCGCCGCGATTGATGGAACGGTACGGCTTGATCGCAGGTGCTGCGCGGGCCAACGGCATCACACAGACTGCTTCTGCAGAAACCACTCTTCCTCGCTTTCAAGCCGGGACGGCATCCGCGGCGCAACTCCCAACTAAGGCGGTAAGTCCCGTCGGCGAAGACCGTCAGAATCGAGGGGCCCTTTCGGACAAGGGCGCTGGACAAACGGATCTCGCGAAATCCGGAGGCCCGGACTTGAGCCAGGTCGCGGCGCGGAAAAACTTGAACGAGACCGCGTTCTTTTTCCCCCAATTGATTTCCGACACCAACGGCGTGGTGCAGCTTCAATTCACCATGCCCGAGGCGCTGACGCAGTGGAGGTTCCTGGGATTCGCCCACGACAAGAAGCTGCGGTCGGGCTTTCTCGAAAGCCACACGGTCACGGCCAAGGATCTCATGGTGCAACCGAATCCGCCCCGGTTCCTGCGCGAGGGGGACACGCTGGAGTTCACCATGAAAGTGCTCAATCAGACTCCCGCCCGGCAGACGGGGAAAGTCAAGCTGACGTTCGATGAGGCGGTTCGGAGCAGCGTGGAAACATTGCCGGCTCAGGGACAGGCTGGAAGCCCGTCCTCCGTTGACAAACTGCTTGGAAATGCGTCTCCCGAGCTTGTGTTTGACATTCCGGCCAAAGAATCGCGCAGCTTTTCCTGGCGCATCAAGGTGCCGGACGGCACGGGCTTCCTCACGTACAAAGCCGTGGGCTCAACGGGCCGCGTTTCGGATGGTGAAGAAGGATTTCTTCCAGTGTTGTCTCGCCGCGTTTTCATCACGGAATCGCTCCCGTTGTCGATCCGGGGACCCGGAACAAAAAAAGCAGAGTTCACGAGCCTGTTGCGATCCGGGACGTCCGGCACATTGCGGCACCAAGGGCTCACGGTGCAGATGGTTTCGAATCCGGCCTGGTACGCCGTGATGGCGCTGCCGTATCTCATGGAATTCCCGCACGAGTGCTCGGAACAAATCTTCAACCGGTTTTACGCGAACTCACTGGCGCGGTTCATCGCCGGTTCCGATCCGAAAATTCGACGGGTGTTTGAGCTTTGGAAAAACACGCCGGCACTCGACAGCCCGCTCGAAAAAAATCAAGATCTCAAGAGCGTGGCGGTCGAAGAAACGCCCTGGCTGCGCCAGGCTCAATCCGAAAGCGAAGCTCGCAAGAACGTTGGAATCCTCTTTGAGGACAACCGGCTGAATTACGAAATCGACCGCGCCTTGCGGAAACTGGCCGAAATGCAATTCCCGGATGGCTCCTGGCCATGGTTTCCAGGCGGCCGAGGCAATGATTACATCACTCTTTACATCACGACCGGCTTTGGCCGGCTCCGCCATTTGGGCGCCGAGGTGAGCATCGATCCGGCTGTCCGCGCGCTGGCTCGCTTGGATTCATGGATCGACGGGGCCTATCGCGAGATTCTCAAGCGAGGCCACAAAGATACCAACCACCTCAATGAAACAATCGCGCTCTACCTCTATGGCCGGAGCTTCTTCCTCAAAGACAAACCTGTCGCGCCGCAACACAAAGAAGCCGTCGATTACTTCCTCGCTCAAGCGCGGGCACATTGGCTGAAACTGGCCGGCCGCCAGTCGCAAGGCCACGTCGCCCTCGCCTTGAAACGGTTCAACGCTTTTAACGCCTTTAACGAGCCCACACCCGCCGACATCATGAAATCCCTCAAGGAGCGATCGGTGTCCAACGAGGAGACGGGAAGATTCTGGCGGGATACCGACTTTTCGTGGTGGTGGCATCGCGCTCCCATCGAAACGCAAGCATTGATGATCGAAGCCTTCGACGAAGTGGCCGGCGATGCCCAGGCGGTGGAGGACTGCAAAGTCTGGTTGCTCAAACAGAAACAGACTCAGGATTGGAAAACGACCAAAGCCACGGCGGACGCCGTTTACGCCTTGCTGCTGCGGGGACGCGACCTTCTTACTTCGGAGACCTTGGTGGACGTGACGCTTGGGGGGACCTCCGTAATGGATTCTCCCTCACCCCAGCCCTCTCCCGCTGGGAGAGGGGGGCCACGCCCGTTGCGCTTCAAGAAACCAGAAGCTCCCGCGATCTCTCCGACGGAGACCCGTTCTCCCTCTCCTTGGGGAGAGGGCCGGGGTGAGGGAGACCGCCGAGGCGGAGAACGGAAATCCGAAACCCGAAATCCGAAAGTGGAGGCGCGGCTCGATGGCGCTTCCGCAACGGCAGCCGAGCCCGGCACGGGATTCTATGAACGCCGCTTTGGAGGCCACGAAATCAAACCGAATCGAGGAGCAATCACGGTCAAGAAATCCGACGAAGGCATCGCTTGGGGAGGCGTTTATTGGCAATACCTGGAGGACCTGAGTAAAGTGAAGCCTCACCGGGCCACGCCGCTCAAGTTGACCAAGACGCTCTACACCAAAACCGCAACTCGGAAAGGCCCGGTTCTGGAGCCGGTCAAAGGTGCGCTCCGGGTGGGGGACGAATTGGTCGTGCGGATTGAGCTCCGGGTGGACCGCGACATGGAGTACGTCCACCTCAAGGACCAACGGGGGAGCGGCACGGAACCGGTCAACGTTCTTTCCCGTTACCACTATCAAGACGGCTTGGGTTACTACGAATCCACTCGGGACACGGCCAGCCATTTTTTCATCGATTATCTGCCCAAGGGAACTTACGTCTTCGAATACTCCACTCGAGTGGTGCACAAAGGCGCGTACCAAAGCGGCGTCGCTGAGATTCAGTGCATGTATGCGCCCGAGTTCAACAGCCACTCGCAGAGTTACAACCTGGTGGTGCGGTAAGGAAGGACAGGAGCTTCTGCAGAATTCGAACGAAAGGGACGGTGAGTGCGGTGTTCCATATCGGTTCATTTGTGCAGGGCTTAAGAACTGCCGCAGCCCTCAAAAGAGCCTTGAATTGGACGAAACCCAGGGATTACGCTCTTCATCACTCGACGAAGAACCGACGCACGCAACCCACGCCAGAAAGGATCCCATGCACACAGAATCACCCCAAAAGCACGGGCGACTCAACCGCCGTGAGTTCGCGCGCGTCTTCACCGCCGGCGGGTCCGCCGCTTTGTTCGCGCGCGTCGGCTTGAGTTGGCCACGAGCCGCGCTTCCCGCCACACCCAACACTCCCGACGAGAAATTCTGGTCGAACGTCCGAGAGCAGTTCGTGATGCCTCCGGGCCTTGGCGTGCTCAATGCCGCCAACCTCTGTCCTTCGCCAGCGTCCGTGCTCGAAGCCATGTACGGGAATACCCGCGACATGGACCAGGACCCGTCGTTCCAAAACCGGGTCAAGATGGCTGAAGGCAAGGAGAACACCCGGCGGGTGTTGGCCCAATTCCTTCGCGTGACTCCGGAAGAAATCGTCATCGCTCGCAATACGAGCGAGGGAAACAATCTTGTCTCCAGCGGTGTCGATCTCAAGGCGGGCGACGAGGTGCTGCTCTTCTCGGACAACCATCCCAGCAATCTCGCCGCCTGGAAGGAAAAATCAAAACGC
Source organism: Verrucomicrobiota bacterium (assembly GCA_016209525.1). Taxonomy (GTDB): domain Bacteria; phylum Verrucomicrobiota; class Verrucomicrobiia; order Limisphaerales; family SIBE01; genus VHCZ01. The sequence goes on from JACQWK010000441.1 coordinate 13,887, forward strand.
TGGGGATTCACGATCCGCACGGTCGAGCAGGTGAATCCGCATCCGGGGTTCGAATATTACCTCGAAGCATTCGCCAAAGCGTTGACGGCGCGCACGAAGATGCTGGCGTTTACACACATGACCAGCACCGTGGGTGATTTGTTCCCGGCCAACGAACTCTGCCGGATGGCCCGCGAGCGCGGCATCCTGACGCTCGTGGATGGAGCCCAATCTTTCGGCCTGTTGGACGTCGATTTGGGTGACATGCAGCCCGACTTTTACACGGGCAGCGGCCACAAGTGGCCGTGCGGCCCGAAAGAGGTCGGCGTCCTCTACATCAACAAATCGGCTCAACCGAAAATCTGGGCCAGCATTATCAGCGCCATGCCTGGGGCCGTCGGAATCTCCAAGACTTTCGAAGCGTTCGGCCAGCGGGATGAACCGGCCATCATCGGCTTGGCCGAAGCGCTCAAGTTTCAGACGAGAATCGGACGCCCTGCAATCGAAGCTCGCGCCCGCTCGCTGACGCAGATGCTCATCCAAGGCTTGCGCAAGCTGGATGGAGTGAAACTGTGGACGAGCCAGGCCCCATCGCGAGGTGCGGCGGTGGTTTCATTTCTGCCTGGCAACCTCGATATTCCGAGACTTTCGACCGCGCTCTATCGGGAGCATAAGATCGGTTGCGCTACCCGCACCGAGGCGGATCGTCCGGGTATCCGATTCTCGCCGCACTTCTACAACACGCCGGCCGAAATCGAGCGCGCCTTGGCGGCGGTCAAGAAGTACTTGGCGGTCGGGATCTAGCCACCAAGATTCGTCTGCCAATGAGGTAGGGACGCCGCGCTTGCGGTGTCCCCGCGCCGTGCAGGCGCGGAATCCTTCCCAACGGGTGCGGCTGTGGTTTCGTGCGCAACTCACACGACAGCGACACTTCCGGAAACCGACCTGTGACGCCTGGACATCGTCAGGCATCGAATGCCGCGAAGCGTTTGGAGTGCGGTCGATTGATCGCCGCTTTATCCGAGCGTCCGAGGTCAACTCAGCCGGCGACCGGTTTCGGTTGAACCTGCCAAAGCGGCGACAAATCGACCGCACTCCAAACGCTGGCGCGCCGTGGCTGGCCTCCCGCGCAAATCATCAGGTAAGGTTTCGAGTGTCCCCGTAATGCTCACAGTGTTCCGCCGCTGCACGCGGCGGGGACGGCGCTGGCGCACCGTCCCTACCGTTAACATTTTCCGCGACCGAAAGAACAGGTGACTCATTCGGGCAAAGCGCCCGCGGTTTCCGTCGGCTGCGGCAGGCGGCCTGCGAACTCTTCGGAAGGCTGTCCGACAATCCCGCGCTCCAGCCAGACCAGCCGGCCTTCCAACACTTGCTGCGCCAACTGATAATTTTGGCGGTCGTCATTGCGCCACAACGCCCGGAAGTTCTGCTCGAGACGAACCCGCGCCGAACGACAGGCAAAATCAGCCAGGTGCAGCACGCTCCGCTTCTGGCCATTGTCTGCCGCGTTAGCGAGCCTGTTTTGCGCCCGCAAGCAGCTCGCCGTGATGACAAACAGTTCTGCCCCGATATCCACGAACCGGCCCAGCAACAGTTGCTGGCGTTCAAGCTTCGGGCCGAAGCGGATCATGGCGTGGAAGAGATTTCGCGCCAGTCGCCGGCTGGTTCGCGCTGCATAGCGCAAGTGCTTGGCCAGAGTCGGATGGGCCTGAAACGTGAAACGTGAAACGTGAAAGGGAGCCAGGAATTGTTGCGGATACCAACCGGCGTAGAACCATCCGGCTCTGATGGCCGACTTGAGTCTTTCGGTCATCGGCAACTGCGAATTCAAGGCCGGCGCCGCCACTTTCAAATGCGGATCGAGTGCTTCGCGGGCGATGAATAAGCGCAGAATCTCGCTTGACCCCTCAAAGATCGTGTTAATCCGGCTGTCGCGCAAATAGCGTTCGATGGGCGCCGGCTCTTCGCCGCGCGCTTTCAGCGAGGCGGCGGTTTCGTAGCCTCGACCGCCGCGGATCTGCATGGTGTCGTTGACGATTTCCCAGGCGCGTTCCGTACACCAAAGCTTGGCCATCGCGGCTTCCAGGCGAATGTCCGCGCGTTTGTCGCGATCCACCAGGCCGGCTGTGACCATCGTCATGGCTTCCATCGCGAAAACGTTGGCGGCCATGCGCGCCAGCTTGTCGGCCACGGCCGCATGCTGGCCGATGGGCGCGCCCCATTGGACGCGCCCGCTTGCCCACCGCCGCGAGATTTCCAGACAACGCTTCGACAGCCCGACACAGGCGGCGGGCAACGTCAGCCGGCCTGTGTTCAACGTGGACAGGGCGACTTTCAGTCCTTTGCCCTCGGCCAGCAGAATATTCTCACGCGGCACGCGGACGTTGTGGAATCGAATGACGCCGTTGTAGAGAGCCCGCAACCCCATGAAGCGGCAGCGATGCGCCACTTCCACGCCGGGCCAATTCATTTCCACGATGAACGCGGTGATTTGGGTTTTCGGTTTGCCATTGAGGATTTTCGGCGGCGTCTTGGCCATGACCACTATGACTCCGGCTTTCGTCCCGTTCGTGCACCAGAGTTTTTCGCCGTTCAGGAGAAAGAAAGCTCCGTCTTCGATGGGCTCCGCGTGCGTTTGCATCGTGGCCGGATCGGAACCGGCCTCCGGTTCGGTCAGCGCGAACGCCGAAATCTCGCCTTTCGCCACGCGCGACAGGTATTTTTTCTTCTGCTCCTCGGTGCCGAAAACGATCAACGGTTGTGGCACGCCGATGGATTGATGGGCGGACAGCAGGGCCGTCAAATTTCCGCAGTAACTGCCGAGCAGCATGGCGGCGCGGCAGTAGTTGGTTTGCGAAAGGCCCAGCCCGCCGTATTCGGGCGAAATCTTGATGCCAAATGCCCCCATCGCCGCCAGTTCGTCCAGGGCTTCCTGTGGAATTTCTCCGGACCGGTCGATCTCCTCCGGATCGACTCTTTCACGCAAGAAGGATTCCAGCCGCTGCAGAAAAGCGTCGCCTTGATCGCGCTCTTCCGCGGTTTGGCCGGCGAAAGAGGCCAGGTGCGCCCATTCCAACTCCCCCATGAAGAGTTTCGGGATGAAGCTGCCACGCCGGCTCGCGGTTTCGCGCGCGGCTTCGGTCAACTCGAAGGCCGCGCGTTGTCCCGGGGGCATTTTTGAAGTGTCGATCTCCGGGACCGCTTCTTTCACGGTGGCAGAATCCTCCGCTTCCTGCGGAGGCAAGTTCAACGTGCTCATGAGAATCCTCCGTGGCTTTTCACCGATGCCGTGGAACAAAGTTTTCGCCGCTTGTGCCGACCAGCGGTTTGTTTCCCCTCACCCTGGCCCTCTCCCCAGGGAGAGGGAATGGCCATTGGCCTAGGCGGGCAATTAGAAGCGACTGATCTTCTCCGCGCGGAGTGGACGATCCTCCCTCTCCCGGTGGGAGAGGGCCGGGGTGAGGGGGAAGCGCTCGTCGAAATTACGTGAACCTCCCGGACATGGCGCGAACCCGCGAGACCACAAACCCACGCGGATTTGTCGTGGAGACCCTCAGCGGGCCGAAAGTCGGGCGTTCGTAGTCCCGGCTTTAGCCGGTCGGGGACGCCTAAAGGCGGGACTACAAACCTTTCCCGTGCTGTCCAGACTACAATCTCATCGGTCGAGGAGCTTTTCATGATGCGAACCCCCTGCTTGATTCGAACTGGCCGACGGCGCGGTGGCCCTTTCACAATAGAATTTCTCCTGGTTCGCGGCTTTCTCTGCCAGGAGGGTGCACGGTTTGAAATGAGTGTCGCCTGACGAGACCAACCGGTTCATCTCATCGACCAGCGTGGTAACGCCGGCCGAATCCGCGTACCGCAGCGGGCCGCCTCGGAACGGCGCGAAGCCGGTCCCCGCAATCATGGCGAAATCCACATCTTCCGGCGCCCCGGCGATCTGTTCTTCCAAGCAGCGCGCGGCCTCGTTGACCATGAGCAGCACCATGCGCCGCTGCAGTTCGTCTGGGCCAAGCTGTTTGGCCCAGACGTCTGTTTGAAACACCTTCAACTCCGTGGCGGCACGGGGCGTCTTCTCGTTGTAGCGGTAAAAGCCGTGATCGCTCTTCCGTCCGAGCAGACCGGCCTTGAACATTTTCTCCAAGAGGGACGGAGCCTGCATCCGGTCGCTGAAGCACGCCGCCAGCGCCTCGGCCACGTGAAAGGCGACATCCAGGCCGACTTCGTCGATGAGCCGCAGCGGTCCCATGGGCATGCCGAAGTCCAGCATGGCTTGATCGATGTCCTGCGTCCGCGCGCCAGCTTCGAAGAGGCGCCCGGCCTCGATCAGGTAAGGCATGAGGATTCGATTGACCAGAAAGCCTGGACTGTCCTTCACCACAACCGGCAACTTGCCGATGCGCTGGACGAATCGAACGGCGTGTTCGAGAACTTCGGGATCGGTTTGCCGGCCCTCGATCACCTCGACCAATTGCATGCGGTGAACGGGATTGAAGAAGTGAAGGCCCACCACGCGCCCAGGCCTTTGAGTCACCGAAGCAATTTCCGAAACAGACAGAGCCGAAGTGTTGGTGGCCAGAATCGTCTCGGGGCCGGCCAGTTCGGCGAGCCGGCGAAAAATTTTTTGCTTCAACTCGATTCTCTCGACAGCGGCTTCAATCACCAGATCGACGCCACGAAACGGCACTTCGCCGGCCGCCGGAGAAATTCGATCCAGCCCCGCGCGAGCCTCGACCGGTGTAAACAGGTGCCACTTCACTCCCTCCTCATAGAGGCGCCGGATGCTGGCCAGGCCTTTGCCAAGTTGCGCGTGGTCGATGTCCCGCAAAAGAACCGGCAGGCCGCGTGCGCTGAGCCACTGGGCGATGCCTGCGCCCATCACGCCGGCTCCAATCACGGCGCACCGGCGAGCCGGAACCTGGTCATGCGCACGAGGAGCCTCTTTGGCCTTTGGATCATGCTGACTTTCCCTAGCCGAACCCACCCCTGCCCCCCTCCCAGGAGGGGAACTCTCATCCGTTGCTCCCCTCCCTGGGAGGGGTACGGGGGTGGGTTGGTGGCTCGAATGCGTTGTCGAAGCACCATAGAGGCCACTCGTGCATCCATCTCCGAACCTCCCCACTTTCAACTTCTTCGCCCGTTCTTGGAGAAAGAAAACGCGCACCAGGTTGCGGCACGTTTCGGTCTGGGCGAGTTCAAGTATCGCATCGCGCTCCAACGCCAGTGATTCCTCAACTGATTTGGATATGCCTTGGGTGGCAACTTCGAGCGCCCGGAGCGGAGCCGGATAGTGGCCGCGCGTCTTTTTCAACAGTCGCACGCGGAGGCATGCGGCCAGCGACATTGCGACGAGCCGGTTGTTCACCGCCGCCTGTCCCAAAGCCTGTCTGGGAATTCTTCGTTCCGTCGCAGCCGAGCTGACGAGGCTCGCTTTGCCAAATCCAAAATCCAAAATCCGAAATCCGAAATTAATTCGAGCCTCCTTACGCCGGTTGCTACGGTTGTTCAGACAGGCTGTCAAGTCGCGCCGCAACGGGATGCAAGAGGCCAGTCTCTGGCAGGCAATTTCGACGAGGCGCTCACGCGGCGCAGTTTCGTCCACCATCCCCAGTTTCCACGCCTGTTTGGCCGCGAGAATCTTGCCTCCGAGGATGACGTCGAGGGCTTTCGGCAGACCGATTAGACGAGGAAGACGCGTACAGCCTCCCCAGGCGGGAAGGATTCCGAGCGAGGTTTCGGGAAGCCCGACCTTTGTCGCACGATCAGGCGAGGCCACGCGGAAATCGCAAGCCAGACAGAGCTCATACCCACCGCCGAGGCACGCGCCGTGAATTGCGGCGGCGGTGGGAACCGAAAGACAGGCCACGCGATTGAACACCGATTGGCCGAGCTGGATTAGATCCAGCAAATGCTCTACGGACGTGCGGGATAACTGGCCTGCCAATTCATTCAAGTCCGCGCCCGCGATGAAAATGGACGGTTTGGCGCTGGTGAACACGACACCTTTGAGCAGCGGACTCGCGGCGACAAAATCAAGATGGCTGTTCAGCTCGAGGAGTGTGGCGCGGTCGAAAACATTGGCCGAAGAATCAGGGCGGTCGAACGTGAGCACGCAGATCTGGCCGTCGGTGATGCGGATCTGAATGTTTTGTGGATCCTGGCGCGCTGCTGCGGCGGGTCCGGGCGCTTTCGTGAACTCCGGCACAGGCGTCGTCACTGTCTCGTTCAAGTTCCTGCCTTCAACGGGGGTCGCATTCATACCTGAGAAGCCTGCTCAATGGACTGCGTCGCTTGGCGGTCAGACGTCGCGTTCCCCCTCACCCTGACCCTCTCCCCAGGGGAGAGGGAACGCGGTAGCCGCCGGATGGACGAATTGGGCGCACGCGCCGCGTTCAAACGCCGAGGTTCCTCCCGCTTTGAAACGGAGCGGCCATGACTGAGGACGGACGTCGATCTAGCCACTGCGGGATTTTCGCCGCGCGCCAAACTCGCGAGTTGATTTGACCTTGCCGGAGAACGAAGAAGGATTCTCCCTCTCCCTGGAGGAGAGGGTCGGGGTGAGGGGGAAACGCACGCGGAAACGACGCTCCTGGTGAACATTGGGCTTGCGGACCAATCGTCGCGCCAAGGGTTTTGTTGCAACAAGCCTGGAATCGTTGGCCTGAGCCGTAGGGGTGCAGTGAGCAACGGGGAGCACACGCGCCTTCGCGTGTTTCGGCCGGCGCCCCGCCGGTCGAGACGGTGTTGAAACTCAGTCACTGAATGATGACTCCTTCTGGCGTGTCGTTGTGGTCGGCGAGGGCGCCGACCACGGCACGCGAGGGCGCGTGCGCTACCCATCCCTACTGAATAGATACGGCCAAGGTACTTGCATTGCTTTCCAACTTTCACAACGCCTCCAGCCAAATCGCCACGCCTTGGCCGCCCCCGACGCACAACGAGACCAAGGCCCGCTTGGCGCCGCGCCGCTTCAGTTCTTTCAAACTGGTTAAGATCAACCGGGCGCCGGTCGCTCCCACCGGATGCCCAAGCGCGATGGCGCCTCCATTGACGTTGAGTTTCTCGCGTGGAATTTCCCCGAGGGGCTTCGGCCGCTCCAACATCTTCCGCGCGAACTTTTCCGATCCGGACGCCTTTAGGACCGCCAGCGTCTGCGCGGCGAAGGCCTCGTTGATCTCGATCAAATCCGCGTCATTCACGGTCAGGCCGAGCTGTGACTCCGCACTGCTCATGGCAAACACTGGACCGAGTCCCATGCGCGCGGGATCGCAGCCTGCCCACGCGTAGCCCAAGAGGCCGCCGAGCGGTGTGAAACCGAGTTGCGACGCTCGTTCCTCGGTCATGATGAGCAAGGCCACGGCGCCGTCGGTAATCTGCGAGGAGTTGCCGGCGGTGACCGTCCCGTATTTTCGGTCGAAGACGGGCTTGAGTTTCGCCAGAGCCGCCGGGGTCTGGTTGGCCCGCGGCCCGTTGTCCTGGACGACCGTGGAACCGTCCGGGAGAAAAACGGGGCAAACCTCTTCCGACAGCCGGTCGCGCGCGGAAACCGCCCCGGCATGGGATTCGAGAGCGAACGCGTCCTGCTCTTCTCGCCTAATGCCGAACTCGCGGGCGAGCAATTCAGCGGTTTCGCCCATGTTCAAGCCGCAGACAGGATCGGTCAGCCCCAATTGGAGACCGATCCGAGGGCGCAGGTCCGACGGACGAAAGGAGGCGAAGGCGCGAAGTTTTTGCCCGAGCGTTTTAGCCTTCGCCAGTTTCGCGAATTTTTCCGCCGCCTTGGAGGGCCACAACAGCGGAACGTTGGACATACTCTCCGTTCCGCCGACTAGATAGACGGAACCGCGGCCGCTCATGATTTTTTCGTGTGCCTGAGTAAACGCTTCGCAACCCGACGCGCAGTTGCGTTGGACGGTCAGCGCAGGAACTCGCTCAGGGATGCCCGCACGCAGAGCAATCACGCGCGCGACGTTGGCAGCGTCCATCGGTTGCGCGACGCAGCCAAAGATGACTTCGTCGATCCCGGCCGGATCAAGGCCTGTGCGGGTCAGCAAGGCGCTGACGGCGACCCGCCCCAGTTCGTCCGCTCCGCAGCCGCGAAGCTCCGTTCCGGCTTTGCAGAACGGGGTGCGGACTCCGTCGATGACCATCAAGCGTTGTGTCTTCATGCGGCGACCTCGATTTTCTCATTTTCGGTCGAACAAACCTCCTGCCTTTCCGACGGGCTGGCCATCGTCCCTGCGGAGGAGGACGGGCGCGGCGCTTGTCCTGCGGCGGGCCGATGGTCCACAATCTTTTGTTCTTTGAGCTGGCGGCCCACACCTTGCAGTTCCCGCATTTCGTCCGCGGTGTGGAACAGAATTCGGTTCGGGTGAATTTCCGTCTCCGCGGCGAAGCGGCGGTTCAGATCGCGAACGAGTTGCTCGCCATCGGAAGCGTTCGTCTTCTGCACATGCAGGATTAATTCATCCACCTCCAGCGGGTCGTCGTGGCGTTTGCGCAATTCGACCTGCCAGGCGCCCAGGCCGGAAAGATCGTCGAGCACATGTTCCAATTGATTGAAGTCAACGAGCGTTCCTTTCACTTTGTCGAGCCACATTTCTTTGATCTCGGCGCTTCGGGAGATTCGCCCCACCAACCGCGGAATACGACGGCCGCAGCCAGGGCAAGGTTCGTAGGTCAATCCTCCATCAATAAAATCCCCCGTGCGGTAGCGCAGCACCACCGTGCCCCGAGCGTCCAGCGGCGTAAAAACAATCTCGCCCGGTTGGCCGACCGGCACGCCTTCGCCGGTCTGGGGATCGATAATCTCCACAATGCCGAGGTCGGGATAGAGGTGATAACCGCTCGGCTGGAGGCCGTCCCGGTGCGGACATTCGGCCCAAGCCATCTTCGCCTCGGTAAAACCGTACACGACGAGGACGTCGGCCTCCGGCGAGCCGGTTTCGGCGGCAAGTCTCCGCAGTTTCGAGCGCATGCCGTCGGGGACTTTTTCGCCGCCCAGGACGATGCGGCGGAGATTCTCCCAGCGCAGACCTTCCTCCGCCGCCTGGTGCAAGACGTGATAGGTGAAAGTCGGCATCCCGATCAACACGTCAGGCTTGAGTTTGCGGATGAGCCGCAGGTTGCCTTCCGTGCCCATCACCTTGCCTCCGCCGGTGCCCACGACCAGCGCGCCAAAGGCGATCCCGCCGTAATGCGTCTGCCAGTACGCCAGATGCGGCGCGTAGGGAAACATATTGACCATCCGAAAGTCCCGCCGCCCGCCGCAAACTTCAAATAGACGGCGGCCGGCCATGGCCAGATTCGCCAGGTCGTGCCCCGTGAAGAGAAAAGGGATCGGTTCCGACGAGCGGCCAGTCGTGCTGGTCATGAAGATCGGGCGGAACTCCGCCTCAAAACCCCGTTTCACATTCTCTCGGCCGCGACGCAGCACCTGAAAAACCGTGGAGCATCGGCGAGCCAAAATTCTCTCGTCGGGAATTAGGATAAAATCCTTCGCGCGCTGCGGATGGGCCGGCGAACCGGTCAAGTCGGCTTTGGAAGTGAAGGGTAGCTTGCTGAGGTCCTCGAGACTCCGGAATGAGTGCGCGCTCAGGCCGCGCTGCCGGAACAGTTCGCGATAATGCGCGGAGAACGGCAAAACCACATCGCGCAAGTAGCGTCCCAGTTTTTCCGCTTGCAGGCGCCGGATGAGACTCTCAGGCAGCCGTTGCCATCGTGATGTGAGCAGGGTGGTGTTCATCGGATGAATCCTTGGTTCTCGCGAGCGATTTGATTTCATCCAAGTGTTCTTCGGCGATGCGCCGGCCCAAGGCGATATACTTGGCCGGGTGCGTGAAATCATGCCAATGGGCGTCGCAAGCGAGCGGGCGGAGGACCAGATCGGCCTTCTGAGAGGCGATCTCGGCCACCCTCGTCTGCGCGCCGTAAAAGGCGTTCAGCAAATTGTTCAGGATGTTGCCGCGGGCAAAATAATTGAGGTGCCGGTTCAACGCGGCCAGCAGCCAGCCGCGCTTCGGACGCAACTCGGCTTGCTCACGCTCCATTTCGCGGCAGCAACCCAAATAAGCCGGCGTGGGGATGGCATTCACCGCCAGGATGCGCTGGACACCCATGTCCCTCAGGACATCGACCGGCAATGGGTCGGTAATTCCGCCATCGATGTAAGTGTCCCCACCAATTTCGACCGGCACGCAAAGGCCGGGAATGGCGCAACTGGCATGCACCGCCGCCGCGACCTCGCCTTCGGAAAAGACCACCCGTTCGAGCGTGCTGAGATTCGTCGCGATGATGCGGAGCGGGCGAACGGTGTCCGCGAATTCCGCCTCCCCGATGGATTTTTTCAGGCGCTTCTTCACGGCTTGACCTCGAATGAAACCGGCGCGCGGCGGAAAAACCGGGTCGATCAGGCTCAGCCAAGACCATCGGCCCTCGATTTCGCGGGCCAGCCGTTCCATTTGTTCACCGTCATAGCCGCGGGCCCAAACGGCGGCGATGTAAGCGCCCATGCTGCATCCGGCCACCACATCGATGGGGATCGCGTTCTCCTCCAGGACTTGGATGACGCCGATGTGGGCCAAGCCTTTCGCGCCACCGGACGATAGCGCCAGACCCAAAACCTGGTTTTCATGGGAGCTCTGAGATGAAGACGGTTCCCCTTCCTGGGCTTCAGGGCCGAACCTTCTTGTGACTACAGCATTCATTTCCGTCGCCGGCCGGCGGCGGAAAGCGGACTGCAAGCGCTCCTGAACCTAGATCCCTTTGAGGGTTCCCGGTTGACCGTCGCCGGTCTTTCTTGTCCTCGTTCTCCAGCGCATTTTTTGTCTGTCCCACTGCAATATAAGGCGGGTCTTCTCGGCGTCAAATTTCGGCCGAAAAAATTTTCCAGTACATCGCCGAGTTGTCGGCGGGCGTAGCGGTAGGCGTCCCCGCTGGCCGGAGAGCCGCGGCGTCTCGTCCGGCGCAAGCTGGTGGCGGCATCGCGCAGGCTCTGAATTATATCGCTGACTCCGGGCGGCCACATGACTTCGTTCAGCGACCAAACTTCGATGCATAGGCATCAAACTTTGGCACATGAACTTGGTGCGAGGGCTTTCGGTGCTGCCTCGATTAGTCCAACTCCAAGAATAGCGATCAGAGGTTCTCAGGCTAGAGTCCTTGGGTCTCATACTCTCTGTTTGAACACGCATTGGGATCAGAGTTATCGTCGCACTCATGAAATCCTCGTTTTTTCTTTCGCTCGCCGCGTTGGCCTTGCTGTGTGGAGGCTGGGGCCAAACGGCCGGCACGGCGGAAAATACCGCTGCGGCGCGCCCCAACATCCTCTTCCTTTTCACCGATGATCAGCGCGCCGACACGATCGGGGCGCTCGGCAATCCTCACATCCGAACGCCCCATCTCGACTCGCTGGCTCGAGGCGGTTTTGTCTTCCATAATGCGTATTGCCTGGGCGCGAACATCGGAGCGGTGTGCACACCCAGCCGCAATATGCTCCTCAGCGGCCGCGCTTACTTCAGGTGGAAGGGCAACTTCGCCGCCGGCAATGATCCGAACTTCCCCGTGTCCATCAAGCAAGCGGGCTACCTGACCTACCACCACGGAAAACGGGGCAACACGGCTGTGGAGATTCAGGCCAAGTTCGACCACAACCTTTACATCAACGAAGGCAAAGAGCGCGTCAGCGGTCAGCCCGGAAAAGCCATCGTCGATGCGGCCATGGCCTTTCTTAAGACGAACAGAGACGACCGCCCGTTCTTCATGTATCTGGCGTTCGAATCGCCCCACGACCCGCGCGTGGCGGCCAAGGAGTTCCTGGAGCTCTATGATCGCGGCCAGATTCCCCTGCCGAAAAACTACCTGCCGCAGCACCCGTTCCACAACGGCGAGCAGGTGATCAGAGACGAGTTGCTCGCGCCTTGGCCGCGCACGCCCGACGAGATTCGCCGGCATCTTCATGAGTACTACGCCGTCATTTCAGGGCTCGATCACCATATCGGTCGGTTGCTGCAATGCCTCAAGGACCTCGGCAAATTCGACAACACGATCATCATCTTTTCCTCCGATCACGGCCTGGCTATCGGAAGCCACGGCTTGATGGGCAAGCAAAACCTCTACGAAGACGGCATGAAAGCGCCACTGTTCTTCACTGGACCCGGCATTCCGAAGGGGCGTTCCGAGGCCTTGGCGTATCTCTTCGATATTTTCCCAACCGTCTGCGATTGGGTCGGTGCGCCGATTCCAGCGGGCCTGGACGGCCTGAGCCTAAAGCCGATCATCGAAGGCCGGGGCCGGGGCGTGCGTGACACGTTGTTTTTGTCGTATCGCGAAGTGCAACGGGCGATCCGGGACGACCGATGGAAACTGATCCGCTATCCGCGCATTAACAAGACGCAGCTTTTCGATCTTCAAAACGATCCGTATGAGCTGCGCAGCTTGGCGGATGATTCGTCGCAAGCGGGCCGGATCGAACGCCTGATGTCTGTGCTTCGGGATTGGCAAAGGAAGCTCGGCGACACAGCCGCTCTGGCATCGGACGATCCGCAGAACCCCGCATTTACACCGCCGACGGCCGAGGAGCTGGCCACGCTTCGCCAAAAATTAAAGATGTAGCGCGGACTTCCGACCTCAGAAAAACCGGGGCCGATGAGCGATTGTCGATGAGAATTCGAACCGCGAGATTGACGAACCGCGCGAAAGGTGGCGCGCGTGGAGCCGCGGAAGGCCGTCATGTCCTGATTTCAACGTGGTGGATGCGCCGCTGCCGCGGCGTTTCTGGTGTAGCGCAGAGTTGCACTCTGCCGTATCGCCGATTTGCAATCGGCGGCGGTTCGGCAAGTTCCGGGACGTTAGGGTTTGTCCGGCGGATGCGGAGGCCGCGGTCGATTTCCGCGAGAATCTGCGCGCCGCGATGCTGAACATCAGCCAACTTTTGGTCGCCTGGAGGATGGATCAACCTAGCCGCGGGGATTTGTAGCCTCATCGGCGTCACGCCAGCGCTTTGGTCACGACGTTGCGCTCGACGACGCCCGTGAGCCGCTGATCCAAGCCGGAGTGGAAAAAAGTGAGCTTGCGGTGATCCAGACCCATGAGGTGCAGCATGGTCGCGTGCAAATCGGAAACGTGGACAGGATCCTCCGTTGCCTTGAAGCCAAACTCGTCGGTCGCGCCAATCGCTTGGCCGCCCTTGACACCGGCTCCGGCAAGCCACATCGAAAAGCCGTGCCAATCGTGGTCGCGGCCCGGCTTGCCGAGGCCTTCGCTCGTGGGAGTGCGGCCAAACTCGCCGCCCCAGACCAGCAGGGTCTCCTCCCACAGGCCGGTCCGCTTGAGGTCGGCCATCAGGGCGGCGATGGGTTTGTCGGTTTCACCCGCGTGCAACTTATGGTTGGTGACGCAATCGTTGTGGCCGTCCCACGTGTCCTCGATATGTCCGCCGCCTGAATACAGTTGCACGAAGCGATCGATGGGATTCCGGCACCAGGCGCCATTCTTCACCGGGGGCACGGCGGGACGCCGCACCGTTTGAAACGCCCAATGTTCGGCCGGCGACGCCGGCACGTTCTCGTCCTCGGGATACGGCGCCCCTGCGTCGATCCAGGCGGCGAGCAGCGAAATCTGTTCGGCGCTCAAAGGTTGGCCATCCGCCGGCATTCGTTCGCTCTCGTCCGTGGACGAGACGCGCCGGATCAACGGGCTATCGCCGCTCTTGCCCGTGACGATGATGGGACCGTTCTTGCCTCCCTTGTGAATCAGCGCGCTGGCGTCGAGTCGAAGATGCGCTTTTTGCTTCAGTCGGCCATGGCAGGAAGCGCAACGCTTTTCGAGGATCGGCTTAACGTCGCGCGTATAATCGGGAGCCGGAGCAGCAACCGCTGAACACAGGTCCCCCAGGAGAAGTGCGCCGGCGACGAAGGCCCTGCATCGCGCATAACTCCGCGCTTGGAAACCGGCGCTCTGAGCACGGTTTGACACGCCAGGAACATACACGATGACCGGCCCCGCTCGCCAACAGATAATCCGCGAAGGGGCGGCGCAGCGTAACGCGGACACTCCTGTCCGCGCGTTTTCTTAGCACGGACGGACAAGAGTGTCCGCCTTACGACCGCTATGAGAACTCCCCGACATCTTGACGCGCACGGCGCCCTTGACCCGGAGCGCCGGTCTCCGACCCGGCGCGAATCGGTGCCGCTGGAGAATCGCGCGCCGGATCGGAGACCGGCGTTCCGGAGTTTATGAGCAGCCCCCGAGCGCTTCCGGTGCGCAATGCAGCCGTGAACCACGAACGGGCTGGAGCGCGGGCGGCTCGCCCGCAATTTTGTAGGAGAGTGTGAATCTCGCGGGCGGGCCGCCCGCGCTCCGATTGGTTGGCTCAGGCTCAAGGATGTCGCCCGAGCCTGCAGTCTGGAAGCCCGCCCAGCATTGGACAGCCTGGCATTTGAAGCACTTCTCTTACGGCGTAACGCCCAAGAGCACCACACGGTAGAACCGCACGTTGCCAGCGACGTTTCCCACGGAAGCGCGAAGATTATTGTTCGCCGTCTTTTCAAATGTCGCCGCCACGACCGGCTGCCAGCTCTTCAAGTCAGCGCTCTCTTGGAGTTGATACTGGCCAGCCGGCGCCGACGTGGCGAAGTCGATGGTCACTCGGTCGCCTGCTCTCGCCAATGCCAGCGCCGTCACCTTCGGGCTGGCCGCGACGATCTCCAAACCGCCGGGCCCGCCGATCAATTGCCACAGGTCGGTGTCGGCATCGTTCTCGAAGGCACCTTCCGCGGCATAAATCTCGAAATACGACGCGCCGGCTCGTTCCCAGGCGATGAACTCGATCTCATAGACGCCGGCAGCAATGCCCTTGAGAATCCCGCGCGTGCTGCTGTCGCCGGTGTTGGTCTGGTAGGCCATGAATTCCGGAAAATTATCGTCGCGGACGCCGTTGCCGCTCACGCTGGCAAACGGCGCTCCCATGAAACGGAGGCCAAATCCCTCGTCGCTGTGGACGCCGATGGTCCAGTCCCCGGCGCGTGGAATTCTCACTCGGGCGCGAGCGACGATCACATAATCGCTTTCCGTGAGCCCCTGCGTTTCGGCCGGGAGCGGCTCGTCGTTCGGGAAATAACCGCCCGAGCCGGGATTGGCGGTTTTGGCAAAGTTGATGACGGCGGCCGTCGTGTCGTGAATCTTGCCCGTGAATCCCGGCTGAGTCGCCTGGAGGGCGATCTCGACGGCGGAGACGATGGCATCCGCGCGGCCCGCGTTCCAAATTTGGCGCAGACCCCATTTTCCCGCGGTGCTGCCGGGGCCGCCCAGGCCCGTCAACGGAAAGAAAGGTTTGGGCAGAACGAACGGCGACTCCAGCGTGAGAGCAGCGCCGGTCGAATCCTTGGTTTCCACCTGGAGTGTGTGGCTTGATCCAGCCGGAAAAGGCGTGGCCGGTTTGTAGGTGAGCGTCGTGACGCTTCCCGCCTTGACGACCGATGACGTCACCAATGCGCCGTCCACGGAGAGCTTGACAGTGGCCGGATCGACCACGCTCCGGCCCGCGTCCTCCACCTCGACGATGAGTTCGGAAAGGCTCGGCATGATCTTTTTGAGCGCGGCTTTTTCCACTTCCGGTTTATCCGAAACGTGCACATCGAAACGATCTGCCGTGACCACGCCATTGCCGAAGACACGGATGCGCAGCACGTGCTCGCGGTTGGGAAGAATGGGGCTGCTCCAAACGAGGACCTGCTCATTTCTCTGCGGCGTTTTGTAGCTCACGGTGTATTCCGTGCCGCCGTCGATCGTCGCAATGGCCGAGCCGTGATGGCTGGCCACCGTGGCGAACACATCGATCTTCACCCCTTTGAATTTCACTTCGAAGTAAGCATTGCGGACGTCGGAGTAGTGATCGTTGTTCTTGAAACGCGGATCGTTGGGGTTGCCTTGCGCGAGGTTCCAGGTGCCGGTGTAAACGATCTGGTTCAGGCTGGTCCCTTCGTCCGACGTGTCGTCGATCTGAACGATGCGGTCAGCCACGAATTCACGGACGGTAGTGTTCACGGTGACCCATCCGACGAAATTGGAGCGGTCCGTAGCGACGACGCGAAAGGCGTGGTCGCCTTTCGCGGGCGCCTTGACGGCCAAGGTGTACGGGCTTGCGGTCTTTTCGGCGAGTTTCGTGTCGCCGTCGAAGAACTCGACTTTGAGGAGATTGTTGTCGCGGTCGGTGACGCGGGCGTCGATCATGATATCCGTGCCGAAGGGGATGACATCGCCTTCATGCGGGTTCGCGACAATGACGCTGGGCACCTCGCCGGTGATGTCGCCGCTCTCGAAGCGCACTTCGGCCAAGCCGACCGACCAGCCATGACCCCAGTTCGTGATGCCCTTGAGCTTGACCAAGCGCACGTTCGTGCCGACGACATTGAAGGATTGGGCCGCTTCGCCGCCTTCCTTCAGTGTGACAACAGCAATGGCGGTGAAATTGGCGTTGGTCATGTTGGCGTCCGGCGAAACCAACACTTCGACATCTTTCATGCCTCGGTCGGTGTTGTCCGTGACGTTGAAGTTCCAAACATAGACCTTCGTCAGATCGACCGTCTTGCCGAGATCGAAAACGGCGTCGGCTTTGATGGAGCCGACGACCGACCACATTTCCGCATTCTCTCGGCTGTGGATGGACTGCACGGAACCGGGGCCGGGATTGTCCAGGCCTAGTCCGTTGATGAGCGCGTCTTGTGTCGCTTCGCCGTTGGAAGCGAGCACGGCGACGGGTTGAATGAATTCGGCGCGGAGGGACAGAGCGCCAACGACCGCGATGAGGCCTGAGATCACCGCGAGCCGGGCAAAAGGAATGGGGTATTTCATAGTGAGAATCTTTGAGAACTTATGGCGATGTTATCGCACCGGACGGAAGGGAGCAACCTTCATGAGAACGGGAATCGTGGCCGAATTAGGTGCCATGACTGCAAATTCCGTGCAGTCCTGCGAAGCCGCAACCAAAATGGCGCGCGGCCTACCAGGCCGCAGCGGCTCCAAAAGACCGAGGCGCCCGAAAATCTCCGAGCCTCGCATTCCGTGTGCGGCCGCTGCGGCCTGGTAGGCCGCGCGCCCGAAAAATCGTCGCGACTTGGGACGATTTCGACGGATACTGATAGACTTCATGTCTGCGCTCCAGGGCTTTGAAGCCCAAAACGGGCTGGTAGCCCGTCCCACTCGTGGATTCAAACACGCTCTGAAGGGTTGCTCACTGGCTCAGGAAAGATTGGACACCTAGAAATGGCTTCGCCATTCTGACGGCCATTCATGCGGGCTGATTCTATGAGAACACTTCTGATTGGCATCGACAGCGGAACACAGTCCACCAAGGTCCTTGTCGTGGACGCGCGTAGCGGCAAAGTCCTCGCCAGCGCGTCCCAAGCTTACGATTTAATCCCAAACCTTCCGCCCGGCGCGAAGGAACAGCATCCGCACACCTGGCGCGACGCGACCGCCAAAGCGATCAAACAGGCGCTCAAGGCAGCCAAGGCCGGCGCCGCCGAAGTCAAGGCGATGGGCGTGAGCGGCCAGCAGCACGGTTTCGTGCCGCTCGACAAGGCCGACGCCGTTATTCGTCCGGCCAAGCTCTGGTGCGACACCTCGACCGCCGCCGAGTGCGAAGAAATCATGGCCAAGCTGGGCGGCCTCAAAGCCACCATCCGCGCGATGGGCAACGCGGTGCTCCCCGGCTTCACTGCATCGAAGATTCTCTGGCTGAAAAAGCGCGAGCCGAAAAACTTCGCGCGCCTCGCCACCGTGCTTCTCCCGCATGATTACCTGAATTACTGGCTCACCGGCGAAAAAGTCATGGAATTCGGCGATGCCAGCGGCACGGCCCTCCTCGACGTCAAAACGCGCCGCTGGTCGGACAAAGTGCTTCGCGCCATCGACCCAAGTCTGGCGGGCAAATTGCCGCTGTTGATCCCCAGTGATCAACCCGCGGGACGTTTGCAGGCTTCCACGGCCAAAGCGCTGGGTTTGCGCACGGACGTTCTGGTGAGCGCCGGCGGCGGCGACAACATGATGGGCGCCGTCGGGACGGGCAACACTCGGCAAGGCGTGATCACCGCCAGCTTTGGCACCAGCGGCACGATTTACGCCTGCTCGGAAAAACCGGTCGTCGATCCGCAAGGCGAGATCGCGGCCTTTTGCGACTCCACGAGTCGCTGGCTCCCGCTCCTGTGCACGATGAACGTCACGGTCGCGACGGAAATGGTGCGGCGCGATTTTGGCTGGGATCACAAGAAATTCGACAACGAGGCGGGCAAAGCTCCGGCGGGTTCAGAGGGTTTGCTCCTGCTTCCGTACCTCGAAGGCGAACGCACTCCGAACGTGCCCGATGGCACGGGCGTTTTCTTCGGCGTCACTCCGAAGACATTCACCGCTCCCCATTACGCGAGGGCCTCGATGGAGGGCGTGACGCTGGGGATGAATTACGGCCTGCGCCGGTTGTCAGAGCTCGGCGTGAAGCCAAGACAAATCCGCGCCACGGGCGGCGGCGCGAACTCCAAGCTCTGGCGGCAGATGATGGCGGACATTTTCAACGCCGAAGTCGTCACCTTGAAAGTCGGCGAAGGCGCGGCCTACGGCGCGGCTTTGCAGGCCCTGTGGTGCTGGCGCCGCGTTCAGGGCGAGAGAGTCTCGATCGCCGAGATCACGGATCAATTCGTGCAACTGCACCGCGCCCAAACCGCGCAACCGCGAAAGGAGAACGTCCGGCGTTACCAGGAACTCCAAGCGTTGCAGGACGAAATATCGCGGGCGCTGCGCGGAGTCTTCCCGGCCCATCGCAAGTTTGTCATGGCGTAATCCCCAACCCGCCGCGAAACTGGAGTGCCAGCTCTCTGGCCAAAGCGGCGATGAATCAGCCGCGCTCCAAACGCTTCGCGGCTTTTGTGCTTGGAGGAGTCCGATGGCCCCAGGTCGAGTCGCGTGCCTTCCTTAGGGTTTATCAGCGTCGATCAGTCGTCCAGAAATCCCAGGCCGTTTTCACCGCCACCTTCAGCCTTAAGGCGAGTTTTCCTGCGAGCGGACCCTATTCCCAGCGGGATCAACAATGGTCGGCGTGACGAAGAGGAGAAGATGTTTGTTGGTCTTCGATGCGGAGTCGGATCGGAACAAACGCCCGAGCAGCGGGAGATCGCCCAGGACCGGCACCTTGACTTTCGGGTCACGCGTTTCACGGGAACGGAAGCCGCTCAGCACGATGGTTTGTCCATCCCAGATGGTGGCGTTGCCGCGTGCTTCACGGATGCGAAAGCGAGGCAACGGCAGGACGGCAGTCAAGGGAGAAGAATCCGGGGCGCCGTCAACCTTGATCCGATTCTGCTCTGGAGTGGGCTCGTCGTATCCGACGAACTCGGTGGTTTTGGCTCCAATTTCAATCTGGATCGAATTCGGATCGTCAAGCGCGCGCGGAGTGACCTCCACGGACGACCCGACCGGAAAATCCTCGGTGAGATAGTTGACTCCGACTCCATCGCCGTCGCTTTTGGAAGTCGTGGTGATCTGCCGGCCAATAACCACTTTCCTGGGCTCCGCCACTTCAAGCTGAGCCGGCCGCCCGCTGACCGTGGTGACGCTCGGGCTCGCGAGGAGCGTTACGCCACTTCGCTGTTTGAAGACCTTCATCAAATAGTTGAATTGCGCCTCGGTCAGAACGCCGGTCACGGCCGCGAGAGCCGCATTCTTCATCCGCCGGTCGTCGCCGCCTGAAGGAACGGTTTTGGCCGAGGCGTTTGTCGAGAATGCCGAAGGATTCGGCCGGCCCTGCTCATTTGTGCCGCCGCCGGAGTCAATCCGTGTTCTGTCCAAGAACCAATCCAATCCCAGCGCCTTGGCGTCCACGTCGGAAAGTTCGACCCACTTCGCGTCGATCTGAATCTGCTTCGGCGCGTAATTCAGGACGGCAAGCCCTTGCTCGATGATGTCAAGGTCCTCCAGCGTGGCGCGCGCGAACAGGATTCCGGTGCGGTCGTTGAAAAAGATTGCTCTGTCATTGGTTGTGACAGCAACAGCCGGAATGGTCCGTGGTCGAGGGAATTCGTCACTGGACAATCCGCTACCGTGAGCGTGAGTCACTCGGTCCGGCAGCAAATCAATACCAAGCCTCCTGCAGAAGGTCCAAACCGCCTCGTTCAGATTTGTCTGCACGTTCTGGTCTGGCATGACTTCACCCAATTTCCTGACGAAAGTGTTCGGATCAACCCGGAACGTCCGGGTATAAAGCTGCTGCCGACCGGGCGTGCGCCGACTGATTACCACGGCGTAATCCTCAATCGAGTATTGATTGCTCTCAAAATCGGCCAGCGCTTGCCTGAGGATCGTCTCGACCTGAGATTTCGTGGACTGGCGCATTTCTCGGATGAAATTCAGGTAAGAGAGCGCCTTTTTGTTTTCCGGATCTTGCTTCACCGCTTCGGCAAGCTTTGCCTCGGCTTCATCAAGCTTGCCCAATTCGATCAGCAGTCGAGCATCTCGGATGAGTGTGGCGACGTCGTCGTTGAGCGAAGGCGGAGGCGAAGGGACACGAGAGCTTTCAGTCTTGCCGTCTTTCGGTGTGGTGGTTGGGATCGAATTGGTGTTCAGAAACTCAACGGCCGCTTCAATCCGGTCCAGTTCACTTTTTGTGACTCGAACGGAGAGCATTCCATTGCCGTGGCTGAGGAAAATAGCCTTGCGACCACCCGGAACTTGGATTTCCCCGCCGAACGCGTTAGGGCCAAGTCGAACGACCCGATTCGTCGCCGGCTCGAGTGCCAGGTCGATGCCGAGTTTGCCAACGAACGCTCGGACCAACCTTGACCGTGTGATCAGATTTGTCGGCACTTCGGTTTCTCCGAGAGTTCTGGCGAGGTTCGGGAAAAACGTGTCCGGATCAAGCTGCCATGTTCGGCTCAAGAGCTGTGGAACTGACGGCTTGGTTTCCGTCTCTGGAGCGAGGGGTTGGTTCCCGTTCCCACCCGGCGGAGCCGACTCAGCGGAGCCCGCAAGGGTTGACGTTGATCCGGAGGCGTTCGGGGCCTTGGCTGAGGCGGCCGCGATCAGTGAGCCGCGGCTTACGAAGAGGAACGCGCCCACCAGCAGCAATGCCACCGTCCCCGCAAGCCACCACCCGGAACGATCGGATTGGGTCGGCAGTCCGGCCAGTCTCCGGATGCGCCCCAGCAGCGATCCCCCGGTCGCCGCCAAGGCCAATCCTCCAGCGGCGCAGCGTGATTCCTCCAGCATTGCCAGTGCCGTGGCATAAACCATCCGGTCGCCGCAGACTAGCACGGTCAGATCGTCGCAGCACAGCTCCCGCTCCTGGCTGAGTTGGCGCGAGACCCACCAGACGGCCGGGTGGTAAAAAAGCAGCGTTTCGATGAGGTTCTGAAGCAAGTTGACCAAATAATCGTGGCGCCGGACGTGGGCCAGTTCGTGCGCGAGGATGGCTTCGAGTTGCGCGGGCGACAGGCCGGCCAGCGCGCTGGCAGGGAAGAGAATCACCGGCCGCAGCCAGCCGATCACCGTTGGCACTTCCACCAAGGCCGATTGGCATAGCCGCACCGGACGGCTGACGCGAAGTTGATTCGCCAGGTCCACAAGTTTTTCCGTCCAGGAGACCCCGAGCGATTCGCAAGAAAGGCGTCTAATCCGGCGCACACGGCCATAGCCAAGCAACAGCCGGAGCGAAAGCAAACAGACGATTCCGAGCCATGCCGCCACAATCCACGGCAATTGCTTCTGCAACCGCGCCGTGAATGGCTCCACCGCTGGCTTCAGGGAAGTCTGTCTCTGACCAGCCGCCGTCATTGTGAAACTCACCGGCGTTGCCACGACCGTCTCTTGAACACGCGACATCGTCACCGCCGCGGGGCTCAGTGCTTGTTTGCGGGCCTTTGCCAGAAAGCAAAAAGTCGTCGGCGGACCCGCGGCCATGAACAGCAAAGCGAGGCAGGCGGCGATGTATCTCGAATTGGCGGAACTCTTGCGCAAGGCGGTTTGCGCCACGAACAACAGCGAAGCGATCAGTGCGCCTTGCCAGAGAAAGTGAATCAGCGCCCAACCGAGCGCGAGGATGAGCGGGTGCCGGAAGAATTCGATGGCCTCGTTGTCGGCCGTGATCATCGCGGCCTCCTTTCCATTTCGTCCAGCAGCTTCCGAATCTCGGCCAATTCCTCGGCCGAAGCTTTCTTCGCCGACAACGCCTGCACGACCAGCTTTTTGGCCGAGCCGCTGAAGGCTCGGTCCAACAGGTCGGCGACGAGCTGGCGCTGGGTTTCCTCCTCCGCCAGGCGCGCCTGATAGACGTGCGCGTGCTGCGAGTCATCGCGCGTGACCAAGCCTTTGTCGGTCATGATCTGGAGGAATTTCAACACGGTGGTGTAACCGGTTTCGTCCCCGAGCTCGTCCTGCACTTGGCGGACCGTGCTGGGACCGCGGCGCCAGAGGACCCGAAGGATGGAGAGTTCGGCGTCGGTGGGACGGGGCAAGGAAGGCTTCGGCATAGAAACGATTGATCTTGTGGACGGGCGCCAGAATCTACGAACGTGTTCGTAGATGTCAACGAAAATCTTCGTAATTTTCCTCGTCCCACGTGGTTTGGCTGGATTTTATCCCTTTAACCGAGCAACATTGCGCCATGAACTTGATTCTATCGACGCATAATGTGACGCTGACGAAGGCCATTGAGGATCATATCCGCAACCGGATTGACAAGTTGGAGCATTTGGACCGCTTTGCGATCGATGTGCGGGTCACTTTGGAACACGACCACAGAAAAATGCCGGAACGCGCCTTTGCCTGTTCGATGCGCCTGACGATGCCGGGGCCTGATCTGTTTGCGGAAGATTCGGAACGCGACCTTTATGCGGCGATTGATCTGGTCACCAAAAAGGTCGAGCAACAAATCCGCAAACGCCACAGCAAGTACAAAGCGCGCAAGCATACCCAAGCCGCCAAAACCAAGCGCCGGCGCCAGGAAGCCGGGCTTTGATTGGGCTAGAAGCGCTCGCGATTGCCCATTCGCGGGGAGAGGAAGCAGAAATCTGCCCCCCGAGTCTCTGAATTCAACAGCAGTGAGGATGAAGTGAGGGACAGGGAAGTGGAATCGAACTTGCGGACTTCATGATTTTACGCGCGCGCACGATTGTGCCGGTGGCTCAACCGCCGATCGACGACGGCGTCCTCTGCGTTTCCAATAGCCGCATCACCGAGGTCGCAAAGTGGACGGATGTTAAGCCGCGCGCAGGACGGGAGGTTCTTGACCTGGGCGAAGTGCTGGTCATGCCCGGACTGGTCAACGCCCATTGCCACTTGGATTACACGGAGATGCGCGGACAAATCCCAAGCCCGCGGTCCTTTCCGGATTGGATCAAGGCTCTGCTCGCGTTGAAGGCCCAATGGACCTACTCGGACTACGCTCAATCTTGGCTGCACGGCGCAAAGATGTTGGTCCGCCGCGGCGTGACCTGCGTCGGTGATATCGAGGCCGTGCCCGAACTGCTGCCGGAAGCTTGGACCTCGACACCGCTGCGGGTTCTCTCCTTCCTTGAGATGACCGGGGTAAAAGCCCGGCGACCCGTTCGGGAGATCCTTTCGGAGGCCATCGAAAAAATTGGCACATTGGCGCATCCACTCTGCTCCACAGGCCTATCACCCCATGCGCCTTACTCGACGACGGCGGAGCTTCTGGAACTGGCGGCTCGGACTGCTCACGAACGACGATGGCGGCTGTGCATCCACGTGGCGGAATCCTTGGCGGAATTCGATATGTTCGTCCACCGGCGCGGGCCCCTTTACAACTGGCTCAAGCGGCAACGGGACATGACGGATTGCGGCCATGGCTCGCCGATCCAGCGTCTCGAACAGTGCGGGCTGTTATCCAAAAATCTTCTGGCCGTCCATGTGAACTATCTCGCTCGTGGCGATGCGGAGCTGTTGGGGCGGCGGGGCGTAAGCGTCGCGCACTGTCCGCGCAGTCATCGTTATTTTGGCCATGCTCCGTTTCCCCAGGCCGAGTTGGCCGCATGCGGCGTCAACATCTGTTTGGGGACCGACAGTCTGGTGAGCGTGACATCGGCCCGGCGCCAAAAACCTGAACTGGATTTGTTCGCCGAGATGCGCGCTTTCGCGGGGAGTGCGCATGACGTCTCGCCGGAGACAGTCGTCCGCATGGCCACAGTCAACGGCGCGCGGGCCTTGGGAATGGAGGGAAAAGCCGGTGAGCTTTCGTCCGGCGCGTTTGCAGACATCATTGTTTTGCCGGCGCGGACCGATGTCGCAAGTCCGTACGAAGCGATTGTCAATCAGACGGGCGACGTCGCGGCCAGCATGATCAACGGAACGTGGGTGGTGCGAGCCAATCCAAGCCGTCCTGATCCCGCGGATAACGATTGAGTCGAAGGAATGCGGCATCGCAGCACCGGTCTCCTTGGAATTGCGCTGACCCTGGTCGTGCTGTCTGACAGGCACTTCCCCCTCACCCCGGCCCTCTCCCCAGGGGAGAGGGAGAATTGATCGCCGTGCGCGGAACTGTTCAGCCTTCACAGTTTAGCCGAGCTCTACGGCAGGGATTCTCTCTCCTTGGGGAGAGGGCCGGGGTGAGGGGAACAGCGGGCCTGGCAAATTCCATGGGCGTTGAGACCTTGCCCGTGGGATCAAGAGTCCTGAGGCTGACAGCCAGTGGTAACCAAATAGGTTTTCCAAACAGGCTCTAACGGCGCGTTCCGGGATCACGCAGATTCACAATCGTGGCGCCCCAGCTCCCGAAATGCTCGCTGGCGAGAGCGAATGAAGCCACCTCTGGGAGTTTCGCCAAAAGCGCGTGGACCGTCCTCCTCAGGTTTCCGATTCCTTTCCCGTGGATAATGCGGACTTGAAGAATGCCCTTCTCCTGACATGCGGCCAGATAGGCGGGAACAAGATCTTTGATCTCCTTGGGTTGAAACGTGTGCAGATCCAACACCCCGTCGATTGGAAGCTGGAGCGGCTCTTCGCCGCCGGTCTCGTGGGTATCTTCTTTCATCGGGTTATCTTCCGCTCGCCGGCGCGAAGAGATGAGCGGCGACCTTCTCCATGTACCTCAAGGTGGGGCGAGACTCCTGTCGAGCCCTGGCCTTATTCCAGGCAAAGAAGTCAGGGCTCGACGGGAGTCTCGCCCCACCGATCAACGGGTTCATGTGCCCAACGTGCGTTCGAACAACCAGCAAGCTTTCCATTAGCACTTTCGCACTGAATCCAGCTCTTAGGCGGCGCGGCGAGCGGAGTTCCGGCGCCGCGGATTGGCCGAACGCCAGGCCGGCTGAAGCCGGGACTACTAACCGATTCTGGGTTCCTTTCCGTGCTAAAATCCGTTTGGCAAGCTACCCACCAAACACAAACTCGGCCCCATCTGTTTCGGCGGGAGCAAAACCTCGGCGCATCTGATTCTCCGTCACGACGCGGGGCAAAAGGAAATGTTTTAGGTAATCGCGTCCGCCGGCTTTGGATCCACCGCCGGAAAGCTTGAAGCCGCCAAAGGGATGGCGTCCGACCAGCGCGCCGGTGATCGGCCGGTTGATGTACAAATTGCCCGCCTGGAACTCTGCTTTCGCTCGCTGGATATGGGCCGGATTGCGGGAGTAGAGCCCTCCCGTCAAGGCATACACGCTGTCGTTGGCCAAAGCCAGAGCCTCATCGATATCTTTGGTTTTCAAGACGCAAAGCACCGGACCGAAGATTTCCTCCTGCGCGATGCGGGCTTTTGGCGGAACATTCGTGAAGATTGCAGGCGGGACGAAATAACCGTCTGAGGGAGGTGCTTGGCCTTGATACGCCAGGATCGCTTCCTGTTTTCCAATCTCAACATATTGGCGGACGCGACCGTGCGCCGCTTGATCGATGAGCGGACCGATGACGGTAGCGGGATCCTCCGGGAATCCGATCCGCAAACTTCGAGCCGCCTCGATCAATCGGATCAGGGCCTGTTCGTAAATCCCGTCGAGCAAGATGACCCGGGAAAGGGCGGAACACTTTTGCCCTTGATAACCGAAGGCGGAAAAGACCACGCCGGGGATCGCTTCATCCAAATCGGCGTCCGCATCGACAATGACGGCGTTCTTCCCGCCCATTTCACAGACGACCTTCTTCAAATGCGTCTGGCCCGGCGAGGTGCGGCCCGCCGCCTCGCAAATCCGAAGGCCCACTTCGCGCGAGCCGGTAAACGCAATCAGATCGATCTGGGGATGGTTCACCAGATACTCTCCGATTTCTTCGCCGTAACCGGGGAGAAAATTGGCGACGCCGGGCGGAAGGCCGGCGCGCTGTAAAACCTCCAGGAACCACGCCGCTGTCACCGAAGATTGCTCGGCCGGCTTTAGAATCACTGTGTTGCCGGCGACGAGCGCCGCCATGGTCATGCCGCAGAGAATGGCCAGGGGGAAATTCCACGGCGCAATCACCACGGCGACGCCTCGCGGCAGATAGTGAAGCGTATTCAACTCTCCTGGAACGCGGTTGTGTTCCGGGCCTATCCGCCGCATTTCCGCGGCATAATAACTGCAGAAGTCGATCGCTTCCGCCACGTCCGCATCGCTCTCGCTCCAGTTCTTGCCCGTTTCAAAGATTTCGAGGGCGGCGAACCGGAAACGATCCGCGCGCAAGACCGATGCGGTCGTTTCCAGGAAACGGGCTCGCTGTTCGACGCTGAGCCGGCTCCACTGCCGCAGCGCGGCCCGTGCGCTGGCGAGGGCCGCGTCAGCTTCAGCAATCCCCGCGCGCGCGACGCGGCCGACTACTTCGGAGGGTCGCGCGGGATTGATCGAAACGATTTCGTCCTGTGTCCAAATCGGACGATTGTCGATGAAGATCGGATATCTTCGGTTCAACCCGCCATGAACCGCTTGCAGCGCGTCGGCGAAGCTCTCGCGGTTGGCTGCCGATGTGAAATCTGTGTGCGGCTCGTTTTGAAATGGCTCAGGATCAACTTGACAATGTGGGCCATGCTCGCCGCCTCCCGGTTCGGTCGGCATGCCCGCGCTCGAACTACCGGAAGCGGAGGCCCCGCCAACCGTCAGTCCAGAGACCGGCCGCGCCGTTTCGTCAGCCTGACCATCATCCCGTTCCCAAGACGGTTGCCTCTCGATTTCCTCCGGATCACGGAGCAATTCTTTGGGCGAGAGATGATCCGAGAAAGCGACGCGAAGGAAGCCTTCGTTGGAAGTGTTCTCCAACAAGCGCCGGACGAGGTAACCCATCCCCGGCAACATTTCCCCAACAGGGCAATAATCGCGGACGCGGTAACCCATCTGAATCAAGGCCGATTTGATGGGCTCGGCCATTCCGTAAAGCATCTGAAACTCGTAGCTCCGGCGCGGCCGGCCTGCTTTTTCCGCTTGGGCGATGCAACTCGCGATGCTGCGCACACTATGGGTGGCAAAGGCGCAACGGATCTGTGGAGCGTTCTCGAGCATACGGCCCGCCAGGTGTTCGAAACTGGCGTCGGTCTCGTGCTTGTGTTGAAACACGGGCTCTGGCCATCCGCGTTGTTGTGCCAGCACCGTTTCGTAATCCCAGTAGGCTCCCTTGATGAGCCGGATCGTGATCGTCCGGCGGTGGTCCTTGGCCCATTGAACAAGCCGGTCCAAATCGCGCTCGGATTCCTTCAAATATGCCTGGAGGGCAATGCCCGCGTGTGGGTAATCCCTGAGCTCGGGCTCATCCAACAGCCGTTGGAACAAGGCGAATATCACTTCCTTGAGCGCCGTGGTTTCCATGTCCAGGTTGATAAATACACCTCGATGCCTGGCCCGCTTCAGCAACGGGCGCAGCCGCTGACTGAGGTGGAACAACGCGTCCTCCGGACAGGGCGAGCGGATCTGCGAATAGAGCGCCGAGACTTTGACCGAGAGATTGACCTTCGGGTGTTCACCGCGATCATCGCAGTCGATTTGGTCGATGCGCGGCCAGCGTTCCGCTTCATCCGCCAGCGCGTCAATCAATTCGAGGTAGCGCGCCTCGTACCGCTCCGCTTCGGCCTCGCTGACGGCCGTTTCCCCGAGGATATCCACAGTGAACGCAATCGGGAAGCTTCGCAGTTTGCGGAGGACGGGGATGGCTTGGGCGCTGGTGGGCGCCACAATGAAATTCCTTGCGAGTTGAGCCACGCTCTGCCGAGCGGCGAAGGCGGCCGGCCACGGAAGGATTCGGGAAAGCCGGATTGCGGCGCGAGCCAGAGCGGGGAGGGCGTTGGCATGGTGCTTCAAGTATTCGTAGGCATGCTCGGCAACGTCTCTCGAGGATCGCAGGGCGGGGAGGACATCGACCAACCGAAAAAGCTGAGCCTTCAGGGCCGCATTGTGCGCGGACCAATCCAAAAACCTTCCCGCGAGGTTTCTGCGGCTAAACACGCTCGGCGTCTCCCCGCGCATCCGCACGAAGATTTCCCAACCCTTGGCTTCGATCACCGGTTGCAGGGGCTTCATACAGAGGAGACCGTGGGATGGACTACACGCGGA